>JAIPEL010000092.1 GCA_021737185.1 Desulfobacterales bacterium | reverse complement strand
AGGGCCACGCTCCGTCGTGGCCGGGATTTGGTCGTTAACGGCAACGCGGCCACGACGGAGCGTGGCCCTCCAAGCCAAAAACCCCACGGCCTCCGGCTCCCCGAAACTGGAGATTGAGGATTCCTGATAAGCGCAAAATCCAGTTCGGATGCATCCGATTGATCGGAATAAACAAACGCCCCTGCCGTCTCGACAGGGGCGCTATGTTATCTATCTATTTTTTCAAGCGGCGCAGCCGCTTCCAATAAATTCGCGAAGCGAATTTATCAGCAGATGCGGCAGCTTTCCAGGCACTGCTCATAGCTTTTCTCGTGCCGCTCATCGTCGGCGGAAACGTCACTGCTGCCGTAATATTTGAAGATACAGCCGGCGATGCACTGACGGTCCTGACTGGATATTTTTCTTGAATCCATGGTCGCCTCCGTTGGTTTCGGATTTTCGTTTCGAGTATGAACCATCCTTTATAAACAATGAGACATGAATATCCAGTATGCAAGTCGAGGGGGTGATACCCCGCTCAAAATGGTCCGGGTGCGATTGACAGGAGGTCGCCGATGAGCCGAATCGACACCGGAAATTTGACCGAAACGCTGCCCGACGATTTGCCCGAAGAGGTGTTCGAAGAAATCGCCGGCGACGGCGCCACCCGAATCGAACGGATCGTGTCCTGCGGCCATTCCTCTGCGCCCGGATTCTGGTACGACCAGGACCAAAACGAGTGGGTGCTGCTGCTGCGCGGCGCCGCCCGGCTCGAATTCGAAGACGGAAACCAGAAGGTGGACCTTGCTCCGGGAAGCTATGTAAACATCCCCGCCGGAGTCCGGCACCGGGTCGCCTGGACCGCCCCCGACGAGCCCACCATCTGGCTGGCGGTGTGGTATGGAAAAAGGCTGGAAGGTTAGCTTGCTGGAAGGCTGGGATGCATGAAAAACCAAAGGGAATCCAGATGGCCGATGTCAGAGGTCAGATGTCCGATGTCAGCAAAGAAACACCAGTTTCGGACAGTTTCGGACAATTTCGGACCTCTCATGTGAAACTATGCCAAAATGGCACAGTTTCACCCTTGATCAATCTGATCGCCCCAGCGCTCAGTGGCAGGCCTCCTATCGAATAGAAGGAGTGAAGCGACACCCTTATTTTAGGCATTTTAGCTCATTTTAGGCATTTTAGGCATTTTGTTCATTTTCATCCAATCTGGGAGAATCACCAATGAAAAAAATTTCTCTGGGCCAATCCGCCATCCAAATCACCCCGATCCTCATGGGCACCTGGCAGGCCGGAAAGACCATGTGGACCGGCATCGACGACATTGAAACCGAAAAGGCGATCCGGGCGGCATACGATGCGGGCATCACCACCTTCGACACCGCCACCGTATACGGCGACGGACACTCGGAACGGATCGTCGGAAAAGCGCTTTCCGATGTGCGGGACCAGGTCGTCATCGCTACCAAGGTCTTTGCCCACAGCCTTCACTATGACGGCGTCATGAAAGCCTGCGACCAGTCTCTGAAGGACCTGGGCACCGACTGGATCGATCTGTATCAGATTCACTGGCCGGCGGGCTCCTTTGGAAGCAAAAAGGTTCCCATCGAAGAGACCATGCGCGCCTTAAACGATCTAAAGAACCAGGGAAAGATTCGGGCCATCGGGGTGTCCAATTTTTCCCGGAACCAGATCGCCGAAGCCGCCCAATTCGGCCGGATCGACAGCCTGCAGCCTCCCTACTCGCTTTTCTGGCGGCAGGTCGAAGCCGACGCCATGCCGTATTGCCGGGAAAACGACATCACGATCATGGCCTACTCCCCCATGGCCCAGGGCTTTTTAACCGGCAAATTCGGCCCGGACCACAAATTCGAAAAGGGAGACCACCGGGCCAAAAACCGGCTTTTTTCTGCAGACCTCTATCCCAAAGTCCTCGACGCCGTGGACGCCCTGCGCCCCCTCGCTGAGAAAAATGGGGCCACCCTCGCCCAGCTTGCCCTGGCCTGGGTGATCTCCCACGAAAACACCTGCGCCATCGCCGGCGCCCGAAACGCCGAACAGGCATCGGCCAACGCCCAGGCCGCATCGGTCCGGCTGACCGATGAGGACCTTGCCGAAATGGACCGGATCGGCCGCACCGTCACCGACCGGTTGGACGACAATCCGGTCATGTGGAAGTTTTAAATGGGCAGGCCGCTGCAAAGGACGCAGCGGCCTGCCCATTTAAAACCAATGAAAACAGATTTTCGCCGACCGCCGTCCTCCTGCCGTGGGAGCCCAGCTTTATTGCCTCGAAAACCTTTTGCGGCTGCGACTTCTCATAGCCGACCTTGATTCCACGCAAATTACGTGTTACACGTATATTGCGTATCAACAATGAGGGGGCGGCCATGAAGCAGAACATTACCTTGAGCATCGAAAAGGAATTGTTGAAAAAAGGAAAGCTGATCGCTGCAAGAAAAGACACCTCGATCAGCAAGATGCTGGCGGATCTGCTGGAAGGCCTCGTGGAGAAGGAAGACCGATATCAGGCCGCCAAACGAAACGCCCGAGAGATTCTGGAAAAAGGATATCATCTTGGCGGCCGGATATCCTGGACAAGAGATGAACTCCATGAACGATAAGACCTTCGTGGACACAAACGTTCTGGTGTATGCCCACGACCGGGATGCCGGCATCAAAAATCGGACGGCCAGGGAGGTCGTCGAAGGTCTGTGGGAAACCCGCCGCGGTGCCGTCAGCACCCAGGTGCTCCAGGAACTCTATGTCACGTTGACCCGAAAAATTCCGTTCCCCCTGGAAAAACCCCTCGCGAGAAGAATCGTCTCCAACTACCTGACCTGGGAAGTCGCCGTCAACGACGGCGCCGTCGTTCTTCAGGCCAGCGAAATCGAAGAACGAAACAACCTATCTTTCTGGGATGCCATGATCGTGGCGGCGGCGTACAACCTCAACGCCGCTGTCTTGTTGACCGAGGACCTGAACGACGGTCAAAAAATCGAAGGCATCACCATCCGCAATCCGCTTAAATGAATCTCCCTGCGCGTGGTCCTGGGAATGATCGATCAGAATGCCGGCGGCCGCCACGAAGGCGAAAAACCACCTGCCCACTCTTTAAAAGAGATTGACCAATCAACCAACTAACCACTCAACCATTCTTACTTCACCAGATTCAGGATCTGCTTGAAGGCCGGGCCTTCGGATTTGCGCATAAGCTCGAACAGGGCGGCTTCGGTGCTGGTGACGATCGCCCCGGCGTCGCGCATGCGGTCGAAGGCCAGGGTCCGGTTTTCCGGATCCCGGGAAGAGACGGCGTCTGCCAGCACCTGGACTTCGTAGCCGTCGTCGAGCAGATCCAGGGCGGTCTGCTGCACGCAGACATGAGCCTCGATGCCGGCAAGGAGCACCTGGTAGCGACCGATCTGTTTCAGGGCGGCCATGAAGGCTTCGCTGCCGCAGCAGCTGAAGCTGGTCTTGCTGATCGGCATGACGTCCTTGAGCAGGGCGGAAATCTCAGGCGTGGTTCCGCCCATCCCTTCCGGGTACTGCTCGGTCAGCAGGATCGGAAGATCCAGGATCTGGGCACCGCAAATGGCGCTTTTCAGTCGTTTAAACAGCGATTCGCGGTTGTGCATCAGGTGCGCCAGCTTTCCCTGGACATCCACCACGACAAGCAGCGTATTGATGGCATTGAGCATGAACGCCTCCCCTTTCCCGGATCGATTCAATGACATGTGCCGCGTACTGTAGGCCGGTTGGTTGAAATGTTCAAGACTTCTGAAAAGGTTGATTGGATAATGGGTCAAGTAGGAACGGGATGGTTGATTGGTTCATTGGTTGATCGGTCAAATGGGAGCAGATCCGCTTCACGGGTTGATTTGTCGAATCGTCGAATGGGAAAAAGGGATAACATCATTACTCCGGTCACGGATTTCTTCCGTTTTTCTTGAAAAAATAGCCATTTGATGAGATCTATTTTCGACAAGATTGACGGATCGGAGCGACTCCATCAATTTTAGGCATTTTAGGCATTCTAGGCACTTTAGGCACTCGATCTACCACTCAACCATTTAACGAATCAACCCTTCCACCAATCAACCAAACCCATGCGCATCGCCTATCTTCACTATCACCTGAAAACCGGCGGGGTCACCACCGTCATCCGGCAGCAGGTCGAGGCGGTCAAGAAGGACTGCGACACCCTGGTGTTGAGCGGAAGCTTGCCGGAATCCGACTTTCCGGCACAGGTGATTTCCGTGGACGGCCTGGGCTACGACAGCGAGCTATACCGCCCTCACCGGCCGCAAACCGTTGCCGAAGCCGTTCTCAAAGCCCTGCACCGGCACTGGCCGGAGGGCTTCGACCTGATCCACGTCCACAATCCGACCCTGGCCAAGAACCGAAATCTCCTCAAAATACTCCATCACCTGCAAAAAGCGGGGGTCAGACTCCTGTGCCAGGTCCACGACTTAGCCGAAGACGGCCGCCCCCAGGCCTATTTCAAAGAGCCCTACCCGGCGGACTGCCACTGGGCCGTCATCAACTCCAGAGATTTTCGTCTCCTGCGCGAGGCCGGCCTCAAACCCGAAGGACTTCATTGGATTCCCAACACCGTCAGACCCCTCCCTGCAGGCAAAGACAGCGGCGTCGAAGGCAAAAGAATTCTTTACCCGGTTCGGGCCATCCGCCGCAAAAACATCGGCGAGGCCATATTGCTTTCCCTGTTCTTTGCCCCGCCTGCCGAGTTGAGCATCACCCGGCCGCCCAACAGCGCCGCCGACATGGACAGCTACCGGGATTGGAAGGATTTTGTTGGACAGCACGGCCTTTCCGTGGAATTCGAAGCAGGGCTTTCCGGCAATTTTGAAAAACTGGTGAGTGAAAGCCGTTTTTTGCTCACCACCAGCATCACCGAGGGTTTCGGGTTTTCCTTTCTGGAGCCGTGGACGGCGGGCAAGCTTCTCTGGGGACGCAAGCTTGCCGACATCTGCCGGGATTTTGAAAAAGACGGCGTCCGGCTCGATCACCTGTACGCCCGGCTGGCCGTGCCGGTATCCTGGATCGAAGAAAACGGTTTTCAACACCGGTGGGCTGAATGTTTCCGGCAGGCCTGCAACCAGTTCCAGCGGCCTTCTTCTGCAGGCGAGGTTCGACGCGCCTGGGAGTCGATCTCGGCGGACGGCACCGTCGACTTCGGACTTTTGGATGAATCCGCCCAAAAAGAGGTGATCCTCAGCGTGCTCCAAGCGCCGGACCTGCGCCATGCGCTCATCGAGACAAACCCGTTTCTCGAGCATCCCGGCCGCATCGAGGATAAAGACGCCTGCATCGCAAACAACCGGAGGATCGTCCTTTCCCGGTACGCCCTGCCGGTCTACCGAAAGCGGCTCCTGGAGGCCTACCGTCAGGTAACCGTCCAAAAGGTCCGCCATGAGGTGGACAAAACAGCACTGCTCGCCTTTTTCCTGCAGCCGGAGACCTTCAGCCTGCTCAAGTGGTGCCCGTATGATCGATAGAAAAGAGATCGAAGACTATGTTCTTGCCCTCTCTCCCCTTCCCACGGGCATGAAGCCTTTCGGCCGCCTGCAAAAAAGCGTCCATGCGGTGCTGTTCGACGTTTACGGCACCCTGTTCATCAGCGGCTCCGGGGATATCGGAACGATGCGGCGCCAGACCCAGGGCCAAAAAATCGAAAGGCTGGTTCGAAAATACAGGCTTGCCCGGCCGCCTGAGGAACTGACCGAGGCATTTTTCGAACAGATCGAAGCGGTGCACCGGGAAAAAAGCAAGAAAGGCATCGAAGCGCCCGAGGTCGAAATCGACCGGGTCTGGATGGCCGTGCTCGGCATAGACGACCGCAGCCTGGCCCGCCGTTTTGCCGTAGAATACGAACTGATCGTCAACCCGGTCTATCCCATGCCCGGGGCTGAAAAAACCCTGTCCGGCCTCCACAAAAAGGGGGTTTTCATGGGGATCGTCTCCAACGCCCAGTTTTTCACCCCCTGGCTGTTTTCCTGGTTTTTCGGCAATCCCCCCGAAGGGCTCGGTTTCGATCCCGAACTACAGATTTACTCGTATCGATTCGGGGTGGCCAAGCCGTCGACGGCCCTCTTTATTGCCGCTGCCCGCCGCCTCCAACACCTCGGCGTTTCGCCGGATCAGGCGCTGGTTGTGGGAAACGACATGCGAAACGACGTGGCGGCCGCGCAAAGGGCCGGGTTTCAGACCGCCCTTTTTGCCGGAGACGCCCGCTCCCTTCGGCTGAGAGAGGATGACCCGGACTGCCGGGACACGAAGCCGGATCTGGTGGTGACGGAGCTGGTGCAACTTTTGGATCATGTATAGGAGACTTTTGGGTCGCTGCTGGTCTGTCATTTTTTTACTCAACTTTCGGGATTCATGATTCAGCGAAATGAATAATTTGCTGCCGGTATACGAACTCGCCCCAAGGGAGATGAAACCCGAAAGTTTAGTTATGCGCTTATCCGGAATCCTCAAGCTCCGGTTTCGGGGAGCCGGAGGCCGTGGGGTTTTGGCTTGGAGGGCCACGCTCCGTCGTGGCCGCGTTGCCGTTAACGACCAAATCCCGGCCACGACGGAGCGTGGCCCTCCATGAGGTTACTTGAGCTTTATAGAGAACCGCATTTAGTTAGATGGATGAGGCATCGGAAAGTTTTTAAGGAGCAAACAATGTCTGCCCGAAAAACGAAAGCCGCCGGCCGCATCTGCGGGGCCGAGCCGTATGTTCTCTACGTGGATCCCAAGCGGGACGCCTGGTACACGGCGTTTTTCATCGAAAACCACATGGACTATTTCGCCTACCCGGAACATGTCGGCACCCCCGAGCAGGTCCGGTTCATGGTCTACACGGAAAACGAAGAGCGCTATTATCCCTGCTCGGACGCGATGTTCGAAGCGATCATAAACCGGGAGCGATCCGCGTTTCTCCAGGAAAAGTATTCGGCCGTATCCGACCGGGTGCTTCAACTGATCGACCGGCTCATCGACGACAAGCGGGAAAAGGCCTACCTTGAGTCTTTGCTCCGAATCAAGTTCGACCATGAAACCCGGGACGAGATCATGGTGCCGTCCCGGCTGGAAAAGCGCCTGGTCAACATCTTTTTAAACCGGACCCAGATCGCCGACCCGTATATCTGCGAAAAGGGGATGAGAAACCTCCGGGCCGCCAATGCCCTGGCGTCCCGGGCGTGCAAGACCGCCCTCAACCAATTGGAAACCAAAGACATCGGCGGCAAACACCGGACCCTTATCGGCGCAAGAGAGCGCCTCCGTTTCATCGAACTCAAGCGCCTCCTTTCCCTGGCCGTGGAGCACTCGCTCTGGACCGACGACAACGCCATCCGTTTTACTCAAGAAGACTACCTGAAGCTTTTTCAAAAACGCTTCACCGGAAACGGAGTGGAAGCCTTTTTCAAGTTTTTAGGGATCCAGGGTGAGGTCTCCGCAGAAAGCCCGGGGCTGGCGCCGAAAAAAATCCTCTGGATGGCGGACGAGTCGGGCGAAATCATGGTCGACCTGGTGATCATCCGTCTTCTTGCCCGCCTGGGCCACAAGGTGGTCATCGCCTTCAAGGACGGACCGGTCTATACGAAGGTCGATTTCGACGACGCCCACGGAGACGAGGCTCTGGGGACCGAACTTTCCACGGCCTACTATCTCCGGGAAAAGAAGCTGAACAAAAACGAGCTTGTCGAGATCCTGAGAAGCGAACACAACATGATCGCCGTCTCCGATGGGACCCGGGAAAACGTCAACCTGCTGCTGGTCAGCACCACTTTTGCAAGGGTCTTCAAAGAGGTCGATGCCGTGGTCTCCCGGGGGCCGGACCAGCACCGCCGGTTTTTCAAAAGCCATTTTCAATTCACCCAGGACATCTTCAACCTCTCCCCGGGCAAAAATGGAGAAGTCGACATCCGGCTCAAACCGAGGCATCCTTCGGTGGTCAAGTACACCTACCGGGATCTCGAACACAAGGCACGGGCCATCATCAACGAGATGGCCGCCGCCAAGGAAAAGGGCAAGACGGTGATGTTCTACAGCGGCATCGTCGGATCGATTCCCGGAAAGGTCGAAACCGCAAAGAAAATCATGTCGGTGCTCATCGAACACCTGAAAAAGGCGTACGCCCAAACCTTCATCATCAACCCGTCCGAATACTTCGAACCGGGGATGGACGCCGACGATTTGATGTACATGTGGGAGATCGTCCAGAGAAGCGGCTACATCGACATCTGGCGCTTTCAAACCTACGAGGACATCGCCCGGGCCTTTGCGCTGATGGAAAGCCGGGTGCCGCCGGAATGGGTGGGAAAAGACGCCACCTTCAGCACCGGCTGCACCAAGGAGATGAACATCGCGATAGAAGTGCAGAAAAAGAATCCGGAGATGCAGATCGTGGGGCCGTCAAAAGAGAAGTTCTTCCGCAGAAGCGATTACGGCGTGGGACTGCTCTACGATCAGAAGCTGCGGGATATCTGCCAATAAATTCTGCCCCCCATAGGACCGGGGGGCAGAATTTATATGAAAAAAACTTTATTCCAGGGGAAATTTTTGCCTGCTGACCCAACGCTCCGGGGTCCTCGGAAATTCTCTGGATACTTTCACCAAGGTGCCTTTCACTGTGGATTCCGGGGAATCGCCAGGCTCAGGTAGCGGTCGTTTTCTTCGAACATGAGCCGTTTTTCGATCATCATGTGCAGAAAAGAACGAATTTTGTCCTCGGAAAACTCCGGAAACCGCTGCAGGATGGTGTTAAAGGACCGGTGCCGGCTGCAATGAAGGTAGATTTTCCGCGAGGTTCCGGTCAGCCGGTGATGGATCGGCTCGCCCCCGGTTCGGCGCTGGCGGATGATCAAAAAGTCCCTTCCGTCCCGGAAGCCGAGGATCGGCCCTTCCCCGCTGCGCTTCAATTCGGCATAGTCGGATATCCACTGCCGGACCCTTTGCTTGACCGGCCGCCAAAGCCGCTGCTGCAAGACGCGGTCCCCCCGGTAAGTCTGAACCAGAAGACGCACCGAACCGGTTACCTCGGCGGGAAAAAGCGCCCGGTAGCGCGGGTGATTGTACACCGCTTTCAGGCCGAACCGGCGCGGATTCCGGTAAACCCTGCTTCCGACGCCAAGCCAGAAGTAGACCGTTTTCAGGGGTCGGAAGGGGGAGGCAAAATCGAGGGCCCGAAGGGTCTGCCGGACATCTTCCTGATCGCTGCCGGGAAAACAGAGAATCAGATTCGATGTCTGTTTGATCCCCAAAGCCTCGCAATGCTTCATCGTCTCCAGGTTCTGAATGGCTGAAGTGCCCTTGTTCAGCTTTTTCAGCAGCCGGCTGCTCAGGGCTTCGATCCCGATCTGCACCTCCCGCACCCCGGCGGCACCAAGTTTTCGAAGCAGGTCCGGAGAGGTGGTCGGCCGAAGTTCGGCAAACAGCGCCAGATCTTTCCCCAACGATCCGATTCTGTCGAATGTTTCCTGGGATTCCCGGCGGGGCAACAGGTTGTCCGTCAGGGCGACCGACAGGGCCTGGTAGCGGGAAGTGAGTTCATCGATTTCAGCCGCCGCCCGCTTCGGGCTCTTGGACCGGTATCCGGACCATTGAAGATTCAGATTGCAAAAGGCACACCCCCTTTTGCCCCTTTCTGCTTTGCTGCTTTGCCACCAGCAGCCGCGGGAGATCTCCAGCGGCAGCGTTGGGAAAAAGGTGTCGCCCGGACCGAAGGATTTCAGAAGACGGAAGTAGTCTTCGAAATCGGGAACCGGAAGCCGGTCCAGCTCCGGAACCTGGCAAAAGGCGGTCCGTTTTCCGGGCTCGATGCCGGTGCGGGTGATCACCCCGCCGGTTTGCCGAAGATCGCCGATGGGGTTTCCCTCCATGAGGTGAGCCACGATCTTCTCCAAGGGGCGCTCTCCTTCTCCCAGCACGACAGCATCGATTTCCGGAAAGATGCGAAAAAACGCCTGCATTGAATCCGGTTCGAAAAGCCCGCCCCCAACAACCACCGGCAGCCCCGGGCACCGCTGTTTGATCCGGCGGATCAAATACAGGGTCGACGTCATCTGGCACAAACACATACTGAAGCCAACCAGGCCGTATCGCTTCCAGTCCGTGGCCTGCACATATTGCGCCGCCGCCTTCCGAGACGATTCGACGATCCTGTCAAAGTTTTTTCCCAAAACGCCGTCCATTCCGGCGGTCTCTTTTTGGAAAAGCCGCGCCGCGGCCGGACGCTGCTCCGGGTAAAGAAGCGCGGCAAAAACCGCCTCGGCCGGCCACATCCGCTGGGAAATGTCGTGATAGCGCCGGTATCCGACCTGCTTTGCCACTTCGAGGTAGAAATGATGCGCCTCGACCTGGATACTCCGGCGGGAAAATCGCGATTGGATGAAGGCTTTCAATGAGCCAAGCTGGATCGACGGCCGGTTGAACAGCGGCCAGGGCGGCGAGACGAGAGCGATCCGAAAACAGCCGTCCTCCGGTGTTGAGTTCATGTTTGACATTCCCCCCGGGCGAGGAAATACAGGATCGATTCTTCGACGACGGCCCGGGCCTTCAGGGAGCGAAGAAAGTGCCCGCCCGGATAAGCCTGAAAACAGGCATGGGGGCATATGGTTCGAATGGCCGGCTCATAGTCCTGGCCCATTTCCGGATGGAAAATCCGAAGGACGTCGTCTTGCCGCCCATACAGGCAAAGGGCGGGAGTGCGGGCCAGCGTCACACCGGAAAGCGGGTTTTGCAAGCTCGCCTCGACCAGGATTTTCAACAAACGGGCCCTGCTGCGCCGGAGGGTCCCGAAACGATTCAGCCCTTTGCCGATCCCCGGAAACAGAGAATTGAGATAGGTCTTCAGGGGATTTGGCGGCTTTGCCTGGAAAGGGGCGCCTTGCGGCTGCCGGCGGCAGAAAGACCAGAAAGAGCGCAGCACCGAAAACGGGCACAACCGGGTCACGGGATTGATCAACACCAGTTTGGAAAAGGGAGGCGGCTTCATCCGCCCCGCACTGAGCAGCGGAATCGCCGAATAGGACGCGGCCAGTCCGAAAAGGGGGATTTTCCGGCGCCGGGCTTCGGCCGCGGCATGAAAAAGCGCATGGCGGGTATCGCGAATCGAAGCGGCAAGAGAGAAGCGGCCGCCCGAGATGCCGTGGCCGGAATAGCTGAAGCTGAATAGATCGTAGCCGCCCCGGATCAATGGCCGATAGATCCGCATCTGCTGAGCGGCTGCGCCTCCAATCAGCGGCGGTGCAAAAATCAGGGCCTTTGGGTGCCGATGGCCGGCCCTCGCCCACTCCAGGGGTGCGTTTTTCCCAGAGAGTCGAACCCCTCGCTCGAAAACCGGCCGAAAAGTCATTTTCGTTCCACACTTTGAATGAAATCGGCGATGCTCCGGTGCACGATATTCGACTGCGGTCCCAGCAAAATGCCGTGCCGGTCGAAATGAAACAGCAAGTAGCGTTTGTCTTCGGAGCCGAGCAGGTCGAAAATCCGTCGGGATCCCTTCGGATCGACCACCGGATCGTCGCTGGCCTGGACCACCAGCGCAGGTATTGTCAGATCCGGCAACCGTTCTTCTACTGACTCCATCAACCGCTCGATCTCCCGCACGCCGGCGACCGGATTGCGAAGGTAGTTGATGTGAGGGTTTTCCGGCCGGTTTTCGACAAACGCCATCTGCGCACCGTCCATTCTGGCTCTTTTCATGATCCGGTTCCAGGCATCCACGGCCGGAACGAAGCGGCTCGACATGTGCTGAAGCCGCAACGGGGGGGCCACTGCAAACACCGCATTGATTTGCCGCACCCGGGTGGCCAGATCGAGGGCCAGCCCGGCACCGGTGGAAAATCCGCCGACGACCACGTTTTTGCAGATCCCGCTGATCACCGCGTAGCCCCGCTCCACGGACTCGATCCATTCCATATAGCTTCTCTGCGCCAGGTCCTCGGGGGCGGTACCGTGGCCCCGCAGCCGGGGGGTGTACACCCAGTATCCAAGTCCTCCCAAAAACAGGGCCAGCTCCCGGACCTCGGCCGGCGCGGCCATGTAGCCGTGAATCAACAGCACCCCGGTACCGCGAAACTTTCCTCTGACCAGCAGCGGCGTACCGATTCCAACCGGTTTGCACTCTTTGGCCAGAAAATGGCAGCGATAATCGTTGTCGAATTCAGCCAGCGCCTCTCCGATGAGCATCCGGGAAAGCCGCCGGCGCACCCAGAATCGCGGCAGCCAGGCCGCGCGGCGGATTCGCTTGAGAAGGCGCGTCAGGGGCTCGATCTCGTTTGCCATGACCGCCACCGGGTTGTCGATGCGCACCCTGTGGAAATCAAACACCGAATCGAACCGGGCTCGATTTCGAATCAGAAAGCCCCCCTCTTTTTGCACGACTCCCTTTTCCTCGGCGAGCTCGATAAAATCGCGATACCGGTGATGCCGGTCGTCGGTGAGCAGATGAAACGGGCTTTCTTCGAGGGTGCCATGCCGGTGGACGCCCGCCTTTTTCATGCCGCAGGCGATCACGTAGACCACCCGGCGCAGAAGATCCGCTTCGGCGATTCGGTCCACGGGACGCTCGCGGATCATGGCCGCGAACAGGTGGTCGAAGTTTACGGTGGTCATGTCGTAGATGGCCGTCATGTACTGTTTCATGAGCCGGAGGGCGGCCCGGCGCATGGCCTGGATCGAGGGAATCGGCTCGTCGAAATCGATGGGCCGAACGGCGCCGATGTCCTTTTCGATGACGCGGCTGCGCAGATACGGGGCGACGGCAATGGGAGCGCCGAAGCGGATATCCACGTCCACACCGAACAGGAGCATGGTCCCTTCGGTCATCAGCTCTTCTATGGCCCGCTCCGGAAGATTGCCCACGAAACGGGCGGCCAGGACGCTGAGCAGGTTTTCCCGGGCCCGGATCGGATAGTAGGTGATGTTGACGGGAATGATGAAGGTTTTCTTTTCGAGTACCGGTTCAATAGCTTCGATGTGAAGCCGGTCGAGAAGGCGTTTTACTTCCTCCGGATTGCTGTGCTGCATTTCTGCCAGACGCCGGCGGTAAAATTCCGTTCTCAGGGCAAGGGATGCAGCGCCGGTGTGGGGCGCGTGGCGGCCGCCGGCAAAGGAGATGGCAAACTGTCCTTTTTCGATGATTTTGCGGTTTTTGACCATCCGTCCTTCGGGGAAGATGATCCATGCCGCATCCCCGGTCAGCAGGCTCCGGACGATCAGCTTGTCCCGGTCCGGGTTTTTCGTGGAAACGGCGCCCACATGGTCCAGAAACGTCCCCAGCGCACCCTTGAAGAGTTCGGGTGCGGCAAGAGACCAGACCGGCATTCGGATGAGCCGATGAATATGATAGGGCATCAGCAGGGTTTCGATTCGCGTGAAATGATTGATGACGAAAATCAGAGCGCCGGAAGGCAGGTTCTCTTCACCGTGGACGCGCACCTTGGCCCGCAGGAAGGAGGAAAGGGCCTTGATGGCAAGGCCCGTCGTCCGATAAGCGTAAGAGTTCATATACTTATCACTCAACTTTCGGGATTCATGATGCCGCGAAATGGATAATTTGCTGCCGGTATACGACCTCGCCCCAAAGGAACCCTAACATCAGCGCAGGCCAAAATATATTCAAAATCCGAATTTTCAAATGACCAAAACAAGGTCCAAGGGCAAAAAAACCGAAAACCTTCTGAATATCTGCTGTTGTTTGGGTCATTCGAATTTCGGATTTCGTGCTTCGAATTTTTCATTTTTCATGGCCGGAGGCAAGCACGGTGACTCGATGGGATCCGATGTCAGCACCGCCGCTGCCCGAGAGGCGGTCAGTTTGATCAAGAAAGAAACTTTTGCCGAAGTCTCTGCCTATGTAGGGAACGGCCTCCGTGCCGTTCCGTGCGGCACGACACGGAGGTCGTGCCCTACGAAAAACCCCGACTTCGGGCGAAGTTTCACATGAGCCCTGCCTCTGACCGGCGGAGCCGATCAGTTAGATCAAACGTGAAACTGTGCCATTTTAACATAGTTTCACATTAGCAAAAGTTTTGCGGGTCCCCGCTTTTCCAGAACCTCCGCCATTTTGCGGTTATTGACATTCTGCTTCGAACATTTTAAACTTTTTTTTATTAAAATTCCCGGAGGTTTGGGGGATCGGGCTTCCAAGGTAATCCGTTGCAGGGGAGCCTATCGGCCCGCAGGATTTTCAGAATCCGGGCCGATGCAGACACACTTTTTTTCGGTTTCGCAGAATGCGAAACCTTTATAAAATCGCGTGAGCGATTTTATCCGGAGAGTGCCATGTACTCGAAAATATTGATTCTTCGATTCCCCAATACAGAAGTCGAAAAACCGATCGTCTGCTACCTGGTAAAGGACTACGACCTGACCTTCAACATTCTCAACGCCGCTGTGCTCCCCCGCAAGGAGGGGGTGATGGTGCTCGAGCTCTCCGGCAGCCGCAAGAACTTCCGAGAAGGGGTCAAGTACCTCAAATCCCACGGCATCAAAGTGCAAAATGCGGGCCAGGAAGTTCGGCGGAACCATAACAAATGCACCCACTGCGGCGCCTGCACCGCGGTCTGCCCCACCGGCGCCCTCGTGGTACAAAGGCCGGAGATGACGGTTTTCTTCGACCAGAAAAAATGCAGCGTTTGCGAGCTCTGCGTTCCGACCTGCCCTACCCGGGCCATGGAGGTCCGGCCGACGAACTCCGCCTTCTTCGAATAAATTCGCTGCGCGAATTTATATGCTTCGAAAATGATCCGAAATCAAAAAAAGATCGCCGTTGCGCTCAGCGGCGGAGTGGATTCCCTCGTGGCGGGATACCTGCTCAAGGAACAGGGGGCTTCGATTTTCGGGGTTCATTTCATCACCGGATACGAATCGCCTCCGGGCGCTGCCCCTTGTCCGGATCCGGCTTCTGCCGCCGCCGATCGAATTAGGCCGATGGCGGAGCGGCTCGGAATCGAGCTTTACATCGTCGATGTCCGGACTGAATTCGAACAGCGGGTGGTCCGCTATTTTGCCCGGACCTACCGGGAGGGAAAAACACCCAACCCCTGCCTGGTATGCAACCCCGTGATCAAATTTCAGGCCGTGTTCGACAGGGCCCGGCAAATGGGCGCCCAAAAGCTGGCCACCGGCCACTATGCCCGCATCGGAAAGTCGCCCGACGGCTCGCCCCGGCTGCTGAGGGGGACGGACCGAAGCAAGGACCAGTCCTATTTCCTGGCATTTCTGACCCCTGCTCATCTGGGCCGCGCGGTGTTTCCCCTGGGCTCGACGACAAAAACGGAAGTAAAGGCCCTTGCACACAAAAAAGGCCTTGTTCCGGCGGTGAGCGAGAGCCAGGATGTCTGCTTTCTCCGGGGAGATGACTACAAACGGTTCCTGGCCGAGCGGGATCCGGAGGCCATGCGGCCCGGGCCGATCGTGGACGTAGGCGGAAAGGTGATCGGTGAGCATAAGGGGCTTTACGGTTTTACCGTGGGCCAGCGCCGGGGCATCAACGTGCCGGCCGCCGCACCCTACTACGTGGTCCGGCTGGACAGGGAAAACAACCGGCTGGTGGTGGGATTCAAGGAGGCTCTCTACGCCGGCCGGTGCCGCGTCGAGAAGGTCCAGTGGCCGGGAACGCCGCCCGAAACCCCGTTTCAGGCCCGGACCCGAATCCGCTACCGGCACGGCGGTGCCACATCGACCGTAATACCCGTCGACGCCGAGACGGTGGAGGTCGTTTTCGACCGTCCCCAGGCCGCCGTCACCCCCGGCCAGGGGGCGGTCTTCTATCGAGGAGATGAAGTGATCGGGGCGGGAATCATTGCATAGGCTGGGACGCTGGAAAGCTGGGAAGCTGGGAGGCTGGGAAGTAAAGATAGATGTCCGATGTCGGCAAGAACAAGACGACAGACAACAGAGGACAGAAAGAAACGGAGCCCTCTTAGTTTATACTCATGAATGACCATCCTACAACGCGTCGCTTCGCCATCGTCACTCTCGGCTGCCGGGTCAACCAGTGCGAATCAGACTCCCTGGCCCAGCAATTGAAAGACGGCGGCTGGTATCAGGCGGCGCCGGGCGTCGAACCTGACCTGGTGATTGTCAACACCTGTACGGTGACCGCCAGGGCTGCGATGCAGTCCCGCCAAGCCATTCGCCGAATCCGCCGGGAACATCCCGAAACCCGGCTGGTGGTCAGCGGATGCTATGCCCAGGTGGCGCCCGAGGAAATCCGGAAAATCGACGGGGTCGACTTCATCTGCGGCAACACCGAAAAAAGCCGGATTCCGGAAAGAGTCGTCGCTGAGCGGCCGAATGACGCGGCTTCCAATGTGGCGGTATTTCCCATCGATGGTCTCCAGCCGTTTTCGCCGGTTTCCGTTCCGATGGACGGAGACCGTACCCGGCCGGTCCTCAAGATTCAGGACGGATGTAACAGCTTCTGCTCCTACTGCATCGTTCCCTACGCCCGAGGCCGGAGCAGAAGCATGCCGGCAGAGGAGGTGGTTTCCCACATTCGGGAGCTTCAAGCGGCCGGCTTCCACGAGGCGGTGCTTTCCGGGATCCATCTGGGGGCCTACGGGGCCGACCTCGACCCTGGAATCGACCTTCAAGCGATGCTGAAAAAAATCGAAAATGAAACGGCCATCGAAAGGATTCGGCTGAGCTCCATCGAACCCGGGGAGTTGACCCCGGCCATTGTCGAGCTTGTCGCCGCGTCCTCCCGCTTCTGCCCCCATTTTCATATTCCGCTGCAAAGCGGAGACGACAAAATCCTAAAAAAGATGGGAAGACCGTACACTGCAGAGGCGTTCGAAGAACTCGTCCTTTTCATTTGCAGCCGGATCCCGGAAGCGGCGATCGGAGTCGACGTACTGGTCGGCTTTCCCGGGGAAACCGACGCTTCCCACGAAAGGACCTTTCGGCTCATCGAAAGACTGCCGGTCACCTACCTTCACGTGTTTCCCTTTTCTCCCCGGCCCGGTACCCCGGCGTTCGACTTCCCCGGCCGGGTTTCACCGGCGGCACTCCGGGAACGATGCCGCCGGCTCCGGACGCTGGGCCGGGGCAAGCGGGCGGCGTTTTTCGACCTGCTTTGCGGGGTGCGGACATCTGCCCTGGTGGAGGCAAAAAAAGACCCTGGCACCGGCCGGCTCAAGGCAACCACCGGAAACTACGTGACGGTGCTGATCGACGGGCCCGATTCTCTGAAAAACCGGATCGTATCGTGCCGCATCGGCCGGCGCTGCGGCGATGAAGCCGTAATCGGCGAGATTCTTCCTTCCAATTTGCGTACATGAATGCGGGTTGCGAAACAAAAAACCGGATTCCGTCGCGAAAGTGATTTTATGTGCCGGCGGGGTTTTGTTTCCGGCCGCCGAAAACAGCGTCGATCATGTCGTCGATCCGGGGGGGGGCATCAGCGCCGGCCTCGCGCGTTTCCATTTCCCGGGCAAGATCGATCGTTTCAAAGCAAGTGGCAAGCTCTCCTTCTGCGTTCGGCTCCAACTTCAGGCAAATGATCCGCCTGACGGTTTTGAGCAGAAAAGACGCCAGCCTTTTATCTTCCTCTGCATTGCACAGGTAAAGAATCCGATCGAAGGCTTCCCGGCAGCTTCTGGCGTTGATCGTTGCAACAGCCAGCAGCCCGGATCTGGCCGCGTCAAGACTCGCCCTGCAGGTGGCCTCATCTCGCAATTCGTCTACCACGATCAAATCGGCGCCGCTTTTGACAGCGGATGAGGCCGCCTTTTCATAATCGAAGAAATGAATTCCTTTTTGCAGCTGCATGATGGATGAGCAGGTCTGTGCGTGAAACGTTTCAATTGGATTTTCCAGCGTGACCACCGTAGACTGCCCGTTTTGATTCACGGCATTGAGCATCGCATTCATAAACGTGGTCTTGCCGCTGCTTGGCTTGCCGGCGACGAGGACCAGGCCTTCGGTAAAATCGAGCAGGGAGGACAGCAGCGAGTCGTTTGAAAACAGATTTTCGCCGGACCAGAGGGGGGGGTGTATTTTTCGCAAAGCGATGGAAACCCCCATCGCATTGGTCATGATCGTCGCACGAAAGCGCTGGTGGCCTTTCATCTGATAAACAAATGAAATGGATCTTTCATGGCTGGTCTTCTTCAACAGTCCCGTTGTGCTTGCTTTGTTCAACAGCATGCAGGCCACCGCTTCGGCCTGAAAATGAGAAAAGGACGTCTCTTGGGTTTCGAGCTCGACTTCCTGCAGCCTGCCGTTGGATTTTATTTGGATCGGCTTTTCCGGGAAAATGAAGATGTCCGAGAATTTCTTATAATGGTAAAGCAGGAAGGACAGCGTTCTGGAAAGCCAGTTGTCCAGGGCCATGTCATAGTAATAGTTGGACGAAGCCGCTACGCGGCAGACGAGCCCCGAGCGATCCTGCTTGTCCATAATGGATATGTTGTAATCTCACTGCATCCGGTAATAGATAGAAAGCGGCCGGGCAAAGGCAAGGCCGCCACATCAACCATTACCG
>JAIPEL010000091.1 GCA_021737185.1 Desulfobacterales bacterium | reverse complement strand
ACCGCCGTGGGGCAGTTTATCACCAGCAGGGCGTCGACGCCTTTGTCATCCAAGAGCGGCTTTAGCGCGTCGGCATACCGCCCCGGCGGTGCGTCGCCGATGATGTCCACCGGGTTGCCGTGGGACCAGGTGGCCGGCAACACCCGGTTCAGCCGGTCGATGGTTTCGGAGGACAACTCGGCCAGGCGACCCTTTTTGTCGATCAGGACATCGGTGGCCAGGACCCCCATCCCGCCGCCGTTGGTGACGATAGCCAGACGGTCTCCGGCAAAGGGATGGGCCCTGGCCAGGGTTTCCACGGCATCGAAAAGCGCCTGCATGTCCATCACCCGGAGCATCCCAGCCCGCAAAAAGGCGGCGTTGTACACTTCGTCGGCGCCGGCCAATGCGCCGGTGTGGGAAGCGGCGGCCCGGGCGCCCTCTGCATGACGTCCGGCCTTGACCACGACCACCGGCTTCATCCGGGCCGCCGCCCGGGCCGCGGACATGAACTTTCGGGCATCGGTGACGGCCTCGATGTAGAGCAGAATCGCTTTGGCACTGAAATCGGACGCCAGGTAGTCGAGCATGTCTCCGAAATCGACGTCGGCCATGTCTCCCAGAGACACGAAATGGGAAAATCCGATCCCTTTCGAAGTGGCCCAGTCCAGCACGGAGGTCTGGACCGCACCGGACTGGGCGACGAAGGCGATATTTCCCGAAAGAGGGTGGACGTGTCCGAAGCTCGCGTTTATGCTCCTCTTGGGCACCATGATTCCCAGACAGTTTGGGCCCACGATGCGCAGCAGATGGGGACGGGCCGCCTCGAGCATTTGCGCCCGCAACCGCTTTCCTTTTTCGCTGCCGCCTTCACCGAACCCGGCCGTGATCACCACCGCCGCCCGGGTACCCCGTCTGCCGAATTCTCCGATCAGCTGCGGCACCGTATCCGGCGGGGTGGCGATCACGGCAAGATCCGGCGTTTTGGGCAGGCTAACCACGTCGGGATAGGCGCAAAGCCCTTCGATGGATTCATATTTCGAGTTCACGGGAAAGATGTCTCCGGCAAAGCCGGCGTGAACCAGATTCCGGGCAAGAACGGCGCCGATGGAGCCTGGCTTTTGGCTCGCTCCGACCAGGGCCAACGAAGAGGGGTTGAACATGGCATCGAGATTTCGGATCGTCATCGCGTCATTCCTTTCACGCCTCCGGCATGGGATTATCGTCCCGGATACGGCGCATGACACTGCCCTGACCAGGCGAATTGAAAGACCATGGTAGACAGCCGACGGACTGTTTTTGTCTGCCTATTTTCCTTCTTATCCCGGGCTCATGGCGCCGAAGCCGCCGCGGCAGCCACATGCTCAATGGCCAGATCCGTCGTTTCTGCTCTGGCTGTCACCCGGCTGTTCTTGAGCCAAGCGGCGTCATCCTGGTCGGGATAATCGCTTCGCAAAAAACAGCCCCGGCTTTCCCGGCGCGCCCAGCTGGCCGCCAGAATGGTCCTTAGAATCCGGCTCATGCTCCAAAGGTCCTGACGCAACCTCCGGTCCCGGGCCGTGGCCAGGGGCATACCGCTGATCTGCCGTGCCAGGCGTTCGATTTCGACCAGCCCCTCGGAAAGGCCGTTGGCTTCGCGCACCACACCGGCACACCGCCAGGCAAGATTTTGGACCCGGCTGCGCAACTTCCGTGGAGACGGTGCCGGAAGCTCGTCCTGTGACGTTTTCAAAAGGGCCTGCAGCGCGGCCGGCCATGGTCCGCGGCTTCCAGTCAGCGCTCGGCGGGCGGCGTGCCGGCCGGCGATTTTCCCGAACACCAGACACTCAGACAGGGCGTTTCCCCCCTTGCGGCACGCCCCGTGCACCCCCGAGACAATCTCCCCGCAGGCGAACAGCCCGTCGATATCCGTTTTCCCGCGTTCGTCGATGCGCACTCCGCCCATCACGTAATGGGCTGCCGGTGAAATGGCCACCGGCTGTGTGCGGAAGTTGAAGCGTCGTTCCTTGAGCAGCACCAGCGGATGACGCTCCCAATGATGGTTGGCCACGGCACGGTAGTCCATGAAAACCTCGCCCGTCTTTCCTTCCTCGAAAAGAATCGCCGAAAGCCAGTCACGCCGGTTGCGAATGGCGTCGTTGAGGTCGGCGATGTCATATTTGACGGCCAGGTCCTCACCGGCGGCGTTGATGATCCGGCTGCCTTCGGGGTGCGGTGAGTTGAGCATCATCTTGGGCAGGTGGGCCTGGGCCATGACCACAGGATAGTACTGGATGAATTCCATGTCCCAGAGCGCCAGGCCGGCATCGAGCGCCAGCGCATAGCCCTGGCCCAGGGCCGACTTCTGGTTATCGTTGCGCAGGTACAGGGCCCCGGCCCCGCCAGCGGCCAGGACCACGGCCCCCGCCTCGACATTGATTTGCCGGCCTCGTTCGTTTCTGGCAGTCACGCCGACGGCCTGCTGGCCGGCTGTCACCACCTGTTTCACCCAGGTTCCTGTCCGTATCGTGATCCCCGGCCGGCTGCGGATATACGCCGCGACCTGTCGGGCCAGATGGGCGCCGGGAAACAGCTTGCCTCCCCGGGCCACCACGAAATAATGATCCTTTTTCTCTTCGATCTCCAGTCCCGCATTCTGAAGCCATTCGATACCGGAACGGATATCGGCGGCGATGCGCCGGGCCATCCAATCCAGCCCGAGGCCCTTTCCGATACGGTGGGTGTCGGCCAGGTACACCTCCCGGGCATAGGCGGCGGTGGGTCCGGCAAAGACGCCGTTGGAAAGGGCAGTGTTGGTGCCTAGGCCGAGCGCGGAGCGGTCCAGGATCAGCACTCGGGCCCCCTGGGTGGGGGCGGCATCGGCGGCCGCCATGCCGGCCAGTCCGCCGCCGATGATAACCACATCTGTCGTTTCGACCGTCGTCATTTTCTCTGAAGACTCCTGCCCTTCCAGGATATATTCCACCTGCAGACTTGTCGTGAGGAAAAGTCAGACCTTGATTAAAAATGGATCGCGCACGTTGGAAGACAGGTCCATCATGACATTTTTTACCTGGGTGTAATCGAAGAGCGCCTCCTCGCCGCGCTCACGCCCATACCCGCTTTGCTTGTATCCACCGAAAGGGGCTTGAGCCGCAGAAGAGCGGTACGTGTTTATCCAAACGACTCCGGCTTGAATCGCCCTCGCCATTCTATGGGCCCGATTCAGATCGCTGGTCCAAACGCCGGAAGCTAGGCCGTATACTGTATCATTGGCGATTCGAACCGCTTCATCTTCATTTTTAAATCGAATCACCGACAGAACAGGCCCAAAGACCTCGGTTTGAGCAATACTCATATCGTTTGTTACCGTCAACACGGTGGGTGCGATAAAATATCCTTTGGACATTTCCCCTGCCGTATTTCCCGCGGCAAGCGCGGGGGGCAGTTTGTTGGCCAGCAAAGCGATCGGGGAGTTCCAAGCGGTGATCAACAACACGACGCCCAATGGCTCCCGTATCGTGTAGTCAAAGAGGGAGGGATGATCCAGAGGGATCGCTTTCCCATAGAGTTTGTCCGCATAGCCTGCAAAGAATCGATAGATCCGGGCGGCGTAATGCATTTGGGTTTCCGTCTCGCGAATGACCTTGCCGTTATCGGTGGTTTCAATCCGAGACAGGTGGCCGGCGTTGTCGTCGATCAGATCCGCCAGCGTGTTCATCAATTTGGCGCGCTGCAGGCCGTTTACACGGTGCCATTCGTTGTCGAAAGCATTCCGGGCGGCAGATATCGCCTTTTCTGCATCCTGTTCATCAGCCTCAGGAATCGACGCCCACAGCTCCCCGTTAAAGGGGTTTTCACTTGCAAATGTCTTCCCGGACGAGCTGTCGACCCATTCTCCGTCAATATACATTTGATATACTATTTTTATTTTCGCGCCTCCGCTGCCTGATGATGCGAATTTGACCTTTTCGATCCGGCATAGAGCCAGAGGGAAATCTATCTGTCCCGACCCCAGAGGCTCTTTTCCGGAGATGTGCCCATCTGGCCGGGTGATCCCGAGTTTGTCTCCTGTTCGTGAATCGACGCCGGCAAAAGGGGGAGTGCTTCGGTTTCGCGAGGGGACATGAAATGAACAAGAAACGATTCGTCTTCGGGCACACGAATCAAAAAACGGCCTTTTCTTTTCTCAATTCGGTGATCTGAGCTTCGGTCAATTGTAAAATTTCTTTTAACACCGCATCCGTGTGTTCACCCAGCAAAGGGGCGGGCGCATAAACTTCGGCCGGTGTATCGGAAAGGTTGATGGGAGATCCGATTACCTTCATTTTCCCGGCTACGGGATGTTCAACTTCGCGGATCATCCGTCTTGCCACGGCAATATGTTCGTCTTCGACGACATCCTTGGCCGTATAGATCGGCGCGCAGGGGATCTGTTTCGAGAGAAAGAAATCCACTATTTCTTTGACGTTACGATCGGCTGTCCAGTCTTCGACGATTTGCTTGATCTCTTCGTGTGCCTTTACTCGATCATAATTGTCCCTGTACTCGACCTTGTCGAGCAGTTCTGCCCGCTCGATTGCGCGGCAAAAGACTTCCCATAATTTATTGTTTCCGACGGCGATGATGACCCAACCGTTTTTGGCCTTGAAGGTGTCGTAAGGGTAGATAAACTCGTAGCGGTTGCCGGTTCGCTGGGGTACTCGCTGTTCTACCAGATAGATCTGAATGATGGTCTCCATGGCCGAAACCACCGAGTCGACAAGGGAAATATCGACCTTCTGCCCCGGCCTGCCATCGCGAACGGCCAGAAGACTGGTCAGAATGCCGATACATGCGCTGAGGCCGCCCAGGACGTCGGCGATCGCCGTGCCGGTTCTCGTAGGCGGGCTGTCGGGCCAACCGGTGATGCTCATGATGCCCCCCATGGCCTGGCCGACGATATCGTAGCCGGGGAGGTCTTTGTACAGCCCGGAGTGCCCGAAACCCGAGATGCAGGAATAGACGATGTCCGGATTGCAGGATTTGAGCGTGTCGTAGCCGATCCCCAGTTTTTCCATGGTGCCCGGTCTGAAATTTTCCAGGACGACATCCGCGCGGGCGACAAGATCCAAAAATACCTTTTTTCCCTGGGGGCTTTTCAGGTTCAAAACGATGCTCTTTTTGTTTCGGTTCAGATTCATAAAATAGGCGCTTTCGTCGCCGATAAACGGGGGATAGTGCCTCGAGTCGTCGCCCTGGCCGGGCACTTCGATCTTGACGATTTCCGCACCCAGATCCCCCAGCAGCATAGTGCAAAACGGTCCGGCCAAAACCCGCGTCAGATCGAGCACCCGAATACTGCTGAGCGCTCCTGTCTTTTTGTCTTTGTCCTTCATTCGGATCACTTTCCCCTGAAAAAATACGTCTATGTCGCCTTGAATCCCATAAGACCTGAAATTTCCATGCAAACCTGTTTGATAACCGGTACAAAATCAGTGAGTGCGTCCTGGATGCGATGGCGGGCAAGCGGAAAGGAAACGTTCAACGCCGCGATCGCCTCCCCGCTGTAATCACGGATGGGGCCGGCAATGGCAAACAGCCCCTTTTCAAGTTCTTCGTTGTTTATGGAAGTTCCCTCGGCTTGAATTTTTTCCAGCTCCTTATAAAGTTGTTCGCGCGAGACGAGGGTTTTCTGCGTGTATTGCTGGAAATCGAGTTTCTCGACAATGGCGGCCAGTTTATGCTCCGGAAGGTGGGCCAGGATCGCCTTGCCCATGCTCGAGCAGTGCACCGGAAGCCGGGACCCGACGTAGAGATTCGAGTTGACGATGAATTTTCCCTCGATCCGTTCGACGAAAACGATTTCGGTGCCGTCGAGAATCGTCAGGTTGACCGTTTCGCCTGTTTGCGTGCGGATTCGCCGCATGTAAGGAACGGCAATTGCTCGGACGCTTTGCCGATCCATGGCGGCCGTGCCGATGGCAATATTGCGAGGTCCAAGCTGGTAGCGCTTGGTCTCGGAGGACTGCTTTACGAAATTATTCCTTCGCATGGTTTGCAGCAGTCGATAACAGGTCGGCTTGGAGAACCCCGCTTCCTGGGAGATATCCTCCAGGCTAAGCTCGGCTTCGTGCCGGCTCAGGAGAAGGAGAATCTCCAGCCCCTTTTCCAGGGAGCGGATGCGGTTTTTGTCTTTTGATTCCCGATCCATATTTTCAAATCACCTGTTTCGTGCCCGTTCCGATCAGTGTCGGAAAACCAATTGAAAAAGGGGCCTCCGGCGCCGATCAGATCTCGGCCAGGACGCGGTCTTTACAGTCCGGATCCAGGGACAGGATTTGCCGCGCTTCGTCGGGGGCGGCGATCTCGCGGCCCACTTCTCGGGCGATGGCGACCACTTTTTCCACCAGCCGCACATTCGAAGCGGGCGCTCCGTCGGGCATGCGCAGGTTGTCCTCCAGCCCGACGCGGACGTGTCCGCCCATCACGATGGCTGCCGCTGCCATGGGGATTTCGGCTTTTCCGATCCCCGCCACCGTCCAGGTGGAACCGGCCGGTATGCTTTCCGACAGAAAGACAAGACTTCTCACCCCCGCCGGCATGGCCCCCGGGGCGCCCAGAACGAAATCAAAATGCATCGGGTCGTCGATCAGCCCCTTGTCACGCAGAAAGCATGCGTTGTTGATCATGCCGGCTTCGAACACTTCGATTTCGGGTTTGACGCTCGTGTCTCGGAATACGGTGGCCAGGTACTCAAGAAACTGCGGCGAGTTCGCGTACACGATGCCGGGCAGGTTGTTGGAGCCGGTGGTGAAGCTGGCCATCTCGGGAAGCAGCCGGACCGGATTGGCCCGGGCCTCGGCGTCTGTGCCGGCCCGGGCGCCCGTGGAAAGCTGGATGATCACCTCCGGTGCCGCCTGCTTGACGGCCGCAACGATCCGCTTGTAGGCGGACAGGCCAAGGGTCGGCTTTTGCTCCTGATCCCGGGCGTGCACATGAAACAGGCAGGCGCCGGCATTTGCGCAGGCCGCTACGTCGGCGGCGATCTCCTTCGGCGTCACGGGCAGGTTGGGGTTCATTTTCTTGGTGGGAACGTTGCCGGTCAGGGCGACGGTAATGATCAATTTTTCCATGGTTTTTTTCCCGGATGCCAGTTCGTTATTTGAACTGCGACTTGCGAAAGACGACGCCCAACAAGCTCTCGAACAGTTTGATCATCGCCCCCTTGTCCTGATTTTCGCAGCCTGAGCGCAGCGCCCTTTGATAGGTCGCTGTGGCCGCCTGGACCACCGGCAGGGGGATCCGGTTTGCGGCGGAGATGCGCAGTCCTCCGGCCATGTCTTTGTAGGCGTTTCCCATGCTGTATCCATGGGTGAACCGGCCTTCGAGGATATGGGGAAGAAACGTCTCCGAGGCGAAGCTTCGCCCCGAACCGGTGTTGATGACCTTTGCGATCCTTTCCGGGTCCAGGCCCAGCTTGACAGCCATGGGCAGCACTTCGGCCAGAGCGGCCATGTGGGTATTGAACAATAGTTGATTGACGAGCTTGGCCAACTGGCCGCTGCCCACATCACCCATGTGGACGATTCGGTTTCCCATGGCATCCAAGGCCGGGCGGATTTTCTCCAGGAGGCGCTGGGAGCCCCCGAACATGATCGTCAAGGTGGCGGCCCTGGCGCGTTGTTCCATGCCGGTCACCGGCGCATCGACAAAGTCGATTCCTTCGGCGCCCATTTCTTCTGCAAAATCGATGGTCCACAGATAGTCTGTGGTGCCGCAGTCCACGATGATGCTCCCGGAACGCGCTTGTTCGAGGATCCCTCCGGCTCCGCAAACCACATCGTAAACCACCTCTTGGTGCGGCAGGCTGAGGAAGATCGTATCCACCCGGGCACTCAGTTCGGCAGGGGTCGGGGCGCTTTCCGCCCCCAGATCCGCAAGCGTTTTTACGGCCTCGGGGTCGAGGTCGCAAACGGTGAGGTCAAACCCGGCCTGAAGCAGGTTGGCGGCCATCCATTTGCCCATCTGTCCCAACCCGACGAAGCCGTATCTATGCATGCGCCGTCTCCGTGTCCATCGGTTTGTTTCCAAAGTCCAAGTTCGATGACCCCCGGCTAGAAGCCGGGGGCCCGTGAAGCCTACATGAGCCCGAGCTCCTTATAGTATTTGGCGGCCCCCGGATGAAGGGGGGCCAGTACTTTTACGCCCGGGTCGAACATCCAACGGCCGATGGCCTTGTGGACGTTTTGGGTCAGCCAAGGCTGGTTTTCATGGATTGTCTTCACCATTTGGTAGACCAGCTCTTCGGGCAGGTCGGCGCGGCACACCCATGGGCCGGCTTCGGTGTAGGTGTGGATTTCGTCCTGGCCCTTATAGGTGCCGGCCGGGATCGTTTCCCGCGGCAAAGAGGGGTATTTGGCCTCGATCTTGGCCAGGACATCATCCGGGAAGCTGAGGATCTTTACCTTGCGGATGGTTGTCAGCTCCATGAAGGTGGAGTTGGGCCAGCCGACATCGCCGAAGACCACATCGATACGACCATCCTTGAAGGCGTCGGCTCCCTGCCCCTGTGTAATCCGCTGGGCCTTCATGTCTTTGTCCGGGTCTACGCCGAACAGTTTCAACACGAGTTGTGAGCTGACCAGTCCTGCACTTCCCGGTGCATCCAGGGCCACCTTTTTGCCCTTCATGTCAGCAAAAGAGGAGATGTCGCTGTCGGCGCGCACGGCCCAGTGGCATGTGCTACCGTGGATAAAGAACATTGAGCGCACATTGGGGAGCTTGCCTTCCAGCCCCGCGCCGACCACGCCGATCCAGCAAATCAGCCCCATGTCCGCTTTGCCGCGGTTGACCAACTGTGCATTTTCAACCGAGCCCGCTGTCACCTCAGCGGTGGCCGAGTCGACCATTTCCAATTTGCTACGCAGCAGTTCACCGACGCCGCCGCCGGCGGGATAATAGGTGCCGCCGGTGCCGCCGGTAGCGATGGTCAGTTTAAATTTTTCGGCACATTGGCCGTCTTCAGCGGGCAGTATCGCCCAAGCTGCCACGGCCACCATCAGCAGTAGTACCCAATGTTTTTTCATCGTGCCCTCCTGTGGTTGGTTCGATCGTTGAATCAGCATAGAAACTGATCGTCCAATTACGGCCTCACCTCCCTTCAAAGCAATCTTTGTCGATAGCGTCTTGCGTCACCCTCCCTATCGGCGAAACAATTCATCTGGCTGCGGCCCGTGCGTTCAGCTTTGGGCCAATAAAATGATATCCGACCAGGATCAGGCCTATCGCGATACCGATTGAGTTCAGATAGTGATCGGGCCAGTAGCAGCAAACGGTGACACAGATGAATAAGATGCGGGTGATCATCCCCAGAGGCCGCGCAAGGAAGCCTTCCAGGGCGAGGGTCAGCCCCATGAGTCCCACGGCGCCAATGGCACCGGCGATCAGCACCTCTAGCAGCCCCCCGGTAAGGATCGCACTGTAGACGAAAAGCAGCGGGATCAGGTAAAGCCCCTTGGCCAGGGCCCAACTTTGGATGCCGGTTTTCATCGGATCGCCCCCCGAAATCCCGGCTGCGGCATAGGCCGCCAGGCAGACCGGCGGCGTGATGTTGGAATCCTGGCTGTACCACATGACCATGAGGTGTGCCGCCATGGCACTGATCCCGAGTTCCATGAGACCCGGAACCGCCAGCACGGCCAGAACAACGTAGGCCGCCGTCACCGGAAGGCCCATTCCCAGAAACAGGGAAGCGAGCAGAACCAGCAGGATGGCAAAGATCTTATCCCCGCCGGCCAGGGAGATAACCATGCCCCAAAACTTGAGCCCGAGCCCGGTCAGCCCGACGGTGCCTACCACGATGCCGGCCGCTGCACATGCGGCCGACACCGGAATCGCCTTAAGCGCGGTGCTTTCCAGGGCATTCACGAATACCGGCCAGGTCATGCGCGATTCCTTGCGAAAGAAACTGACCACCACAAGCGCCAGAATACCCAGGCACACGGAGTAGGTGGGGCTGAAGCCGAAGGCGAGCAGCAGGATCAGCAGTAAGATGGCGAGCATGTAATGGGCGCCTCGCAGCAACTGCTCCCCGATGATGGGCAGCTCGTTGGCAGGAACCCGCTGGATGTTGGTTTTCAGCGCACGGATATGGACAAAGAAGGCGACGCTCAGAAAGTACAGAACCGCCGGGACGACGGAGACGAGGATGATTTGCCGGTAAGGGATGCCGGTCCATTCGGCCATGATGAACGCCGCAGCCCCCATGATGGGCGGTACGAGCTGCCCCCCGGTGGAGGCGGCGGCCTCAATGGCGCCGGATACGGTAGGAGAATATCCCACTTTTTTCATCAGCGGGATGGTAAAGGAGCCGGTGGCAACCGTGTTGGCAACGGCGCTGCCGGAAATCGATCCCATCAGCCCACTGGAAAACACCGCGGTCTGGGCCGGTCCACTGCGGGTGCGTCCAGTCAGCGCAAAGGCAAAATCGATGAACCACTTTCCACCGCCGGTGGCTTCTAGAAATCCGGCGAACATTACGAAAAAGTAGACGTATTTGACCATCACCCCCAGGGGCAGCCCGTGGATTCCCTCCAGAGTCATGTAGGTCTGGGTGATGACTCGGTCGTAGTCGAAGCCCCTGTGGCCGAAGATGCCCGGCAGATATCCGCCCAGGAAGCAATAGGACAGGAAGGCCAGAGCAATAATGACCAGGGGAAGGCCCATGGTCCTGCGGGTGATCTCCAGTACGATCAGCGTGCTGATGGTCCCCATTACGATGTCGCGCACTAGTGGCGCGCCCATCCGCAGGCTCATGTTCGGGTATTCAAAAATAATATAAAGTCCGGTGATGAGCGCCAGCAGAATCAGCACCCCGTCGACAAGTGCTCCTTTGGCGCCGCTGCGCAGCGGGCGAGTTAGTAGAATCAGTACCGCAGCAAATACCAGGTGCCCCGCGCGCCAGCTCATTTCCGTAAGGAAACCGATGGTGGCGAAATACAGATGATACGCGGCCATCAGAACTGACAGCAACATGATGGCCCGTTTTTTGATGCCGGGCAGCTGTTCCGTCATAAAATGTTCTCTCTTTTACCGGTGGGGTTTTGCTGGTCGAAGAAACTCCCGGCCGCTATTTGAGACAGCCGAGGGACATTTCGGCACGGGCCAAGTCGGAATCTGAAGGCGTTGCATATTTCACTATGTGAAATTAGTTTGCGCATAGTGATACAACTACCAGCTACAATTGTCACTGTCAACTGAGGAAATATGGTAAAATTTTCATTACCGGATTTATCGAGATTGTCCGAGTAAAAGCATGGACGATAGAAGATTTCTATCTTTCCGATAAAAACCGATCGAAAAATTGGATTTGACACGCCTAATGGACGTGGATAGGGGATGAGTGCTCCGGCAACATGGGTTGAATATAGTTCGGCTGGGAGAAGACATGAAGTTTTTGTTCGCCTGTTCCGAACGGGGGAAACCATTTGAAACCGAGGCATTCTCCCTGGTCGACAACCGGGGCGTCAAACAGGACGAAGAGGGAAACCGGTATCTGGACGCCCGGGTCAGATTGGCCGAACCGTGTCCGTTTTGCGGAAAGATCCACGAATACCCTGCATGGGAACTTAGCTGCCCCTTCGGGCCAGAGGAGCAAAAGGGGTAGCGTTCAAAAAATGGAAATTCAAGGATGGGACGTTTTTCTTGTCATGCCCGCGGAGGGGGGCTTGACGGTACTTTCCCGAAGGAGTTCTAACGGTGTCCACCCGGGCCATCGCCTATCTGAAACAAAAAAAGGTGCCTTTCGAGGTGGTCAAGTACGGCCACGAAGAAAAAGGCGCGGAGTTTGCGGCAAAGGCCGTGGGTTTTGCCCTGGAGGCGACCATCAAGACCCTGGTGGTCGATTTGGGCGAACAGCGCCACGTCCTGGCACTGACCCCCGGGCACCGGCAGCTCGAACTGAAAAAACTGGCCCGGATCTGTGGGGTGAAGCGGGCCGCCATGGCCGACACGGCCACCGCCGAGCGTGTCACCGGATACCTGGTGGGCGGCATTAGCCCCTTTGCCGCGAAACAGACGATTTCCTCGGTGATGGAAGAAAGCCTGATGGCCTGTGACCATGTCCTGATCAACGCCGGCCAGCGTGGGACCATGCTGAAGATGACCCCGGCGGATATCGTCGCCGCATTGAAGGCACAGGTTGCTTCAATCGTTTAGCCGTAAACCGGCGGCGAAGCCGCCGCCAATAAAATCGCGGAGCGATTTATCGATGGAAGAAAAACGGAAAAAACGGCTCACGGAGACAGTTGCCGGTTCCGGTTGAGCGTCGAAGCTGCCGCCAGGGGACCTGGACCGGGCGCTTTGCGGACTTGATTTTCCGACCGATCCCAACGTGATCGTGGGGCTTTTGCGGGCGGACGACGCCGGGGTCTATCGCGTGTCAGACGATCTTGCCCTGATTCAGACGGTCGATTTTTTCACGCCCGTGGTGGACGACCCGTACATGTTCGGCCAGATCGCCGTAGCCAACGCGCTGAGCGACGTCTATGCCATGGGTGGCGTCCCCAAGATCGCCATGAACCTGGTCGCTTTCCCGGCCAAGGAGATGGACCTGTCCGTGTTGCGGGAAATCGTTCAGGGAGGCATCGACAAACTCAAAGAGGCCGAATGCGTCCTGATCGGCGGACACAGCATCGAGGACAAGGAACTCAAGTACGGACTGTCTGTGACCGGCTTTATCCACCCGGACCGGGTCCTGACCAAGAAAACCCTGCAGCCGGGAGACCGGCTGGTGATCACCAAGCCCCTGGGCACCGGCATTATCAACACCGCGATCAAGGCGGGCCTGGCCTCGGAAAAGATCACGGATTTCGTGACCCGGCTGATGGCCGGACTGAACCGGGACGCGGCCCGGATCATGGCCGATTTCCCGGTCCATGCCTGCACGGACGTGACCGGCTTCGGCCTGATCGGGCACCTTGCCGAGATGGTGGAAAAAAGCGGCCGCAGCGTCCGGCTCGCCTCTTCGGCCGTGCCCCTGATCGCCGAATCCTTTGACTATGCGGCCATGGGCCTGATCCCGGCCGGCGCCTACAAAAACCGCGAATTCCGGCAGGAGATGGTCGAGCGCGGAGCCGAGGTGAAACAGGCGGTGGAAGACCTTCTCTACGATCCCCAGACCTCCGGGGGGCTGCTCATCTGTGTGGCCGGAGACAGCGCCGACCCGCTTGTGGACGCATTGCAGGAGGCCGGTATCGAAGCCGCCGCAGTCATTGGAGAAGTCCTGGAAGGACCGGAAGAACGGATTTTTGTTAGATAATTTTTTATTATGGAGAAATTTGGGTTGTCGGTTCAGAGGTTCGGGGTTCAGAGGTTCGGGGTTCAGAGGTTCAAAGGTTCAAAGGGGTTCGGGGTTCAGGTTTAGGGTTCAGAGGTTTAGGGTTCAGAGGTTATGCTGCCCTATATGCCGTAATTTTTTTAGATAACGCGCTAGCCTCTATGCCGGGAGAAGTGTTGATGCTTGAGCAATCGTTATCCCTTGCCATCGTGTCCAAAAGCCGTCTGCCAAGGAACTTTGAACCCAGAATCCCGAACCCCGAACCCAGAACCCCGAACCCTGAACCTCTGAACCTCTGAACCTCATCGCGGAGCAAGGAAAATGAAAGAGATCGACGCCCGGGGGCTGGCCTGTCCGGCACCGGTTCTTCAGACCAAGGCCGCCGTGGAGCAGGAGGGGGCGGCCCAGGTCAAGGTCGTCGTGGACAACGAGGCCTCCCAGCAGAACGTGAAGCGGTTTCTCGAATCGAAGGGATTTGACGTGTCCCTGGCGCGGGAAGGAGACGATTTTTCGGTCGTCGGCACCGGCGGGCAAGAATCCCTCCCAGCGCAGGCCCCCGCGGCAGAATCCGATGCGGCAGCAAAGAAAATTCTGGTCATGTGCAGCGCCGATCGGATGGGCACCGGAGACGACGATCTGGGCCGGGCCCTGATGATCAATTTCATCAAGACGTTGGAAGAGATGGGGCCGGAGCTGTGGCGGCTGGTTTTCGTCAACAGCGGGGTGAAGCTGACCATCGACGATTCGGCCGTGCTCGACGTGCTCCAGCGCTACGAAAAACAGGGGCTGAGCATCCTGGTCTGCGGCACCTGCCTGACCCACTTTGACCTTCTGTCAAAAAAGCAGGTGGGCCAGACCACCAACATGCTCGACATCGTCACGGCCATGCAGCTGGCCGACAAGGTGGTCAACTTATAAAATCGCTGAGGCGATTTTATCAATTCCGCTTCATTTCAATCTTTTGACTGCAGAAACAATCACTTCCAGGGCACGGTCGATTTCCTCCTCTGTCGTCATCCGGCCGGTGGTAAACCGCAGGGTTCCCTTGGCCCATTCCTCGGGGATGTTCATCGCCGTCAGCACGTGGGAGATTTGCACCCGGTCCGAGTGGCAGGCGGCGCCGGCAGAGGCGGCCACCTCCAGACCGATTTCTTCCAGAATCCGATTCGCCTCCAGCCCTAAGAAAGAGACGCTGCAGGTGTTGGGAAGCCGCTTTTGCCGGTGGCCGTTGAACCGGACGTTAGAAAGCGTCGATTGGATCCCTGCCTCCAGGCGGTCGCGCATGGCGGCCATGTGGGCGTTGTTTCCGGCGAGGTCTCTTCCTGCGATTTCACAGGCTTTTCCCAGCCCCACGATCTCCAGCACGTTTTCGGTGCCGGCGCGGACGCCCCTCTCCTGGCCGGCGCCGTGGCAGAAAATTTTGGGCTCGATTCCGCTTTTAAGATACAGCGCCCCCACACCCTTGGGGGCGTAAAGCTTGTGGCCGGCCACCGAGAGCAGGCCGACGCCGAGGTCGTCCACCTTCGCTGGGATTTTTCCCAAAGACTGGGCCGCGTCGGTGTGAAACAGAATTTCATGACGGTTGGCGATTTCGGCGATCTCCTCGATCGGCTGGATCGTTCCGACCTCGTTGTTGGCGTGCATGATGCTGATCAGCACGGTGGCGTCGGTGACGGCCGCTTCGATGTCGGATGGGTCCACCAGCCCGGTTTCGTCCACCGGCAGGTAGGTGACCGAAAACCCGTGTTCCTCCATGAACTGGCACACCTCAAGTACGGCCGGATGCTCGATTCGGCTGGTGATGATGTGGGTCCCCTCTGCGTACCGGGCGCCGGCCATGCTCTTGATCACTTGGTTGTTGGACTCGGTGCCCCCGCTGGTGAAGACCAGCTCTTCGGGCGTGCAGCCAAGGAGCGCGGCCACCTGCCGGCGTGCGTTTTCCACGGCCTGCTTCGGGGCGATGCCGTACCAGTGGGAACTGGAAGGGTTGCCGAATTCGGTTTCGAAAAACGGCCGCATGGCCTCGATCACTTCCGGGTCATGCGGGGTGGTGCCGTTGTAGTCGAGATAGATGGGTTGCGGCATTGTAATGATTTCCTCCGTAGATGTTTTTATTTAGTTGCTCAACTTTCGGGATTCATGACCCCGCGAAATGGATAATTTGCTGCCGGTATACGAACTCGCGCCAAAGGATACCTAACATCAGCGCAGGCCAAAACATCTTCAAAATCGATGAGGCGTTTGAATGGCAGCGGCAATCGAGGATCGCTCAGCGGGCGCTGATGTAAGGCATCCTAAGGTGCTCAGACAGCGTATACCGCCAGCAAATCACCCATTTCGCTCCACTGGAGACGAAACCCGAAAGTTTACATACAAAAAATAAAACAGCAGTCATGCTGAAACAAGCAAGCCTCCGTTGCCGCTTTTCTCCGTGTATGAAACTTTGCTCGAAGCCGGGGTTTTTTGTAGGGCACGACCTCCGTGTCGTGCCGGTCTGAACGGCATCCGTCTTCGCTCTTCCCCCTTCGTTCTTCGAACTACGGAGGACAGGTCGGGCTGCGCCGCGACAGGCGGAGGCCGTTCACTACTTGGATGGCTGTTTTTTCCGCTATTGAACCATTCTGCTGTCAGGCGGCCATACTCGCAACTGGCCTTCAGTTTCGTTGTCTGGTATAAAAAAGATCTCGGCGGCGATTTTATCGGGAAGGCAGGACCGATGCGAATTCCAACCCAAAGAGAGTGCTGCGACCTGATCTGCGAGATGGAGATGATGGAGCACATCGTCGCCCACTCGGTCCAGGTGTGCCGGGTGGCGCTTTTTCTGGTCGACCGACTTCGAGAAACGGGCCTCGATCTGGACCGCGGCATGGTGGAGGCTGCCTCCCTGCTGCACGACATCACCAAGACCCGCAGTTTTCAGACCGGAGAGATGCACACCGAAACCGGCGGCAGGCTTCTGACGGACCGCGGCTTTTTCGAGGTGGGCGAAATCATCCGCCAGCACGTGAAGCTGGACGCCTATTTTGCCGGCGAGAAGCCTGACGAGGCCGAGATCGTCAATTACGCAGACAAACGGGTGCTTCACGACCGGATCGTTTCCATGGCGGAGCGGATGGCCTACATCCTGGAGCGATATGGCCGGCGGGAGGACTACCGCCAACGGCTTGCATGGCTCTGGGAAAAATCCGAAGAAATGGAGCGGCGGATATTTGCCGGACTGCCCTTCGGGCCGGAAAGGATCGGATCGATGGGCCTCGGCAGCGGCATCGATGGCGATCTGGACGAGTACTGGGCGCTATTGGAGGCCAAAGCAAAACTCGACAAGAGACAGGTTCTCAAAAAAGGATAGAGTCGGAAAAAAAGTGCCTAGAGTTCATAGAGTGCCTAAAGTGCCTAGAGTAAAGGAGTCGCTTTGCTCCAGCTTTAAAAAAAGATGGAATTCCGAAACTCTATGCACTCTATGAACTTTAGGCACTCTAGGCACTTTGTTACCCCTTGCCCAAAAACAGCACAGGACCATCAACCCCCAACAATGGAGGTTCTCGTGGCAGAACTCCCCCCCGCAACCCTGGACAGAAAGCGCATCGCCATCCGGCTGCTGTACACGATCTTTTATCTGGTGGTGTTGGAGATTCTCAAACTCGTTCTTCAGGTAGTGGTGGTCTTTCAGTACATCTATCTGCTGATCACCCGGCGGAGCAGTGAACCGGTTCGCCGATTCGGCAACAAGCTATCCACCTACGCCTACAGGGTCATGCGCTATGTTACCGTGGCGGAAAACCCCCTGCCTTTTCCGTTCAGCGATTTTCCCCATGAAGTCGAACCCACCGAGGATCCCCCCGTGTTCTGAGAAAATCGCTGGCGCGATTTTCTCATAATTTCGCGTTCCGCGAAATTGGATAAAAATCTTCTAAAGAAGGGCTGAATCCCCCCTTTTCCCGGCTCGGCCGATCAGCCACCGCGCGCGGCCTTCGCGATCACGGAAAGCGCCTGTCTGACCAACTCTTCGTCAGCCTGAGACCCCATGTGTCCAATCCGGAAGACCCTGCCGGCCATGGGGCCATAGCTGCCGGCAACCGCCAGACCTTCGGCCCTCAGCCGGGCGTCAAAATCCGCCCATGAAATGTTCTCCGGGACATTGGCCGCCGTCACGGTAGGAGAACAGACCGCCTCGGCGGCGGGAAACAGATCGATGCCGATTTTTTCCAATCCTTTTCGACAGAGGTCGGCGGCCGCTTCGTGGCGCGAAAAACAATCTTCCAGCCCTTCGTCCAATATGAGCTCGGCCCCGGTGTTCAGGGCGGAGATGCCCTGCCAGTTCGGGGTGTAGGGAAAAAAGCGGTCGGCCTGGGCCGAGCGAAAGGGGCTCAGGGCATCGTAGCCGGCGTAGCCGACCTGTTCGATGGTCTTCCATGCCCTGTCGCTGACGGCGATAAACGACAGATCCGGCAGGGAGGAAAGGCATTTCTGAGAGCCGCCCAGGCAAAGGTCGATGTGCCACGCGTCGGTGAGCACCGGCGCTCCGCCGATGCTCGAAACTGCATCCACGTAAAACAGCGGGACCTTTAACTCTTTTTTGAGGGCGCCGAGTTCGGCCAGGGGATTGAGCGTTCCGGACGGCGTCTCGCAGTGGACGGCAGTGATCATCTTGGGCTGAAACTCGCCGATTGCCGTTTCCACTTCTTTCAGATCGGAAAGGGTTCGGTCGTAGGAAAAAGAGATCTTTTTCACCTCGGCCCCGACCTGCTTTGCCATGTCGCCGATGCCGTCGCCGAAGACGCCTGTGGCGATGGAAAGCACGCGGTCCCCGGGCATCAGACAGCTTTTCAGCGCCCCCCACAACGCGAGCATGCCCTCTCCAGAGGCGATGACCACCCGGTTTTTCGTGGCCATGATCTGCTGCAGATTCTCTTCGCATCGGTTATACAGCTCGAAGAACTCCGGCTCCAGATCTGCGGACCCGTAGTTGACCTGGTACGCCGTCAAAACCGGCTCGGGGACCTTCACCGGGCCCGGCACCATGGGAATCGGATAGACTTGCATATCAGCCTCCATATTTCCGCCATTGCGGTTCTCTATAAAGCTCAAGTAACCTCATGGAGGGCCACGCCCCGTCGTGGCCGGGATTTGGTCGTTAACGGCAACGCGGCCACGACGGAGCGTGGCCCTCCAAGCCAAAACCCCACGGCCTCCGGCTCCCCGAAACCGGAGCTTGAGGATTCCGGATAAGCGCATAAC
>JAIPEL010000090.1 GCA_021737185.1 Desulfobacterales bacterium | reverse complement strand
GCCCGCCGGAGCCGCCAGCTTCATTTCTGCAGAGCCGTTGAAAACCACTGTCTGAATGCGGTTTGACCGGAAAAAAAGCGCCAGATTGATCATCTTCACCGGGTTTAAAAAGCTGGCGTTGGCCATGGCAATCGGAAATCGCTTGACGCCGGTGGCCTCCAGGCGATGGAAAAGGGCGCCTTTGGGATGAGCCGCGCACCAGACCCGGTGGCCCTGCTCCGCCAGGTAAACGGCGGTATCAAAATGCCATTTTTCACCGCCGCCCCAAAATCGCGTGCCGTTGACAAAACAAATCCGTCTGACCGGTACCGTTTTCACTGTAGAAGCGCCTTGACCTGCTCGACCACCGCTTGCGGTCCGATATGCCGCATGCACACCGGGTCCGGGCACGTTTTTCGATTGCAGGGCGCGCAATCGACCCGAGCCCTCACCACCCGGCCCTTGAACGGGCCGGTGCGGCGCGGATCAGACGGACCGAAAAGGGCCACCACCGGTATGTTCAGGGCAACGGCCAAATGCATGGGGCCGGTATCGCAGGTGATCACCACCGACGCGTGCTGCAGTACATGAACCAATTGGCCGATGCGGGTTTGTCCGGCCAGATTGACGAAACCCGGCGGGACGGTTGCCTGGATCTGGTCTGCAGCGGGCATGTCTTCTTTGCCGCCGGTGACAACGCTCGGCAGCCTCAGCTGCTCCCACAGCGCCTCGGCCAGGGCGGCCCACCGCGCCTGGGGCCAGCGGTTGGCCGGCTTGGTCGCCCCGATGTTCAGGACCGCATATTTCTCAGGCAGCGCCCGGGGCGGGGGCTGCCCGCCGGCAATTTCCCATTGAATTTCCTTGCCGGGCGCGCCCAAATACCCGGCAAACTCGAGATACTGGTGAACCATGTGGGCGGTGGGCTCCGACGGCGGGATGCGGTGAAACGGCAGCAGCCAGGTCATCTCCTTGCACCTTGCCCGATCGAAGCCGATCCGGCGCCTGGCGCGCGCCAGCATGGCAAACGACCCTGATTTGAGCGTGCGTTGAAGATCGAGCACCGCATCGAACCTCCGGCTCCGGATCTGTTTTGCGACAGCCGCCGCAGCGGGTCGCCACCGGCTGCGATCGAACAGGATCGCATGCGCCACACACGGATGATGGGCGACGATCGGATGGCTCAGCGGCTCGATCAGCCAATGGATCCGGGCGTCGAGGGCCCGGTGCAGGCGGACGGCCAGGGGCAGGGTGTTGACCACATCTCCCAGCGCCCCCAGTTTTACGATCAGGATATCCATGCAGTGCCGTTGCTGTGATGTTGCTCAGATGAAAGCGCCGTTTTCGATCCTTTCGATGCTGCAGGCCTATATCCGAATCCGGGCCGGGGAGCAATCCCGCAGATGCCGGCCCATGCAGGAATACAGCAGGCCGTCGAGACCCTCCTTGCCGGATACCATGGAAATGTCCACGCCGACGACGGCCAGCGGCATCCCGAAGGGGTTTTGACCGCCGAGACGGGCAAAATCCTTCTCCGTGGAGGCCATCAGGTCTGCCCCGGACTGCCTGGCGGCGTTTTCCAGCGCGGACCGCTCGCAGGACGGATACCGGTGATGGTCCGAAAACCCCTTCACCCCTGTCAGGCGGCCGCCCAGCTTCCGGATCGACTGCTGAAACGATTCGTTTCTGGCGATCCCGGAAAAGGCAAAGACCCGTTTTGATGCCAGCGGCTCGGCTGCGGTGCCCGCTGCCTCTTGTAAAAAAGCCCCGCCCGGGGCGGCGATTCCCCGCAGCCGGGGCCGGTGAACCGCCCTGAAAATCGGCTTTCGGTCAATTGCCCGGATGTTTTCCAGCCCGGGGGGAAGCGGCCCGGCCGGCCCGGAGGACCGTGTCAGCACGACGGCGTCGGCCCGGGCGGCGGCGCTGATCGGCTCCCGCAGCGTGCCCCGGGGGAAAATGCGGCCGTTTCCGAAGGGGTCGGCGGCATCGAGCAAAAGAAGATCAAGGCTGCGCCGCATTCGAAGATGCTGAAAGCCGTCGTCCATCAGGATCACGTCCGGAGAAAAAGCGCGCTGGGCAATGCGGGCCGCCCGGCATCGGTCCTTTCCCACCACCACCGGAACCCCCTTTAGCAGACTGGCGATCAGCCAAGGCTCGTCGCCGGCCGCCTCGGCCGGCAAAAGGATGCGGCTCGTGTCCGATACGATCCCGCCGGTTTTTTCCGAGACGCCGCGGTATCCCCTGCTGACCACGGCCGGTTTCTTGCCGGCAGCGAGCAGCCGGCGGGCAAGGTACACCACCATGGGCGTCTTGCCGGTCCCCCCGATGGTCAAATTGCCGACGGAGACAACCGGACACGACAGACGTTGGGACGCAAAGAGTCCCCGACGGTAACAGTCGGCCCGCAGGGCCATGGCGCCGCCGTATACCGCAGCCGCCGCGCCAAGGGCCGATTCGACCGACAACCATCGGTCCGGCCCGGGATCGGTCATCTTCGCCTCGAATCGCTCAAGCAGCCTGTCTGTTGTCATGGCGGTTTCTTCAACCCTGCATTCAAGCGGCGCTTTGAATGGTGATCGCACCGAACAGGGCGAACACGAAGTTTGCCGCCCACGCCGCAACGATGGGCGGAAGAATCTCTCCGCGTCCCAGGGAAATGCAGAAGCTGTGTAAAATCCAATACACGAACGCCGCACCGATGCCGATCGTGATGGCCCCGGGCAGATTTCGACCGGTCCATCGGCCCGCTGCAATGCCCAGCCCCACCGCTCCCATGATCAGGCAGACGAAAGGAAAGGCGACCTTGGCGTGCAGGTCCACACGGTAGGCACTGGCATCGTAGCCTTCGGATTCGATCTTTCCGATATACCCTGAAAGCTCCCGGTAGCTCATTTCATCGGATTTTTTGACCACCCGGCGCAGGTCTTCCGGCACGATGTCCAGCGCGACGGCCTGTTCGGGCAGATTTTGAACCGAATACTTCCCGCTTTCCGGGTCGAGGCGCTGCTCCAGGACGCGGAAAAGCGTCCATCTTTCCTGCCGGTAGACCCCTTTTTCGGCATCGATTCTTCGCAGCAGACGAAAATCGTCGTCGAATTCATTGAGGGCCACCCCGTAAATCGTCGATTGGGAAGGTTCGTAGTACCGGATATAGAGGATCGTGTCCTCGCTCTTGATCCAGATATTCTTCTCCGTCGAGGAAAGCACCGCATTTTTGCGGATCTCTACCTTCTTGATCTGGTTGGCCCGGGCCATGGCAATGGGGGACACGGTTTCGGAAACAAAAAACATGGCAACCGCCGCCGCCGCGCTGAAAAAGAACACCGGCCGAAACAGCTGATAGATGCTGACGCCGCCGCTGCGAAGCGCCACCAGTTCGTTTCTTCTGGCCATGATCCCGAAGACCACCAGGGCAGACATCAGAATTCCCACGGGAATGAACAGCACCGCCATGAAAGGGGTCTTCAACAGCACGAACTCCATGGCCCGGAGCATGGAGATTCCAGATCCGATGAAGTGATCCATCCTTCCCAGATAATCGATGGCCACGAACAGGGTCAGCACCAGCGCGAGAACCACCGTAAAGTACAGCAGCATCTCCCGGATCAGGTAGCGATGCAGGACTTTCACAGCCGCCCCCCGATGGATTTCCGGCGGGGAAACCGCTTCCAGCGCCTGGCCAGGCGCAGGGCGGCCATCAACAACGAGTCGATTCTCATCGGCCGCTCCCTGGCGGTGCGAACCAGCAAAAAGACTCCGATGGCGCCCATGACAAAATTGGGCAGCCACATCGCCAGGGCGGGCGGATAGACGCCGGATTCAGCAAATGCCCATCCCATGATGAGCATGATGTAGTAAAGGGTGAAAAACATCAGGCCGAACAAGAGTCCGACGGCGCGCCGGCCTTCCATGGGCTGAAGGCCCAGGGAAAAGGCCAGCAGCCCCAGGGCGAAGCAGGCGAAGGGAAGGGAGAACCGCTCATGAAGTTCGATGAGCGTTTTGTAGTACCGCTTGTCTTTTTCCGGGCTCTGCCGGACATACTGAAGCAGCTCGGACACGGTCATCTCCTCTTCGTCCGGGGCCGAACCGGCCAGGTTTTTGGCTGCCGGCTTCAGATCGAGCGTAAAGTCGTAGACGTCGAAGCGGAGAAAATGGACGGCCTGCCCGGCCAGGTCGGCGTGGTGGATCGTTCCGTCGAAAAGCCGCAGACGGGCGGAGCTTCCGTCCTCGGAACGGAACAGCCGACCTTCCGGGGCGACGATCGTGCTCACCATCCCCTTTTTGCGCCGGTCCTCGATAAAAACATCCACCAGCTTGCGGTTTTTCAGGTCGACCCGGTTGATGTAGAGCATCATGCCCGGAACGCCCTCGTTGAAGGTGCGCTCCTTGAGGACCACATCCACATGCCGGGTGCCGACCTCAGCCAGGGTTTTTTTAAATGCGGTCTTGCCCCACGGCAGGGCCAGAATGGACACCGCCGCGGTGGCTAAAAATCCGACCAGGCAGAAAACCAGCGCCGGCGGCAGCAGCCGGTAAATGCTCACCCCGCCGGCCTTCAGGGCGATGATTTCATTGTCGCTGGTCATCCGCAAAAACGCCAGAAGCACCCCCATCATGACCGCCATTGGAATTACGAACTCCAGAAAGTAGGGCACGGAGTAAAACAGCATGATCAGCACCGTCCCCATGCCGATGCGGTAGTTGACGATCAAATTGGTCAACTCCAGCAGGCTGGACATTAAAAAAACAAAGGTAAAGAACACCAGCGTGACCCCGAAGGGGGGAATCATCTCGAAAAACAGGTAGCGGCTGACAATGGACGGTTTCTTCACGGCTTCCTCCGGCCGGGGCAGCGAATGTCGTCACCGGCCCGGCCCGGACCGACGATTCCGGCAAAGTTACAGAGATCGTTGAAACAAGTCAACACTGCCCGGCTTCGGGCCAGGCGGAAGCCGCCGCTCACTGACCCGGCCTTGTATCCGATGCGGACCGGACATATAATGATGGGTATGTTATTTGCTCAACTTTCGGGTTCCCCCTCCAGTGGAGCGAAATGGTTGATTTGATGGCGGTATACGCTGTCTGAGCGCCTTAGGATACCTTACATCAGCGCCCGCTGTACGATCCTCGATTGCCGCTGCCATTCAACCACCTCATTGAATTTGAAGATATTTTGGCCTGCGCTGATGTTAGGTATCCTTTGGGGCGAGTTCGTATACCGGCAGTAAATTATCCACTTCGCGGCATCTTGAATTCCGAAAGTTGAGTTTCAAGCTTCAGGAAATTGCCAATGTCACTGTTCAAACCGTTTAAAAAAGCGACCCTCACCGGTCTTTCCAAAACCTGCGGCTGAGCGGCCAAAATCGACCCGGTCGGGCTCGGCAAACTTTTGGCAGGTCTTCCGCAGAACCAAGACCCGAACCTGCTGGTCGGGTTTGACACCAGCGACGATGCGGGCGTGTATCGGCTTACCGACGAAATCGCGGTCGTCACCACCGCCGATTTCATCACGCCGCCGGTGGACGATCCGTATCGATTCGGAGAAATCGCGGCGGCCAACGCCCTGGGCGACGTATACGCCATGGGGGGCCGGCCGGTCGCCTGCCTGAATCTGGTCTGTTTTCCCTCCCGAAAGCTTCCGGCCGAGGTGCTGCAGCAGATCGTGGCCGGCGCCCTGGGCAAGATCACCGAAGCCGGGGCCGTGCTGGCCGGCGGGCACTCCGTAGAAGACGACGAGCCCAAGTTCGGCCTGGCGGTCACCGGGGTGGTGCACCCAAAAAGAGTATGGAGAAACAGTGGGGCGCAGCCCGGGGACGTGCTGGTCCTGACCAAACCGATCGGAAGCGGCGTGCTGTTCAATGCGAACCTGAAGGGCTGGGTATCGGACCGTGACCTGGAGGCGTGCCTTCAGATCGTCTCCACCCTCAACCGGGGCGCGGCAGAGGTGCTCGCGGCAGACACGGTAAACGCTGCAACCGATGTCACCGGTTTCGGACTGGCCGGCCACGCCTTCGAGATGGCAAAGGCGTCCCGGGCCTGTCTGGAAATCGACATCGGCGCCGTTCCGGTCATGAACGGTGCTCTAAAGATGTACCGAAAGGGGATGAGCACCGGGTCCAACGATTTGAACCGCCGTCTCGTGGCCGCAGACACCGTTTTTTCCCGCAAACTGCCCCCCTGGCACGAACAGATCTTCTACGATCCGCAGACCAGCGGAGGGCTGCTCGTCTCGATCCCGGAAGCCGGGGCCCGGGAGCGGATCGACGCCCTTCACGCCGCCGGAATTGTCCACGCGGCCCCAATCGGCCGGGTCATAGGCCGTAGAGAAGGACCCTACCTGTCTTTCTTGTAGCTCTCGCCCCGATGCGCGGGGCTTGGCCGGGATGACGAATTATAACACGGCCTCGAAAGCAGACATATAGCGGCTGTATAGGGGGACTTTCCTGGATGCCCGCCTCCGCGGGCATGACGGCACACTCTCCCGGAAAAACTCTCCAGTCGGGGCCGAAATCACACCAGCAGGTATGCGGCGGACGGCTACAGGCGGGTGCGGTTGAAGACGGCCTCGGGCATAAACCGGATGATCAGCATGATCCATCGCCAGAACCCCGGCGCGTAGACCACCGGCCGCTTCTTTTTCCAGCCCCGGTAGATGGCCTCGGCCGCAGCTTCCGGCTCGACGACCAGCCGCTGCGGCAGGTCCAGGTTCTCGGTCATCTTTGTCCGGACAAAGCCGGGCAGCACGGTCGTGACCTGCACGCCGCGCCGGAAAAGACGGTGGCGGAGTCCTGCCAGAAAGACGTTGAGCCCGGCCTTGGCCGCACCGTAGATGTAGTTCGACTGCCGCCCCCGAAGCCCCGCCACCGAGCCGATCCCCACGATGAAGCCGTGGCCCCGGACCTCGAAATCCGAGGCGATCACGCTCAATATGCCCGCAGCCGCGGTAAAGTTGCTCTCGATGATCCTGTGGGCCAGCCGGAAATCTTTTTGGGCGGCCGCCTGGTCGGCGAACTCCCCGAATGCCAGCACCACCCCGTCCGGCTTGGGATCGATGGCCGCATAGAAGCCCTCGTGGGAATCAAAATCACAGGCATCGAAAAAGACGGCCTCGGCGCGCACGCCGGTGCGCACGGAAACGTCCCGGGCTCTTTTTTCCAGCCGCTGCATGTCCCTGGAGGCCAGCACCAGCTCGGCCCGCTCCCGGCGGGCAAACAGGCGGGCCAGTGCATGGGCGATGTCCGAATTTGCGCCCAACACCAAAAGTCTCATGGTCAGATCCTCATCCGTTTGGATTGAAGCGATCGAAATTTGTCGTCAAGGCCCATCTCTTGTCGAAGGGCGCGGAATTTCTCCCATCCGGGGTAGCCGGCGCGAAAAACCGCCGCCTTCATCCGGACGTCTTTGGTCAGGTAAAGCCGGCCGCCATGGTCGACGACCACCCGGTCCAGTTCGTCCAGGAAGGGAAACAGCCGCCGTTCGATCTTGAAGTCCAGGGCCAGGGTGTATCCTTCCATGGGAAACGAAAGCAGATTGTCGTTTTCCGGTCCGAAGAGCTTGAGCACCCCCAGAAACGATCCGAGGCCGGCATCGGCGATCCGCCCCAGGATGTGCCTGAGCCCGTCTGCGGAAGACGCCTTGGGAAACACGACCTGGTACTGGGTAAAGCCCCCCCGGCCGTATATCAGGTTCCATCGCCCGATCCGGTCCAGGGGATAGAAAAACCGGTCCAGGGGGGTGAGCCGTCCCTCGGCCCGTTCCGGAAACGACCCGTAATAGCGCCGGTTGAACAGCGCCACCGTATGGCGGTTGAGCAAAAAGCCGGGCAAAGCGAAGGGAAGGGTGACGGGCGGCGGCGCTAAAGGGCCGAGAATTCCGGATTCGGCGTGTTCGCCCATCATCAGGACCGACCGGCCGATATCGGCGCCCTTTGCCAGACAGTCGATCCAGGCCACCGAATAGGAGACCTCTGCGCCGGCTTCGAAAGCGTCGAAGACCTCTGCAAGGTTCCGGCACTTGACCACCGTCTCCCGGATGAAGGCGCTTTTAACGCGCATCAGGTACAGGACCACATCGAGAATCACGCCGGTCAGTCCCATGCCGCCGCAGGTGGCCCGAAACAGTCCGGCATTTTGATTCCGGCTGCACGTGGGCATGGACCCGTCTGCCAGCATCAGGGTAAAGGACTCCACGCAGCTGCTGAAGCAGCCGGCCTTGTGGTGGTTTTTGCCGTGCACGTCGCTGGCCACGGCCCCGCCGACGGAAATAAACCGGGTCCCAGGGGTCACGGAAAGAAACCAGCCCCGGGGCAGGAAGGCGTCGATAATCTCGGCCAGGCTGACGCCGCTTTCACAGTGAAGGCGGCCGCTTGCCGGATCGAAGGCAAGGAACTTGTCGTAGCGCCGGCTGGACACGACCCGCTCGGCCAGGGCGGAATCTCCGTAGCTGCGGCCCATGCCGAAGGGGATCACCGCACCGGGTCCGTCCAGAGCCGTCTTGAGCTCCTTTTCGGTCTCGAAGCTTTCGCTCCGGGCTTCGACGACCGGATATCTGCCCCAGCCGGAAAGTTTCACGTCGCAGGTTCCAAGTTCCAGGGTTCGGGGTTCAGGGTTCAGAGGTTCGGGGTTCAAGGTTCGGGGTTGAATTACAGCTCAACTTTCGGGATTCATCATGCCGCGAAATGGATAATTTGCTGCCGGGCCCTGGGCCAATACAGCGTATCGGGCTTATCGATATCCGGGAAAATACCGCTCGTAGAAAAAGCAGTCTCCCACGGGAAGATCATCGGGAATATCGTAGCAGTCTTTCAATATCTTTGCCAGGTGCCGCAGGCGGTACTGCTCGAACCGAAACCCGGTGCCGCGTGCGAGCCAATACTGGGCGCCTTTCACGGTCAGGGTTTCGATGCTGAGCCGGGTAAAATAGGCCCGGTACTGGTCGACCTTTGCCGGGCTGAACGATCGGTTGGACAGCACGAGAAAATCCCGCCCATCCAGGGTTCGAAAATCGGTGACCTTGTCGTCGTTGCGGCCGCTTCGCCCTTTGTCTGCAAACACCACGAAATGACGTCCGCTGTGGTAGGCCATGAGCGATGCGGTGGAGTATCCGGGCGTGGCCAGTACATACCGGTCTCCCATGGCGGCAAGACGCCGGTAGACTTCGTCGCCGTGAAAGGCCATGACGATATGGCCATAATAGTGCTGCGCCTTTTTTCCGGCCAGGGGAACATCGGGCCAGCGGGAAATCGGCAGGAGCAGCACGGCGCAGATGACCGCCACGTGCGCGGCGCTGAACAACATCGACCAGCGCACGATCCGTTGAAGAGATTCTATGGGCAGATAGACCAGAAGCAAAAATACGAACGGGTAAAAGGACAGCGTCCAATGGAGACCGGCATTGAAAAAGGCAAGAAGACCGAGCAGCGCCAGGGGAACGGCGGAAAGAAGGAAAAAGGGGTTTTTGTCCCGGCGGATGCCGGCGGCCATCGCACGGCCGTGGCGCACAATGAAATAAACTGCCCAGGGCGTCGCAAGATAGAGCTGGGACAGGACAAATTCACCAAAGCCGGCAAGGGAAATTTCCTGGCCCTTGTTTCGGTTGATCACATTGAACATGATGTTGCGCCAGCAGTCGTTGTAATTCCAGTATAGATTCAACAGAATCAAGGGCGCGGTCCCCGCGGCCAGCAGCAGCCCCCAGGAAAGGAGGCGGTCGCGTCGGTAAAGAAGCATCCATGCCAGCAGCCCCGGGATCAGCAAAACGGCAAAATACTTGCTCAGCACCGCCAGTCCCAAAAAGATCCCCGCCAGGAAAATCGGCAGCGACCGATCCCGGACCGCCCCCCGGGCGAAGCTTGCTCCGCACAAGAAAGTAAACAAAAACAGTGGAGTATCCGTTGTGATCGGGACAAAGAGTACATGCAGCGGGACCGCCAGATAGACGAGGGAGAGCAGGCGGGCCTTCTCCGGCTGGTGCCACAGCCGGCTGGCGATCCGCCTGATGCCGAGAGCGACGACGATCCCCGTGACCACGGCGATGAGCCGGAAAAAAAAGATGTGCCGGCCGAGCGGAAGAAGCAGATGGATCAACCATCCCACCATGGGGGGGTGGTCATAGTAGTTGACGTCCAGGTGCACTGCCCAGGTGTAGAAATAGGCTTCGTCTGAGGTGATCGGAACCCACCATGAAAGAAGCAGCTGGACGGCGACGATGCCGGCAAATATTTTCCAGTAGTGTTTTGTCATTTTATAGCGCTTCGCGCTGCTGGGAGGCTGGGACGCTGGGAAGCTGGAAAGCGCTGATCATTCTCTTTGGAGAATGCCGGCTTTTTAACTTCCCACTTCTGCCCGGCCTCACGGCATCCGAGCTGTGGATTCGCGATTCATGTGCGGCAGCAATGAGGATACCTGTATTGTGGGTTGCGCCTTGAAGCGGCTTCCGCCCACAACCCGGCATCCAAACATCCCGGCCCCCCAGCCGTTCGCCCGCCGGCCGAGCCTACGCAAATGCGGGAAATTACCAAAGACTCCCTTCTTTGTCCACTGCAAAGCCCGACTTCTTTGGCCTTGACTTCGTCCCGGAGCGTCGCTATGGGCGGCAGGAGGAGCCGGCCAAGGTCCATGCGAGCCCCGCCGCTGACCGGCGGGATTCAAAATTCCAAATTCAAGATTCAAGATTCTCCGGCGGGAGATTTATATGAATCTTTGGGTCTTAACCGGCCAGGTTGATCAATTGTGAAACTTCTCAGGCCGTCATTCCGGGCTTGACAAGCCTGCCCCGGACCCCGATCCGGGGGAATCCAGGTATTTTTGGATCCCGGCTCGAAGTTTATCCCGCACTTGATGCGGGGCTTCGCTACGGCCGGGATGACGGACCGGCAACAACGAAGTTTCATACGAGCGCCGCCTCTGGCCGGCCGCGCCGACCAGTTTGATCAAGAATGAAACTATGCCATTTTGGCCTCGTTTCACATAAGCCCCTGTTGCTGTCCGCGGGGCGATGGGCTCACTCCGAGGGAATCTACTGGCCGACCTTCGGCGGTAATTTCATACGCGCGAAAGGAAAGACAAATGGGAGAATATACATTCTACCGGGTGGAAAAGCAGGACCATGTCGGCTGGGTGTTCCTGAACCGGCCGGAAAAAAACAATGCCATGGGGCCGGCGGCCTGGAAAGAGGCGCCGGGCGTCTTTGACGCGCTTGACCAGGACCCTGAAATCCGGGCGGTGGTGCTCGCCGGAGAAGGACCCTGCTTTTGCGCGGGAATCGACCTTGGGGCGATGATCGCAGCCATCCCCGAGTTCACCGAAGAGCGCCAGTGGGGCGCGGTGAAACGGAAGATCGCAGCCAAAATCGCCGAGCTTCAGGAGGCGATAAACGCCGTGGAGCGCTGCAAAAAACCGGTGCTTGCGGCCATTCACGGCCACTGCATCGGCGCGGGGTTGGATCTGGCCGCCGCCTGCGACATTCGGATCTGCAGCGCCGACGCCCGGTTCTGTCTCAAGGAGGCTGGGGTGGGTTTCGTGGCCGACGTGGGCGTTCTCCAGCGGCTGCCCCTCATCGTCGGCCAGGGCATCACCCGGGAACTCGCCTTTACCGCCCGTGCGGTCGACGCGAAGCGGGCGTTTGAAATCCTGCTGGTCAGCCGGACCTACCCGGCTCGAAACGAGCTGATGGACGGCGCCGGCGAAATGGCCCGGCAGATCGCCCAAAACGCCCCTTTGGCGGTTCAGGCGAGCAAGGAGGTGCTCAACTTCGGCGTAGCCCGCCAGGTGCACGACGGGCTTGCCTACGTGGCGGCGGTCAGCGCCGGGCTGATTCCGACAGAAGACCTGATGGAAGCACTAGCCGCCTTTTCCGAGCGCCGCAAACCCAAGTTCAAGGGCCGATAGGCTCGCATCCAGTCCTGCGTTCAGAAGATACGTTACAAAAATTTTCCTCCGGAGCTATTTTTTGTCATTCCCGCGCAGGCGGGAATCCAGTGGATTTTTTGCTGGACTCCCGCCTGCGCGGGAGTGACGACATTCGGTACACGAACTCGCCCCAAAGGATACCTAACATTTTATTAACCTGTTTTTCCCATATAGCGGATGCGCCGAAGGCAGATCCATTACTCGGGGATGTTGGGCCATTGGGTGGTCTGCCCCTTGTAGTTTCGAAGGGTGTACTCTTTTTCGTCCTTTCCCATGATGTAGTAGTCGGGCATCAGCGGAATCTTTCCGATGTTGGTGGCGATGACGTACATCGGCTGGGCAAGACCGGTGGTATGGCCGCGGATGGCATCGCGGATCAGCTCCGCACCCTTTTCAACCGGGGTCCGAAAATGATCGACCCCGGGCACCGGTTCGCAGTAAAAGACGTAGTAGGGGCGGATCCGTGCCGTCAGCAGCTTCTGGTGCAGCCGCCGGAAGGTCTCCACGTCGTCGTTGATCCCCTTGAGCAGCACCGCCTGGTTGCCCACGTTGACCCCGCAGGTGAGCAGGTCGTAGACCGCCCGGGCCGTCTCTTCGGTGATCTCCTTGGGGTGGTTGCACTGGGTGTTGATCCAGATCGGGACCCGGTGATAGGATTTTAAAATCTTTTTCAGGCCCTCGGTGATCCGCTGGGGCAGCACGATGGGGGTCCTCGTCCCGAACCGGATCATCTCCAAGTGGGAGATCTCCCTTAACTTGGCAATCACGTATTCGATCTTTTCGTCGGAAAGGATGAACGGGTCGCCTCCGGTGATCAGCACATCCCGGATCTCCGGATGGTCTGCAATCCAATCGAGGCCCTCGTCCACATCGAATCGCAGCTTGAGCTCCCGGTCGACCACCAATTCCTTGCGGAAGCAGTGGCGGCAGTAGTTGGCGCAGACATCGGTCACGGTAAAGGCAATCCGGTCGTCGTACTGCCGGGCGATGCTGTCCGGACGGACTTCTTCGGTGGCACGGTTCTCCTTCCAGACCAGGTAGTTTTCGATCCCATAGCGGTTTTTCAACTCCAGCGGGGAGGGAATCACCTGCCGCCGGATGGGGCAGGTCGGATCGTCCGGATCCATGAGGGAGGCAAAATAGGGGGTCGTTCCCCACTTGGTCTTCATCGAGGCGATGGCCTCTTCTTCGCCCTCGGTCAGGTTGATGAACCGGCGAAGCTTCTCCGCCGTGTCCACATGATTCTGCATCTGCTCTTTCCACTCTTCCATCACAGCACTCCTCTTTTGCTTGAAATTAGCAGCGAAACCTTTATGGGGAGGTTGATCACCGCATTTTCTTTTCCTGTTGTTTTTCCAAGATTTGGATTCCTGCCTTCCAAAATACTACCCGGCCGGCTTCGGCGAAAGCTCCGGGTGAAGCACCGGCGTGTGGTCAGGCTTGGAATCCAAATCTATCGGACCATGTATTGTTCATGCTCACCCGGCGTGACCCGGATCCGGTGGCCCTCCCACTCCTTGACCTTGAGGGCCATATAATTCTCATAGATTCGTTTGCCAAGGACTTCCTTCAAAAACTTGCTCCGTTCGGCCTCCACCAGGGCCTCGAACATGCTGCGGGGAAGAAAGCGCCGGTCCCAGACCCTGAGACCGAAATTGCGCCGGTAGCTGCTGCCGGAAACGGGTTTGCTGCAATCGATCCCTTGGCGCACCCCTTCCAGCCCCATGGCAATGAAAACGGCGAACTGCAGGTAGACGTTGCCGGCAGGATCCGGGCTGCGCAGTTCTATCCGCGTCTGTTCAGGATCGCTGCAAAACGGCACCCGCACCATGGCGCTGCGGTTGCTGAACCCCCAATTTCGGATCACCGGCGCTTCGCGCTCGATGACGTATGCCTTGTAGGAATTGAAGGTGGAAGCCATGACAATGGACGTCTGCCGGGCATATCGCAGGATGCCGCCGATAAAGCTCCTGGCCTTCGGGCTCAACCCATGCTCGCCGTCTGCGTCGTAAAACAGGTTCCGGCCGCTGCGGTCCTGCATCGACAAGTGGATATGAAAGGCGTTTCGGTTCTGGCCGTCGAAGGGTTTGGGCATGAAGGTCGCATGACACCCAAGCTCGTCGGCGATCTTCTGGGTGACAAAATTGAATAGCACGGTCCGGTCGGCCGCTGTCAGGGGATCGGTCGGCTCCAGATTGATCTCGTGCTGGGAGGCGGTCACCTCGTGGTGGGCCTTTTCAAACCGGATCCCGCAGTCGCCGAGCACCGAGATGATCCGGTTGCGGACCGCCTCGCCCCTGTCATGGGGCGCCGCCAGGCAATAGGCCGCCCGGTCGGAATGGACGTCTTTGCCGAATTCGTCCGACTGCAGAACGAAAAATTCATGCTCCGGTCCCGCCAGGAATCGGAAGCCGAAGTCGGTCTCCGCCTGCAGCAGCACCTTCTCCAAGATCGCCCGCGGATCGGCCAGCGCCCGTTTGCCTTCTTCGTTGAACACGTTTCCGATAAAAAAGCCGACGGTTTGGCCGGAAAATCTCAGGTTCCGAAAGCTTTCAGCGACGGGAAACAAAATGCGGTCGCTTTTTTCCACCGTGGCATAGCCGGCAATGGAGCTGCCGTCGAAACCGATCCCAGAATCGGTGATCGCATCGATATTTTCCGGATTGACCGTGATGCTCATCACCCGGCCGTTTAGGTCCGTAAAAAAAATCTGTGTGGTGTCGGCGTCCTGCACTTTTCTCTGAAACTGCTCCGTGTCGGTCATGATCGGACTCTCCTCAATGGTCCATTCTTGTCAGAAGCTTCCGCGATTGTTGCGGCCATAGCAACACCGCCGCCAAAGATCAATCCATTTCATCGGCCCGGCCGAAGCGTCGCCTGCTTTGCGGCACGGATGCAGCCGGCATTTTCTCCGGGTCGATGCCCCCAGGGAACCGGCGAAGTCCGCGCAGCGGACGAACCATTGATGGGGCACCGTTGGAGGGACGCGCTCTGTCGCGTCCGACCGCGGGCGGCCACGACGGAGCGTGGCCCTCCATTTTTGGACTTTGACGGGGCCGTTTCGATGACCCTCGCGCTGGTTGACAGACATCGTTGTTATCAGGTAGTTTTGATCATCTGCAGGGAAAGAAGCAGGAAACACTTGGCAGCCGCTTTTTCGGGAACCGGCAAAGGGGAAATTCATGATCATCGGGTTGGACGTCGGCGGCACCCATACCGATGTCGTCCTTCTCGGCGACGAGGGCGTCATCCGGGAAATCAAGGTTTCCACCGATCAAGAAGATCTGTTCGCCACGGTGATGGCCGGCCTGGAGAAGGCCACCGAGGGTATTGCCCCGGAGTCGATCCGCCGGGCCGTGTTGAGCACCACCCTGACCACCAACGCCATCGCCGAACAAAAAACCCCGCCCGTAGGGCTCATTGTCTCTTCCGGCCCCGGCATCGATCCCACCCAGCTCCAGTTTCATGAGGACTTTTTTGCCGTCTCCGGCTCCATCGATCATCGCGGCCGGGAGGTCGAGCCGGTCGATGCGGTTCAGATTCGGGCAGCCGCCGAACAGCTTACGAAAAAAGGAATCCGTCATGTGGGGGTGGTTTCGAAATTCTCGACCCGCAATCCCGTCCACGAAACGACGATCTGCAACCTGATTTCCGACCGCTTCGACCGCGTTTTCATGGGTCATCAGGTCTCGGGCCAGCTCAACTTTCCTCGCCGGGTGGCCACCACCTATCTCAATGCCGCGGTGTATCCGATTCACCGAAGTTTTTTCGCCGCCGTCAAAAAGTCCCTGGATCAACGGGAGCTGAACATTCCGATTCACATCCTCAAGGCCGACGGCGGCACCATGAGCATCGACGCGTCCGTCGATTTTCCCGGGCAGACGATTTTGTCGGGTCCGGCGGCCAGCATCATGGGAGCCCTGCCCTTTTCCTTTGAAAAGGAGGACTGCCTGGTGCTGGACATCGGCGGAACCACCACCGATATCGCCGTCCTGGTGGACCGGTCCCCGGTGCTCAACCCGCTGGGGATCGAGCTGGGGCCATACAAAACCCTGATTCGCTCCCTGGAAACCGAATCGATCGGTGTCGGGGGAGACAGCGCCGTCCGCATCGTCGATGGCAGCGTCAAGATCGGACCGGATCGGCTCGGTCCCCCCATGGCCCACGGCGGCGCCTCTCCCACCCCCACCGACGCCCTCTCCATCCTCGGCACGAAAAAAACCGGGGACCGGGAGGCGGCAGCGCGCGGGTTCGCAACCCTGGCCGAAGCCCTGGGAGTTTCCATCGAAGAAACGGCGATGCAGGTATTGGAAAGCGCCTGCAGCAAGATCCTGGATCGTGCCCGATCCATGATCGACCGGTTGAACGGCAAGCCGGTCTACACGGTCAGCGAAATCCGGGAAGGGTTCAAGGTCCGTCCGGAAAAAATCCTCGTTCTGGGGGGCCCGGCCCACCACTTCGCCCGCCACCTGGAGCGGCTTTCCGATTTCAAGGTGGGGGTCGTGCCCCACTGGAAAGTCGCCAACGCCATCGGCGCCGCACTGGCTCGCACCACCTGCGAAGTCACCTTCTTTGCCGACACCCAGATCGGTGCGGCAAAGGCCCCGGAGGAAAACTACTCCTGCAGTGTCGGCCGGGAATTTTCCCGGGACGAAGCCGTCGAGTCGGCATTTGCGCTTCTCCGGGAAAAGGCGCTGCGAATGGGAGCTCAGCCGGAGGATCTGGCGCTGGAGGTCATCGAGGACCTTCAGTTCAACATGGTTCGCGGCTTTTCGACCATCGGCCGAAACATCCGGATCCGGGCCCAGGTCAAGCCCGGGCTGATCAACGAATACGACGCCATCGCGGGACTGCTTTCAACCGCAGATTAAAGCATATGATAGTTAGTACCCGCCACCATATTATTTTGGTTGTGATAGTGAGAAATTCGAAATCCGAAGCACGAAGCCCGAAACAAATTCTAATGCTCGAATGACAGAAACAAACGCGTGCCAATCGGTTCGGACAAGGCTTGGTCGAAGCTGTTTTGGTCATTAGAATTTTGGTCATTCGGATTTGTTTCGAATTTCGATATTCGAACTTCGATATTGGTTCACATAAAGGAGCTGGTTCGCCACAAAATGCACCCGCTCCATCGAATGACAGGAAATCATATGCTCAAAGCCCGCCACAAAACCGGCCTGGTGTTCTTTCCGGCCTTCGACTGGGCGATCAGTCCAACCCACCCGGAGCGCGAAGAACGCTTATTGTACACCCAGGATCAAGTGCTCGAAGAGGGACTGTTCGACATCGACGGAATCGTGGAGTACAAGCCGGATCCGGTCAACCTCAGGGACATCCAGCGGGTGCACTTCTGCGTGCCGGACGTTTGGAGCGTGGTCACCGAATCCCACTTCATCAGCGCCGGCGGCGCCAAGACCATCGGCATGGCGGTGATGCAAAAAGAGGTGGAGCGCGCCTTTGCCTTGGTCCGACCGCCGGGGCACCACGCCATGCGCGTGGTCCACGGCGCCCGCGGCTTTTGCAACATCAACATCGAAGCGGTCATGATCGAGACCCTGCGCCGGGCCTACGGCATCAACCGGGTGGCCATCGTCGACACCGACTGCCACCACGGAGACGGCACCCAGGACATCTATTGGCACGACCCGGACACCCTCTTTATCTCGATGCACCAGGACGGCCGCACCCTGTTTCCGGGAACCGGCTTCATCAACGAGCTCGGCGGCCCCAATGCCATGGGCAAAACCCTGAACCTGCCGCTGCCGCCGAAGACCTCGGAGGAAGGATTCCTTTACGCATTGGAAAACGTGGTCATGCCGGTCCTGGATGAGTTCAAGCCGGAGCTGATCATCAACTCCGCCGGCCAGGACAACCACTACACCGATCCGATCACGAACATGAATTTTTCCGCCCAGGGATATGCCGCCCTCACCGATCGGCTCAAGCCCGACATCGCGGTGCTCGAAGGGGGCTATTCCATCGAGGGGGCGCTGCCCTACGTGAACCTAGCCATCATTCTGGCAATGGCCGGCGTCGACTACAGCCGCGTTCGCGAGCCGGACTACGATCCCGACGCCATTCGCCAGAGCCGCGCCGTGACCGAGGCCATCGAAAAGATTTGCGAAGAGGTATGGACGCGCTGGGAAAAACGCGAGGAGCTGAAGCATGCGGTTCGGGACAAGGCCCGTTTTTCCGACCGCGCCAGAAACGTTTTCTACGACACCGACATGCTCATGGAGCAGCAAAAGGAGCGGGTCAGGATTTGCGACGACTGTGCCGGAGCCGTTCGGATCGACTCGTCCTCGGACCGAGGCTGGCGGATTTTGGCCGTTCACATCCCCCGAAACGCCTGCCCCGCATGCCGGGCTGCTGCAGAGGAATGGTTCGACACCGCAGACCGGACGACCTACCGACTGGCATTGCTGCAGGATCGGGATGCGGACCGCTACCAGGAAAAATTCACGAAGTGAATTTTTCAAGGGCGGCTTCGCCGCCGGAGGGCTTATGTGAAACTTCGACCGAGGCCGGGGTTTTTCGTAGCGCACGACCTCCGTGTCGTGCCGCACGGAACGGCACGGAGGCCGTTCCCTACATAGGCAGAGACTTCGGCAGAAGCCGGCGGCAAAAACCGACCTGTCCCCGTCTTGGGTTTTGGAGGTTGGAGGGCCACGCTCCGTCGTGGCCGGTATTGGGTCATTGCTGGCAACACGGACGCGACAGAGCGCGTCCCTCCACCATCAGAGGCTTCGAGGCAAAGTTTCGCGTTTGATCAAACTGGCCGG
>JAIPEL010000089.1 GCA_021737185.1 Desulfobacterales bacterium | reverse complement strand
AATATTGATGAAATCGTAAAAAGCCCAACAATTGTCGCTCCCGCGAAGGCGGGAGCCCAGAACCAACTGAAATAACTGGATTCCCGCCTGCGCGGGAATGACAAAAAAAAGAAAATGGCGACTTTTTACGAAACCATCAATTTTGAATACCGGCACGGTCAGCGGCGGGCCTGTGACCTTTTGTGTGGGAGCCGCTTCTTGTGCAAATTCCCAAGCCGCCTTATAGATAAAGGGGCGGTGATCGTCGAGCCCTGGGATCCGATGAACGAGTCAAAGCAGATCAAAATCGATCCGAAAAACGCTCGAAGCAAGCGTGGCCGCCGTTGGAACGCCTTTTCCCCGAATCCGGCTTCGCCGGGAAAGGACAAGAAAGATGACCGATAAAAGCGATATCAGAAACCGTGCCGCAGGTGCCGTGATGGGGGCGCTCATCGGAGACGCTCTCGGGCTTGGCCCGCACTGGTATTACGACCTGGAGCAGATGCGCAAAGACTACGGTTCCTGGATCGACGGCTACACCGATCCGAAGCCGGGTCGCTACCACGAGGGCCTCGAGGCCGGCGATCTGTCCCAGACCGGACTGATCACCCTGGAGCTGCTCGACAGCGTTGTGCAAAAAGGCGAATACGACGAGGCGGACTTTACCCGGCGTCTGGATGAAAGGATCCTGTCGAACATGGACGGCTCGGCCCATGGCGGTCCCGGGGGCTACACCAACCAGTCGATCCGGGAGCTTTACCGGGCCCGGGTCGTGGCAGAAAAGCCATGGGGTAAGACCGGAGACTACGCAGACACCACCGAGGCGGCCGAAAGAGCCGTGGTCCTGGCCGCCCGTTACGCCTCCAGCCCGGCCGACGGCGCCCGGTTCATTTCCTCCAACATCCGTCTCACCCACGTCGACCCTTTTGTGGCGGCGTTGAGCATCTCTTATTGCACGGTGGTCAACGCATTGATCCGCGGGTTGCCGTTCGACGGCGAGTTGTCGTCGACGCTTTACGCCATGGTGGAAAAGGGAGAGCTGCCGTTTACCCATGCCGTGCTGGCCGAAAACAGGGACAAGTACCATCAGGCGCCTGCCTCGCCGTCGGCCACACTCCCGTTTCCAGACGGTCTGCTGTTTCCCTCCCACATCTGGCGGGCGGCCAAAGACCCGGATGTGAACATCGACCCGGCGTGGAAAGTGTCCCTGGTCTACGGCATGCCCTGCTCGATTGTCTGCATGCTTCCTGCCGCCTATTACCTGGCGGCCCGGTATCAGGATGATTTTGAACAGGCCGTGCTTCACGCCGTCAACGGCGGCGGCCAGAACATGTCCCGGGCCATGCTCACCGGCGCCCTGGTCGGAGCGCAGGTCGGGCTCAGTGGCATTCCCCGGCGGTTTATCGACGGCCTTTCCGATTCGGGCGCTATCCTCGCCTTGGCGGAAAAGGTGGCAGCCGATGCGGCAACCTGATTTAATGCAGTCGGGAAATCCTGGTCCTCAGGACCAGGTCAGAGGCAACTGGCTCTGCCATAGGGGATGAAGATAAAAAATACGAAGCACGAAATCCGAAATTCGAATTTCGGATTTACGTTTGCAAGGAGCCCGATTTATGCCCTCTGAGCCCGGATCTTTACTTCCTGCATACTACCCGAATTTCGATTTTCCATCGCCCTTCGGCGGCAAATCCGCCTTTACATAATCAATGCGCAGTACGCATTGATTATGGGAGCAGGATCGTAGAACCGGTGGTCTTCCGATCTTCCAGATCCTGGTGGGCCTGGGCCGCCTCCTTCAAGGGATACTTCTGACGGACCTCTATGGTCACGGCTCCCTTTTGCACCACGTCGAAGAGATCCTGGGCGTGGGCCAGCAGATCCCCCCGCTTTGCGGTATAGTTCATGAGGCTGGGCCGGGTCAGAAACAAGGAGCCGTTGACTGCCAGCGCCTTGAGATCCAGGGGGGCCACCGGTCCGGAGGACTGCCCGAAGCTGACCATCATTCCCATGGGCCGCAGGCAGGTCAGGGACTGGAGGAACGTCGCCTGGCCCACTGAATCGTAGACCACGTCCACCCCGCGGCCGCCGGTGATTTCTTGAACACGGTCGGCAAAATTTTCCTCGGTGTAGACGATCGGATGATCACAGCCGTGAGCGGTCGCTTTTTGGGCTTTTTCCGAAGACCCCACGGTGCCGATCACCTGCGCCCCAAGATACTTTGCCCACTGGCAGACAATGGTGCCGACCCCGCCGGCCGCCGCATGGATGAGAATCCAGGTTCCGTCCCGGACATCGTAGCAGCCCTTCAGCAGGTATCGGGCCGTCATCCCCTGGAGCATCATGGCGGCTCCCTGCTCGAAGGAGAGGGCATCGGGCAGCTTGACGAGCCGGTGAGCGGGAATGGTCCGTATCTGGGCGTATGCACCTGCCGGCACGCCGGCATAGGCCACCCGGTCTCCGGGGGCGAAATCGGCCACATTCGGTCCGACCGATTCCACCACCCCTGCGCCTTCCAATCCCGGTACGGCCGGAAGAGAGGGGAGGGGATACAGGCCGGTGCGATGGTAGACGTCGATATAGTTGAGCCCCACCGCCTCATGGCGGACCAGGACTTGCCCGTCACCGGGCTCTCCGGGTTCAAAGTCTACCCACCGGAGGACTTCCGGGCCTCCGGTTTCGTTCATGACGATCGCTTTGGTCATGGTGTTTCTCCTTGTTCTTGATATGGGGACAAAATGACAAGAGACTGAAACAAACAACAGGGTGACAATAAGGTAAGCCGTGCGCAGCCTATTTCAACCGTCAGGTCAGGCGATGCCCCTATGTGAAACTTCGGTCGAAGCCGGCGGCAAAAACCGACCTGCCCCCGCCTTGGGTTTTGGCGGTTGGAGGGCCACGCTCCGTCGTGGCCGGTATTGGGTCATTTCTGGCAACACGGACGCGACAGAGCGCGTCCCTCCACCGTCAGGGGCTTCGACATAAGTTTCATTTTTGATCAATCTGATCGCCTCAAGGTCTGCGGCAGAGCTGGATTCCCCCGGATCGGAGTCCGGGGCAGGCTTGTCAAAAAAGCTTGCCCTGGACTCGATCCAGGGCCCGGAATGACGGCCTGAGAAGTTTCACAATTGATCAAACTGGCCGGTTAAGACCCAAAGATTCATATAAATCTCCCGCCGGAGAATCTTGAATCTTGAATTTGGAATGTTGAATCTTGCCGTTCAGCGGCGGGGCTCCTAAAATACATCGGTCCCGGTTGACCACGGCCGAACCAGGGGGTAAAAGCCTGCCATGTCCAATTTGCTGATCATTGCTGTCGCCCTGCTTGGAGCATACGCACTGCTGACTCTTGTGCTGACGGTGCTCTTTCACCGGCTGCCGCGAAACCCGATATCTGAATTTCCCGACTGGGGAACCGTGAGCGACCACCGGATTCCGGCAAAGGACGGAGGGACTCTCGAGGTCTGGCGGATCGATCCGGAGGAAAACCCAAGGGGAATCGTCGTTTTCGCCCATGGATGGGGCCGCAACCGGGATCGGATGGTCTCCAGGGCGAGGATCTTTTCCAGGCTCGGTTTTTCCGCCGTCATTCACAGCGCTCGTGATCACGGAGGATCGAGCCCATACCGGTTCATGAACGCGGTTCGATTTGCCGAAGACATCGAAGCGGTGCTCGACTGGGTAAACGAGCCCGTAATTCTGTACGGCCACTCGGCCGGTTCGGCCGGTGCCGTCATTGCCGCGGCAAGACATCCGGACAAGGTGCGGCTGCTCTTTTTGGAGGGAAGCTATGCCTACACCAACCGGTCCCTGTTCAGTCTCTACCGCTGGTTCAACCCGCTGTTCGGTGCGGTTTTCGGTCCCGGCATCCTGTTCTGGATGAATGTGGGCTACCGGGGCATGCCCGACAAGGTCAGTCCGGCCAGGCTGGCCCCTGCCGTGAAGATGCCCGTCATGATCATCCATGGCACCGAAGACCGGCGCTTTCCCATCCGGTTTGCCAAAGATTTGCGGGACTGCTTTTTGCCGGGCCAGGCCGACTTTTACGCCGCAGCCGGCGCCGGCCACAGCGACTCGAGCCTGACCGAAGGCTACCTTCCGGCGGTTCAGAAATTTTTGAAGAAATATGAAAATGTTTTGCCGGTTCGTTAGAAGGATGATTGGTTGATTTGTCAAATAGTCAAATGGGTTTAATGCAGTCTGGAAATCCTGGTCCTCAGGGCCAGGTCAAAGGCATCTGGCTTTGCCATAGCTGATGAAGAAGGAAAAATTCGAAGCACGAAATATTCGAATTTCGGATTTAAGCTTGATGAAATCTTAAAAAGTGCCCGAAGCGTCATGCCGGACCCCGGATCAAGTCCGGGGCGAGCTTTTTTGATCCGGCATCCAGAAGTTGTTGAAATTACTGGATTCCGGCTTTCGCCGGAATGACGGAAAAGGAAAATTCGGACTTTTTATGAAACCATCAATTTTGGGTAAGCTTCAAAAATTTTGTAGACGCCGCGCCCGGCGGTTGTTTGGGTCATTGGAATTTGAGATTTGTTTGGTGATTGGTGCTTGAGATTTTGGATTTGGGGGCTGGGGGGCGAGATAAACGGGGTAGGAATCCTTCCATTGGATCATGACATCCCTTTCGCGCGCAACCCCTATCGATGGAGATCGAGTCCTTGACCGATAGAGACAAAACCACCCTGCTCGCCGGCTGGGTCCTCGACGGATCCGGAGAACCCGCACGAAAGCGGGTCATGATCGAGGTGCGAAACGGTGCCGTCAACCGGATTGCGCCCCTTGAACATGGCGTGCAGCCCAGGGAAGTCCTCGATTTTTCCGCGGACACCGTGCTCCCGTGCCTGGTCGACAGCCATGTGCACCTGTTCATGTCCGGAAACGGGGATCCCGAGGTAAGGACCCGCCAGCTCGAAGCCGGATTTTCCGAGGTCTTGCCGAAAATCGAGGCCCGGATCCGTCGGCACATGGGCTCCGGGGTCATGGCGGTGCGCGACGGGGGAGACGGCCGCGGGCACACCCTTCGGTTTCGGCAGACGGTGGCGCAGGAAAAGTTTCCCGGCTTTGCGATCCGGGCGGCCGGAAGGGCGTGGCGGGGCAGCGGCCGATACGGAAGGCTGATCGGACGGCCGCCGGCGCCGGGGAAATCTCTTGCCGAATCGATCGAAACATCGGCTGCGGTCGAAAAACCGGACCATGTCAAGATCGTCAATTCAGGACTCAACAGTCTTCTTCGATTTGGAAAGACCACGCCGCCGCAGTTTTCCCGCGAAGAGATGCAGGCTGCGGTCTGCGCGGCAGAGGCGTGCGGACTGAAGGTGATGGTGCATGCCAACGGGCAGGCCGCGGTAAAGAGTGCCGTCGAAGCCGGGTGCCACTCCATCGAGCACGGCTTTTTCATGGGGACCGACAACTTGCTCAGGATGGCCGATCGCAGGGTTGTCTGGGTTCCGACCGCCGTGACCATGAAGGCATACGCCGAGGCGCTTGCCCCGGAATCAAGGGAGGCACAGGGGGCGAGGAAAAACCTCGACCACCAGCTCGAGCAGCTCCGCAAGGCCAAAGAAGCGGGGGTTGTCGTGGCCGTCGGCAGCGATGCCGGCAGTCTTTGCGTTCACCACGGCAGCGGCTGCCTGGAGGAGATCCGGCTGCTGATGGACGCAGGCTATTCCTGCACGGAAGCCGTTCGCTGCGCCACGGTGCACGGCGCCCGTCTACTGGGAGTCGACCACGTCGGAAGGCGCCTGACGCCGGGCCGGCCGGCCAGCTTCCTGGTCTGCCCCGGCGACCCGGAGCAGCTTCCCGACAGTCTCTATCGGCTCAAGGCGGTCTATGTGCAGGGGAAACGACTCGAAATTGGCGAACCTTGAAAAGCCAGATGTCAGCCACGCCGCTGGCCGTACCGGGATTCAAAATTCCAGATTCAAAATTCCAGATTCTCCGGCGGGAGATTTATAAGAATCTTTCGGTTTTAACCGGGCGGTTTGATCAAGGATGAAACTATTTTCATATAATGATTTGATATTTTTACACTTTTCTTGTTACTTTTCTTTGCTCGACCAAAGAAAAGTTGCCATCCGCCTTCGCAAAAAAGCTACGGCGGGACAAGAAAGTAAAGGCGCCCTGCGGGCGCAAAGGGCAGGAATGGCAAACGGGTTCTTGAATCAATCGAATCGATGAATGGCTTTACCCTAACCATTTCCATTTTCGGTGAACAGATCGGGTTTTTTCTCATGTGAAACTTCGACCGAAGCCGGCGGCAAAAACCGACCTTCCCGCGCCTTGGATTTTGGAGGTTGGAGGGCCACGCTCCGTCGTGGCCGGTATTTGGACGTTACCGGCAGCACGGACTAGACTGCGCGCGTCCCTCCACCGGCAGAGGCTTCGACACAAGTTTCCGGTTTGATCAAATCCCGTTCGGGAACGGGACGGCAGGGCTGACATCTGACCTCCGACATCGGGTTTTTTCTGACCTCCGACCTCCGACTTCTGGTCCTTTGCTGACATCTGACCTCCGACCTCTGACATCGGTTTTTTGCCGCTACTGTCTGGCGGCGCGAAGCCGGGACATAAAGCTGCGAAAGGGAGCGAATGTCTCCCGGGCCCCCCGGTCGCCGATTCGGAAAATTTCCTCCAGCGACTGGTGCGGATCTTTGACCGGGTTGCGCAGATAGAATCGGATGGCGTCGATGCGGTCTGCGATTTCCTGCTCCACCCGGCTTCGCAGCCGTTCCTTTTTCAGCAGGATTTCATCCTTGATCGCGTTGGGGGTGACCTGGTCTTTGAATTTGTTGCGCTTGTAGTCGATCCTGAGCTGAATCAGCTCCTGCAGGGTGTTTTCATAGTCCGGATCGAGCCAGACCACCTCCGGGACCAGGTCTCCGAAGTGGGTCACGCCGAGAATGTCCTTGTCCTGGTTCCAGTAGCTGAGGAGGAATTCAAGTTCCAGGTCCTTGTAGTTCTGCAGGGGCATGTACATCCGGCGCAGATGCAGCAGCACCTTTTCCGTTTTTTTCTTGTGCCCGCCGATGATGACGGAACCGCCCACCTCGCCTTTTTTGACCCCTTTGGTCCAGGGAGCTCCGGTGATGCCGAAGTCGTGGTAGATGGGGATGAGCAACAGCGCCGACAGGGTGTTCAGCGCCAGGGCATAGCCGGCCGAAGGCCCGCCGACATTGTAGGACGCCGATAGAAGCTGGTGGTGGATCGTGTACTTTTCCAGGAACTCGCCCAGAAGCTTGGCGATGCTGATTTTCGGTGCAAGGCCCTGGATGTAGTTCTTGACCATGGTCAACGCTTCCTTGGCCGACTGCTGGGTCATCTGAACCGCCATGTCCAGCTCTGCGGCGGCCGAAGCAGAAGAAGAGACCGCACCGGTGACCAGCACCCGCTCCGAAGACAGGCTGTAGGTGAGGCTGGTGGCGATGGGCAGCAGCATGCCCGACAAGTCGTTGGCCCCGACGCCGATGATAAACCCCACCTGGGGCTCCTGGCTCAGCTCGGCTTCGAGAAATTCGTCGAGCTGAACTTTTCCTTTTTTGACCGGGCTTTCGGCGATCTCCCGACGTGCGGAAAAAAGATGCGACTCCACCAGCGGGTAGTTTTCCTTTTTCTTGATTTCTTCCAGCATCCGGAGGATTTCATCATACCGGTCGGCAAACACCTGAGGCTCTTTTTTGACCGCCGTTCGAAGCTCCTCGGGGGCGGCGACGGCATCCAGGATTCCGGTCAATGTTTTGTAGTTGAACTTGAGAAATTTTTTCCGGGCGTCGTCGTCGCTTTCGGAAAGGCGCCGCAGTTGTTGAAGCACCTCGAACTCGGTACTGCGAAGACTTCTGGCCTTTTCCACGAAGGCGGCAAAATCCGCCGGGGTATAGCAGATCCCCTTTGCCGACTCGATGATGGCATCGGCGTCGACACCCGCAGCCAGGGGGATGCCCCTCAGGCTGTTTTGGATGATTCTTCGGATGTCCTCTTTTCCAAGGTGGCCGGAGATCTCCATGACCTTGAGCCGCTTGGAACGGATCAATGCCGGATCGAGAATGTCCAGCCGGTTGGTCGTCAGGGTGGTAAACACCCTGTTCAAGGGAAGTTCGCCGTCGATGATGCTCAAAAAGCGGTTGGTGAGTTTGTCCGAGGGCTGTCCTCCCGAGGGGCTTCGCTTCGGGGCGAGAGAATCCCCCTCGTCGAAGAAGACGACGGTCGGTGCGATCATCTTGGCGATGTCGTATATTTTTTCCAGGTTTTCAACCGCCCCGTCAATGGGGTTGATCGGGTCCTGCAGGGAGCTCGGGCTGGCGGAAATGTCGTGGACCTGGCCGTTTTCACTGAGCCAGGAGCGGACCAGGAAGGTCTTGCCGCTTCCGGGAGGGCCGTTCAAAACAACGCCCTTTTCTTCGCTGACACCATAGAAAAGCGAGTTGTTGGCCATTTCCGAAAAGAGGTTTTTCACGTTGCCGACATACTGTTCCCATTTGACCCGGCGATCCATTCGGTCGACGAATTTGCCGTACAGGTCGCCGAAGGAATTCTTGGCGACCAGCTCGAATGCATGGCGGACAAGCACTGAATCTTCCAGGTATTCCGGCCGGAAATCCCCCTGTATTTCGATCACCGAGCTGATCAGTTTCCGTACATAGGCCGGTATGATCTTCAGGGTCCGGTCCTCGAATATGGAAATCAGCTGCTCCACGATCCGGTCGAGGCTTTCCGGGACCAGGCAGGCGAAATTGTCATGGCAGGAATCTTCCGCCGGATCGGCTATGCGGATGTCGTTTCGCTTCAGTTCCAGTCGTACGATGGCCTTGAGGTTTTCCGGATTCTTCCAGAATTCGGAAATTTCGACGACCTTTCCTTTTTCGACGAACCTGCGATAGATGGCCGTGTCGAAACGCTCGGGCTGATCGGTGGTGGCGATGAGCAGGCAGTCCCTGCGGCCGTTGATGATTTCATCGATGACGATGTTGGAGGTGTCGATCAGGCTCCGCTGCTGGCGTTCCACGCCGGACTGGCGGCCGTCGGCGCGGCCGAAGGCGCTGTGGGCCTCTTCCACGTGCCGGATGCTCGTTTTGCCGGGGTCGCCCATGGCTTTCTTGAAATAGTTTCCGGGTTCGCCGGCCAGGGCGGTCTGGTAGTCGTTGGGGGTGACCATCTCGTAGTCCACCATGACCCCGATTTCCTCCAATTTGGAGAGGGTGTGGGTGATGCGCTGCTTGAGCAGCCGGCGTATCACGGGAATCCCGGCCAGGCTTTTGTAGAAGCGGAGTTTTTTTCTGCGCTCGATTTCACCGGCCAGCGACGGATCGATCTCATCCAGGCTTTTCCAGAACGGCTCGTCGGCCAGCAGCTCTTCTTTTTTCTGGTCGAAGTCGATTTCGGGCAAGACTTCGTTTTCGAATACCACCTTTTCCACCGTCTCGGTCAAAGTGGAGGTCTTGCCGCCGCCGCTGGGGCCGGTGATCAGGATCAGGGGAGCCTTGGGCACCGTGGAATCCGAAAGATATTCTTTTCGGATATGCACCCGATAGATCTTTTCGAACAGGCTGCGCAGCTCCAGGGGAACGTGGACATCGACCAGTTCCCGGTCGAGCAAAGACAGCATGTAGGCATAGTCGTTTGCCGACACCTCCTTTTCCAGGAGCTTGTTCCAGGCCTCCTGGGGATTGGTCTGCCCGGACAGTTCGAAGCGCCGCTGCCAGTCGCTGACGACCTGGGGGTCCCTCAAGATCGTAAACCGCCGCTCCTTTGCCGCCGTAAAGAGGGAAAAAAGGCCGCCCAAGAGCCGATGAAGGAAGGCAGACGGCGGGCGGTACTGGTTCAACCGGGAGCGCATGAAGGCCTTGGTCTCGTATGGCCAGGAGGCCACCAACTCCTGAATTGCCCGGATCCGTTTTTCCGGCAGTCTGACATACTGTTTTTCTTTGGTTTTTCTTTTTGTCATCTTTCGCCGCCGTTGTCGGTTTTCTTGCCGGAGGATGGGGCAGCGGCCGGTTCGGCTGCCGGCAGGGTCAGCCCCGGACTCGTCTGGGTGTTCTGGATGACCACTGTCCGCTGTCCTTCGGCGTTGTTTTCATAGGCCGTTGCCCATTTTTGCTGGGTCAGGAATTCCAGCAGCGCCCTGTCGGTGCTCCCGTCTTTCCGGCCGACGGTTTTTTGAAGGGATTCGATGCCGTCGAGATAGGCGGCATACAGTTTCCGGATCCTGCTGGCCTCTTGATCGGCCGCATAGTTTTCCGCCTCGGCGATCAACTGCCGCCGCTTTTTTTCTTCGCTGGCCTCGATGAGTTTGTCTCCAAACCGGGTCTCCTTCAGAACGAAGCTGACGATGTCGATGCCGTATTTTTCCTCCAGGGTGGGGCCTCCCTCGTTGATGGGCCGGGATTTGAGGGCCAGGAATATATCCTCCTTGATCGACTCGCGGTTGCTGACCAGTTCGTTGACCTCCTGGGCCTGCAAAATGTCCTTGACGATGCCGTCGTAATCCCCCTGGAGAAGCTGCTGGGGATGGAGATTTTCAATGGCCCATCTGTTCAGGTCGCGGATGCGATACGTGAGAACCGCAGACGTCCACAGCGCAACGCTCTCCTTGGAGATGATCCGCATCGGCTCCATTTGGCCCGACAGAAACAGGGTCTGATTCATCAACGGCACTTCCTGTTCGATGCGGGTAAAAAAGGGAAGGCGAAGGTGCCAGCCGACCTGGGTGACCGCCTGGCGCTGGCCGCCGAGCTTTTCGAGCACCACCGCGTAGTTTTTTTTGACCTTGAAGATCGTTTTCGTCGCATAGACCATGGCGACCATTCCGTAGACCACACCGGCGACGGCCATCAGCAGGAAGACCCGGCGGATCGCGGCCTTGACAAAAGCCCTTCTCACGAATTTTTTTGATGATTCCTCAGGCATGATGTCTCCTGTTTATGAAAATCGGTTCTGTTGTCCGGACATGCCGGTTTCCGGCCCAAGGTCCGCGGTTCAGCGTTGATGAAATCGTAAAAAGTCCGAATCGGCCACTATTCGTCATTCCGGGCTTGACCCGGAATCCAGAAGTATTTGGAATTACTGGATTCCGGCTTTCGCCGGAATGACGGAAAAAAGAATATTCGGACTTTTTACGAAACCATCAACGTTGGCGGACAAAAGTCAATTCAGGCAACCCGCCCTCCCGGCTCCAGATGCTCCCGAAACCACTCTACCGCCTCGCGAACGAAAACGAGCTGATGAGATTTTCGGCTCATCACGTGGTCCCCTCCCTCGAGTATGCTGAGTTTTTTCGGGCGGCCCACCGTTTCGTAAATTTCGTGGGCGTTTTCAACAGGAACCACCCGATCCTCGTCTCCGTGGAAGACGAGAACGGTGCCGAGCCGGGGAAGGTCTTCTGAAACATCGAATTGGAGTTTTTCCCGGTAAAAGGATTCATCGAGCTCCAACGGACCGGAGGCGGTCACTTCTGCGCCGGACAGCGTTCGGCTCCTCACCGGCGCTGCATTGACGACCAGGGCAGATACCGAAGCCTGGCCCGCGGCAGAAAGACACACCGTGCCGCCGAAACTGCTGCCGAAAAGGCCGAAGCGGTCCGACAGTTCGGTTCTTTGCAGCAGGAGATCGACGGCGCTTTGCAGATCCGCGCAGCGGGCCGCCAGGCTGGTGTCGCTCTGGAAAAGGCCGCTGCTGTTGCCGCAGCCGCGGTGGTCGAATCGGAAAAAGGCGATGCCCTGCCCGGCGCAGGCCCGGGCCAGGGAAACCTGTTTGGGGGAGTCGCCGCTGCTGAGCAGGCCGTGGGAGCCGACGACAAACGGTGGACGGTCCGCCTCGGGCAGATGAAGTCTGCCTTTGAGCAAAAACCCCTCTGACTTGAATTCGATCGACTCCTCGCCCGCGGCCGAACCCGGATTGATCATACCCCTTCCTTGATAAAATCGCTGCGACAGTTTTATTATAATAGTATTGCAATATGATAAACATCAACATAGAACCCTGCACGGTTTTTCAGGCATTTTCATTCTGCGAACCAGACCATCGAAAAAGGCAGGCCATGAAAAAAGGACAGGAACTCACCCTCGAAGTCACAGACATCGCCTTTGGCGGAAGGGGGCTTGCCAAACCCGACGGCTTTGCGGTCTTCGTCGACGGCGCCCTTGCCGGTGACACGGTCAGGGCCCGGATTTTTAAAAAGAAAAAGAGCTATGCCGAGGCCCGGGCCGTCGAGATTCTGGCGCCGTCTCCGGACCGGGTACAGCCCCCCTGCCCTTACAGCGGCACTTGCGGCGGGTGCAAGTGGCAGTTCGTCGACTATCCGGCGCAGTGCGCCTTCAAGCGCCGGCACGTGGCCGAGGCGCTGTCCCACATCGGGCAGATCCATGACGTACCGGTGGCGGAGACGATCCCTTCGGAACGCATTTTCGGCTACCGAAACAAGATGGAGTTTACCTGTTCGGACCGCCGGTGGCTCCTTTCCGAAGAACTCGGCAAAGAAAGTGTGCAGCGGGATTTTGCCGTGGGGCTGCACGTGCCCGGAACCTTTGACAAGGTGTTGGACACCCGGGTTTGCCTGCTGATGCCCGAGTTGGGAAACCGGCTTTTGGAGGCGGTGCGGGGCTTCATCCGGAATTCGGGCGTTCCGGTCTACGGGCTTCGCTCTCACCAGGGATACTGGCGCTTCGTGATGCTGCGCCACTCGGTGTCCCTCGACCAGTGGATGGTAAACATCGTCACCTCCGAAGACCGGCCCGAACTGCTGCGGCCGCTGGCTGAAGACCTGCGATCGCGGTATCCGGCGGTGGTCTCTGTGGTGAACAACATCACGGCGCGAAAAGCCGGCATCGCCGTGGGCGAAAGGGAAAGGCTTCTTTCCGGAGCGCCGGTGATCGAAGAGCGGGTCGGCGGCCTGACCTTCGAAGTATCGGCCAATTCTTTTTTTCAGACCAACACCCGGGGGGCTGAGACGCTTTACAATGTGGCGGCGGAGTTTGCCGGACTGACCGGCGCAGAACAGGTGCTCGATCTTTACTGCGGTACCGGCACCATTGCCATGTGGCTGTCCAAGGCAGCGGCCAAGGTGACCGGCATCGAGATGGTGGAAAGCGCCGTGGCCGATGCCGAGCGCAACTGCCGACGAAACGGCATCGACAACTGCCGGTTTATCCAGGGCGATATCCGCGATGTGCTGACCGGGTTTGAGCAGCGGCCGGAGGTGGTCATCGTCGATCCGCCGAGGGTGGGCATGCACAAGGACGTCGTCGAACAGCTGCTTGTCTTGCTGCCGAAGCGGATCGTCTACGTCTCTTGCAATCCCGCCACCCTGGCCCGCGACCTTGGCCTTCTTTCCGAGGCCTATCGAACCATGGAGGTCCAGCCGGTGGACTTGTTTCCCCACACCTTTCACGTCGAAGCCGTGGCCCGGCTCGAGCGGCGGTGAGATGCCCGGATGTCAGAAAGATAACAGATGTCCGGTCTTCGCTGCGCTTCGCCCCGGCAGGCAGATGTCCGGTCTTCGCCTTCGGCTTCGCCGCGGCAAGCAGACGACAGCCACGACGCTGAACTGCGGGATTCAAGGTTGATGCCTTCGTAAAAAGTCCGAATATTCTTTTTTCCGTCATTCCCGCGAAAGCGGGAATCCAGTGTTTTCTGATACTTATGAAAACTGAATAAAGCCCGACGAAGGTTTCGGGTACTTTTTACGATTTCATCAAGGTTCAAGATTCCAGGTTCCAGGTTCATCTAATGGAATCTCATACGAATCTCTTGGACTCAACCGGCCAGTTTGATCAAATGTGAAACTTCCCAATCCGTCATTCCGGACCCTGGATCGAGTCCAGGGCAAGCTTTTTTGACAAGCCTGCCCCGGACCCCATCCGGGGGAATCCAGTTGTTTTTTGTTTGGGATTTGAGAATTGGTGCTTGAGATTTGGGATTTTTTTGTCTGTGTCATCCGTCCTCTGTCTTCTGGTTTTCCTCTGACATCTGACCTCGGACCTCTGACATCCGCCTGCCGGGCGAAGCTTGAGCGAAGCCTGGACATCTGACATCGGGATCTTTACATAGCTTGTCACTCAACTTTCGGATTTCGTCTCCCATTTCGCGGCATCATGAATCCCGAACGTTGAAAGTAAAACTTCTGCTCAGCTGCTTTAGCCCGAATATTTCATGAATGCGGTTGTCCAGAAAGCTCCAGGTGACCTTCGCCGGAGGCCGACGGGTGTCTGATCGGAAGCAGGGCAACTGTTTGAGCCATTTAGGCCGCGTTAAGACGGCCGGAACGCAAAAGCGGGATCTATCGTGCAATTCCCACTATCCCCCGTCACTTGTTTGCGCCCTAACCAGCGGCTGTCTTTACGCGGCCTTGATGGCGAGTTTTGGCCGGCTGGAGAGCTGATACTCGTCGGCCTCCGGCGGCTCAAGGCTGGAGGATTCCGGATAAGGCATTCATGAAATCTTTTCTTCGAAGATGAATTCACCAATGGACGCCCTAATGGCGTGAAATATCCGGCTTATGCCCCCCCGCAGGCGCCTAAAAGATTTCTTCGAAGAAAAGCTTCATGTGCGCCCAGGAGCGCATGTCCGCCGTTCGGTTGTAGGCCAGGGCCTCCATGCCTTTGGCGTCGGCCCCCGGGTTGGTGAAGCTGTGCCGCGCACCGCCGTATGCGATGAACTGCCAGTCCAGGCCCGAAGCGCCCATTTCACTCAAATACTTCTGCAGCTGATCCGGCTGGGTGAAGGGGTCTGCGGCGCCGTGGCATATCAGGATTTTTGCCCGGACCTGGGCGGCCTCACCTTCTCCCGGAAGCAGCGGCGAGCCGTGGAAGCTGACCACCCCGCGAAGATTTGCCCCGGCATAGGCGAGCTGCTGCACCGTCGTGCCGCCGAAGCAGTATCCGATGGCTGCAATGCGATCGGTGTCGACAAAGGCTGAACTCTTCAGCACGGAAAGTCCGGCCAGGGCCCGATGGCGCCAGAACTCGACGTTTTCGGTAATCGTTTTCATCCATTCCCCGGCCTTGGAGGGATGCTCGGTGACTTTGCCGACGCCGTACATGTCCGGGGCAAACGCCACGTACCCCATTTCGGCGAGCCGGCGCGCGCGGTCTTTAACATAGTCATTCAGTCCCCACCACTCGTGGACCACCAACACCCCAGGCCGCTTGCCGGAGATTGCATCGTCCCAGGCCAGGATGCCTTGAAGAGGCTGGCCCCCGTGCTGGTAGGTGACCGTTTCTGTAACGACTGCCGCCTGGGCCGGAACCGCTGCCAGCAGCAGAATCAAAGCAGCAAATATAGGAAGAGTTTTCATCGTTCGACTCCTTTTCGAATGAGTTTTCAGTGATGCTCAAATCGGTATCAGTAAGTCTAATAACGATGACAAAAGAGGCAAGGGGCAGGGAAGCCGGGAGGCTTGGAAGCCGGGAGGCTGGGAAGCTGGGAGGCTGGGAAGCTGGGAGACTGGGAGGCTGGAGGAATAAAGACAGATGTGCGGAACTGCCAGATGTCAGATGTCGGATGTCAGATGTCGGATGTCGGAAAAATAACAGACGTCCGGTCTTCGCTGCGCTTCGCCGCGGCAGGCAGATGCCGGAGGTCGGAGGTTAGCAACAAATAGAGGACAGATGACAGACGACCCGTCTTCGCCTTCGGCTTCGCCGCGGCAAGCAGACGACAGCCACGACGCTGAACTGCGGGATTCAAGGTTCAAGATTGATGAAATCGTAAAAAGCACCCGAAACCTTCGTCGGGCTTCCTTCGGTTTTCATAAGTATTAGAAAACACTGGATTCCCGCTTTCGCGGGAATGACGGAAAAAAGAATATTCGGCCTTTTTACGAGACCATTAGACTTGGTGCTTGAGCTTTGGGATTTTTTTGTCTGTGCAATCCGTCCTCTGTCTTCTGGTTTTCCTCTGACCTCTGACCTCTGACCTCTGACATCCGACATCTGGTTCTTGAACCCCTGAACCCGTCCCAGCGCGCAGCGGAGTTATCATGCATCGAAAATTCGCCGGATGTCTTCCAGCGCCTCCGGGCCCATCATATCGAGCCGGGCGGCGATTTTGGGCTCCAGAAGCGCGTAGCTGCCTTCGGATCGTGCACAGAGAATCTCTGCCTTGTTGTAGACCAATCCTTCCATGACCGCCTCGCGCGGCCCGGTTCGCTCTTTGATCCGGCCCTCTGCCCGAAGCTCCGCCCCAACATAGATGGGATGCAAAAATTCCACGGTCATCTTTTTGGTCAGGATCACTTTTTTCAGCAGATAGAGGGCAGACCAGCTCATGATCTCGTCCAGAATCGTGGAGGTGATGCCGCCGTGGACCAGCCGGTCCCACCCCCGGTGGTGTCCCGGGATCGCCAGCCAGGAGAACACGGCCGTTTCGTCGGTGAAAAACTTCATCTTCAAACCGCAGTCATTCGCGGGTCCGCAGGCGAAGCACTGATGGTCTTCCCGGTTGGGGATGGGTTTCAGATGGGCGGCCCGGTTCATTGCAGTAATTTCCTTTCTCATGCGTGACTGTTGCGATGCCCTGCCGGCATGACGAAACTTGCATATTACCCTCACAAAGGACAGGTGTCCAGTCTGCCGCTCCTCTTTTTTGACGAGGCCGCCTGTATGCGTTAGAATTGATAAAATCGCTTCGCGCTTTTATATGATGCGGCTTCGCCGCATAGCTCAAAGACTCGGCCAGCAAAGGAAAAAATAATGTCTACAGGTGCTGATAATGGAAAAAAAGAAGCTCTACGGAGAGACGCTCAAAGAGCAATATGAAGCCAGTGCAAAGGACCGGGTCCATCGGTTCATGCTGGCAGACGGAGCTGTTCGCGGCGCCATTCTTTACGGCACCCGGATGATCAACGAGATGAGGTTCAACCATGAACTGGGCATCTTGGAGACCCTGGTTTTGGGAAGGGCTTTTCTCGGGGCCGGCCTCATGGCGTCGGGACTAAAAAACCGGGATCGGATCGTATTGAAGATCGACTGCTCCGGGCCGATAAGGGGGTTGGTTGTGGAGGCCAACGCTTTCGGAGAGGTTCGCGGATACCTGAAGCAGGTGCCGATCCCCATCGAGCGTCCATTGGAAGATACGGATCTTTCGTCCTTTTTCGGGGCGGGTATGCTGTCGGTAATCCGGCACCCAACCGGCGCCAAGACCCCCTTCACCAGTCAGGTGGCCTTGCGATACGGAAACCTGGCAAAGGATCTGGCCGCCTATTATGTCGAGTCGGAGCAGATTCCCACGGCATTTCGGCTGGGAATCGATTTCGACGCAGAAGGAAACATTGCAGGCGCCGGCGGTCTTTTTCTCCAGGCCCTTCCGGCCGCGGACGACGCCCTGGCCCGGGAGCTGGAAAACCGGGTGCGCGCTCTGCCGCCCATCGGCGCCGAGTTCGGCAGAAACCGGGACCCGAAGGGGTTTGTCAGCACCCGCTTTGGCGAATTCAGCCCCGTGTTTACCGATGACACTCGGATCGAGTTCATGTGCCATTGCAACCGGGAGCGGCTCAGGGGACTGCTGACCATGCTGCCCGCAGACGAGCTCAAGGACATCGCCGAAAACGGCCCTTTTCCCGTAGAGCTTCGCTGCCACTTTTGCAACACCCGCTATGAATTCAGCCGCGAGAGCATCCGGAGGATATACGGTCAGCGATATCCGGACAACTGAGTTCGGAGGTCGGATGTCCGATGTCCGATGTCAGCAAAAAAATACGATTTCCGGTTGTTTTCCGACATCCGACATCCGACATCTGACATCCGACATCTGGAAGCTTCCCAGCCTCCCAGCATTTAAAAGGTCTCCTTAGAGATGAAAAAAAGAACGACATGAAAGTTCTGCTGATTTCCGCCAACACGGAAATGATGAACATGCCGACGATCCCGGTGGGGCTGGGCTGCCTTGCCGAGGCCCTGAACCTGGAAGGGTACCGGGTTCGTCTTCTCGACCTTTTGGTGGAAGAAGACCCCGTAGGGGCCGTAACGTCGGCGCTTGCTGAAACGCCTCCGGGGCTGATCGGCATATCCCTGCGCAATATCGACGACCAGAACATGCAGGCCCCCAGGTTTTTACTGGAGGGGGCCAAGGCGGTCGTATCGTGCTGCCGGCACAACGCCAAGGCGCCGATTGTCCTGGGCGGAGCCGGCTACAGCATCTTTCCGACGGCCTGTCTGGATTATCTGGATGCGGATTTCGGGATTCAGGGAGAAGGCGAGGCGGCCATGTGCGCCGTGGCGGACGCTCTTCAGGCGGGGGAAACGCCGACTGCGATCCCCGGCGTTTTTTCCCGGGGCCGGAAGGGGGCGGTGCGCCCGGAGCGGATCCGGAACCTGAGCCGTTTTCCGCTCCCGGCCCCGGAGTGGTTTCCTGTTTCCCGGTACCGGGCCGCCGATATGTGGCTTCCGTTTCAAACCAGACGAGGCTGTCCTCTCAAGTGCACCTACTGCTCGACGCCGGCCATCGAGGGAACCCGTATCCGGCGGCGGTCGGTGGACGCGGCTGTAGATTCCCTCAGACGCTGGGCCGATGCGGGGTTTCGCCAGGTGTTTTTCGTGGACAACACCTTCAACCTCCCGCCTTCTTTTGCCCGCCGTCTTTGCTCCCGATTGGCCGATGAACGGCTGGGCCTTTCATGGCGGGCGATCGTGTACCCGGGAGGATTGGACGCGGCCCTGGTCCGGCACATGGCACGGGCGGGTTGTCGAGAAGTGAGCCTCGGCTTTGAAAGCGGGGATCCGCAGATGCTGGCGGCCATGAACAGGCGCTTCGGTCCGGAAGACATTCGGGAAGCCGTGCGACTGTTTGCAGACAACGGCATCCGGCAGATGGGATTTTTGCTCCTCG
>JAIPEL010000088.1 GCA_021737185.1 Desulfobacterales bacterium | reverse complement strand
GGCCAAAACTCGCCATCAAGGCCGCGTAAAGACGGCCGCTGATTGGGATGCAAAAAAAATGGCAGCGGCAAATGGGAATTGCCAAAAAGATCCCGTTGTTTGCGTCGCGGCCGTCTTAACGCGGCCTAACTGGCTCAAACAGTTGCCCAGCTTCCGAGCTGACACCTATCGGCCTCCTGCTTGAGCCTCCTGGCGTTTTCTGGAGAACCGGATTCGAATTTTTGCCTCTGTTGAACCGCAATGGTTCGTTGAACTCGTATGCCCGGAGAGGGTCCGGGGAAGAGGAGCTCAAATGTACAAGGTGATGATTCGGGACGGCATGGCGCCGGTGGCCAAAGAAATTCTCGAAGCGACCGGGCAGATCGAAGTGGTGGTCGACAACGACAAGGAGCGCGGAAAACCTGAAAAGCTGGCTGAAATTGTGGGAGACCTTCACGGGTTGGCCGTGCGCAGCGGATCCAAGATCACCGACAAGGTGCTCGATCGTGCCGACAACCTGAAGGTGATCGGCCGCGCCGGCATCGGCGTCGACAACATCGACGTTGCGGCGGCCACCCATCGAGGGGTCGTCGTGATGAATGCACCGGGAGGCAACACGGTCACCACCGCCGAGCACGCCGTTTCCATGATGCTGGCGCTGGCGCGCAACATTCCCCAGGCCACGGCTTCTTTGCGGCAGGGGCGCTGGGAAAAGAAGCAGCTTTCCGGGGTGGAGATTTCCGGAAAAACCCTGGGGATCATCGGGCTGGGCCATATCGGCAGGGTGGTGGCCGACCGCGGCCGGGGTTTGAAAATGAAGCTGATCGCCGCCGACCCCTACGTCAGCAAAGAGGCAGCCGCCGGACTTGAGGTGGAGCTGGTTTCCTTAGAGGAGCTCCTTGGCCGGGCCGATTTTGTCACCCTTCACGTACCCCGCCTCAAGGAGACCATGAACTTGATCGATGCGGAAACGATCCAACAGATGAAGCCCGGGGCCCGGCTGATCAACTGCAGCCGGGGAGAGGTGGTCGACCTGGGCGCCCTTTACGACGCCCTGGAAAGCGGACATCTGGCCGGCGCCGCCCTGGATGTCTTTCCTTCCGAGCCGCCGGATGCCGACTTGCCGATTCTGTCTCATCCAAAGGTAATCTTAACCCCCCATCTCGGGGCCAGCACCGGTGAAGCCCAGTCCAAGGTGGCCGAGATGATCGCCCACCAAATCGCCGCCTACCTGCTCGACGGGGTCATCACCAATGCGGTCAATTTCCCGTCGGTTTCCATGGAAGTCATGGAGCGCCTCCGGCCCCACCTGAACCTGGCCGAAAAGATGGGCTCCCTCATGGGCCAGTTGGTGAGAAACGTTCACGACGTGGCCATCACCTATGCCCGGGATCTGGCCGAGTTTGATACCCGACCCCTGACCCATGCCGTGCTCAAGGGGCTTTTAGGGGCCTACACCGACGCCCCGGTCAACTATGTCAGCGCCCCGGCCATTGCCCGGGACAAGGGAATCCACGTAAAGGAGACGGTCAACCACAAAGGGCAGGACGACTTTCCCGGAGTGATCAAGGTCCAGCTGGAAGGGGTCGAGGAGGGGCCGGACCAGATCTGGGCCTCGGTGTTCGAAGGAAAATATCCCCGCATCGTGCGGCTCGGAAAGATTTATATGGACGCCATCCCCGAAGGCTCCATGATCGTTATCCAGAACGTCGATCGGCCCGGCGTCATCGGCAACGTGGGGACTGTTTTGGGGCGGCATCAGATCAACATCGGCCGCTTCCAGCTCGGCCGCCGGGGGGATCGGGCTCTTTGCATGGTCAACATCGACGGCCCGGCCGACGAGGCGGTGCTCGAAGAGATCCGCCAGCTTCCCAATATCCTCACGGCTCAGCAGGTCCACCTAAAATAAAATTGCCTTCGAAGCAAAGAACGCTTCGAAGGCAATTTTATTTTAAGAGATGGGATTTATAAGGAAAAACCTAAAGCCTGGTCCGGTAGCAGCACTTCCGGATCAGGCATTTTATTTTGAATATTCCTGCCTCGGGTTGGTTGACATGTCGGGACAAGTGGACTAAACTAATTAGACTAAAAATGTTGGCGGAGGATTGTAAAATGGAGAAGCTCAATGTCCATGAAGCCAAGACAAGGCTTTCGGCCGTGCTCATGGAGATCGAAAAAACGGGCAAGACTTTTCTGATCTGTCGAAACGGAAAACCGGTGGCGGAAATGATTCCCTACAAAAGACCCAGTCGGTTGGGCTATCATCCGACCTTGAGCAAGATCGACATTGCCTACGATCCGGTGGAAGAACTGTCTGAGGACGAGTGGGGAGAGGTAGGGTGATGCTGCTCGATACCTGCGCTTTATTGTGGCTGGCCCATGATCAAACGAAAATTTCCCGAGAAACGCTGCGCCGCATCGAAGCATCGCCGGCGGTGTTCATCAGTGCGGCTTCCGGTTTTGAAATCGCACTCAAACACAGGACCGGAAAGCTCCATCTTCCGATTCCCCCCCAAGAGTGGATCCGTGAAATCCTCCGACATCATCAAATCGACGTCATCGATCTCGACCTGGAAATCTGCATGAAAGCGGTCGATCTTCCGCCGATTCACAAAGACCCTTGCGACCGGTTCCTCATCTCAACGGCCCTGATCCGAAATCTTCCGGTAGTCACCGCCGACCGCCGCTTTTCCGATTACGGCGTCGAAGTTCTTGCCTGATCCAATCGCTAAAGCGATTGGATCAGGCAAGAACCAAAATTCTCAGACAATTTTCCAGCTCCCGGGAAAATTTCTCTGACAATCCATATCCCGGAAAGATGTTTCCTTCAGTGCGCCTCGCGCACTGAAGGAAACATCTTTCCGGGGTTGAGGATGTTGTTCGGATCAAGGGTTTTTTTCAGCAGGCGGCACAGGGCCAGGGTGGGGGCGTCCAGATTCATGCCGATGTAGGGTTGTTTGGCCAGGCCGATGCCGTGCTCGCCGGAGATGCGGCCGGCAAGGGCCACGGTGGCCTCGAAAATTTCGACCACCGCTTTTTTCATTTTGGGCAGATCGGCCTCGCCGGCCGGTCCGGCCATGACATTGACGTGGATGTTGCCGTCTCCGGCGTGGCCGAAGCTGATGATGGGAATGCCGTATTTTTCTGCGGTTTGCTGAATGCGTTCGATCATCTCGGGGATTTTCGACCGGGGAACGACGATGTCTTCGTTCATGCGGTAGTGGCTGATGGCCCGAAGCGCCGGCGAGACCGCTCTACGGGCCCGCCAAAGCTCGTCCTGTTCGGCTTTTTGCCGGGCGACCTTCACCTCCAAAGCGCCGTTTTTTTCACAGACGCTGCGCACCCGGTTCAGCGATCGATCAAGGCCGGCCTGATCTCCATCCACCTCGATCAGGAGAAACGCCTCGGCGTCTGTTGGCAGTCCCAGCCCGAAGTGCTTTTCTACGGCGCCCAGGGAGGCCCCGTCTAAAAATTCGAGGGTGGCGGGGACGATGCCCCGGCCGATGATCTCCGATACAGTGCGCGCTGCCGCCCCCATGTCGGAAAAGGAGGCGCTCAGGGTCTGTTTGGCTTCGGGCAGAGGCAGCAGCCGCAAAATGGCTTTTGTAACCACCCCCAGGGTCCCTTCACTGCCCACGAAAAGCGTTGTCAGATCGTAGCCTACCACGTCCTTGGCACAGGCCGAACCGGTGTGCACGATTTCTCCGGAGGGAAGCACCACCTCCAGACCGCGGACGTAGTCCTTTGTCACCCCGTATTTGACCGCACGCATGCCCCCGGCGTTTTCAGCGATGTTGCCTCCGAGGGTGGAAAAGGTGTAGCTGGCGGGATCCGGCGGATAAAACAGCCCGACTGTTTCCACGGCGGCCTGGAATTTGGCGGTGACCACCGCAGGCTCCACTTCCGCCACCAGATTGTCCGTGTCGATGAGGCGGATCCGATCGAAGCGGTTCATGGCCATCACCAGGCCGCCTTTCAGGGGAAGGGACCCTCCGGTAAACCCCGATCCCGCCCCCCTGGGCACCACGGGGACCCCCCGGGCGTTGGCGAGCCGAAGCACGGCGGACACTTCCTGAACGCTTCCGGGAAAAAGGACGGCTTCGGGGAGGTACTGCTCCCGGGTGGCATCAAAGGCGTAGCACAGGAGATCCTCCTGCACGTCGGTGAAGTGATCGGCACCGACGATGGCCCGGAATTGTTTTTCCAGGTTCTTGTCCATCACCCCAGTTTTACCTTGATTCGGCCTTTGAGCCATTCCAACCAGGGGTCGAATCCCTCGCCGGTTTTGGCCGACACGGAAAAGATCGGCATCTCGGGGTGAATCTGCCGGATGTTGCTCACGGCAAGGTCCTTGTCGTAGTCGAGATAGGGAAGCAGGTCGACCTTGTTGAGCAGGGCGGCATCGCACTGCCGGAACATGAGGGGGTATTTGATCGGCTTGTCCTCGCCTTCGGCGACGCTGAGAACCACGACCCGGGCATCTTCGCCCATGTCGAACTCGGCCGGGCAGACGAGGTTTCCCACGTTTTCCACCACCAGAAGATCGATCTCGTCCAGGTCGATATCAGAAAGCGCCCTGGCCACGACATGGGCGGCCAGATGGCAGTCTCCGCCGAACTCGTCGGTGTTGATCTGCACCACCGGAGCTCCGGTCACCGAGAGCTGGTCGGCGTCGTAGGTGGAGCAGATGTCCCCCACGATCACCGCGCAGCGAAGCCCGGTCATCAGCTTTCCCAAGGTCTTGATCAAGGTGGTGGTCTTTCCCGATCCCGGGCTGCTCATCATGTTCAGCACGAAGACCTTCTTTTCGGAGAACAGCTTCCGGTTCTGATCCGCCATGATGTCGTTGGCGTCCAGAACTCGGCGGACCACTTTGATTTCCCGGGTGGCGCGTTGATGGGTTTTTTCCGGCGCCCCTCCCCGGGAATGCGGATGGGAGTGATGGCCTGGGCGGCCTTCCTTGTGGTGGAGGCGAATCCGTAAATCAGAGGCTGCGGCCGCGGCCGCGGTCGGGTTGTTCGGCATCGGTTGTGTCATTGGTTTCGTCTTCGATTTCAATGGATCGAATGTCCAGTTCCCTGCCGGAAATTAGGGTGATGTCCCCGCTATTGCAATGGGGACAGGAAAAGGCGGGCTCTTCAATGGTCCACTGGTGGCCGCAGGCGTTGCAGCGAGCCACTACGTCAACCTCTTCGATGACCAGTTCGGCCCCCTCAACAGGGGTTTCCCTCGAGGCGACCTCGAAACAGAATCGGAGGCTTTCGCTCACCACCGCCGACAGCTTCCCCACCGTCAGGTTGACCCGTGCCACCCGGGCACGGCGAAGATCCTCGGGAATGGAGGCGACCGCAATCTCGATCACCTGCAAGGCGATGCCCATTTCATGCAATTTTTTTCGCGCCCCCTCTTCTCGACGGCCGTGGCCTCAGTGTGGATGATGGACATTCGATCTTCGCCCGCGGCAAATAGCGGAGGCGCGAAAAAAATTGAAAAAAGGCATCATAGACCAATGAAACTCGATGCCCGGAATGGGAAACCACTCTTTCCGAGCATCGAAGGACTCTCCATGGTTTTGATGTCAATAATTCCCGCCGAAGGCGGGTCAAATAAATCAAATCGCGGAGCGATTTGATTTATCCGATCACCGCCAGCACGTCGCCCTTCTTGACCGAGTCGCCGCTGGAAAAGTTGATTGCTTTGACGGTGCCGCTGGCCGGGGCCGGCAGCGCGTTTTCCATCTTCATGGCCTCCAGGACGAGTACGGTTTCCCCTTCGCTGACGCTGTCTCCGACCTTCTTTTCGTAGGAGACGATCATGCCGGGCATGGGCGCGGGCATCGGGGTTCCTTCGGCTGCGGCCGCCGGCGCCGCTTCCTTCTTTTCTTCGGCCGGTGCCGCCGCTGCCGCCGGTTTGGGGGCGGCCGCCGGCGCCGGGGCCGAAGGTGCCGAAGGGGCTGCCATCATCATGGGCATCTGGGCCGGCATTGCGCCCATCTGCTGGATTTTGCGAAGCACCGGGCTTCCCTCGGGTTCGTCCACGCCGACCTCGTAGTATTCCCCGTCGATGAAGACATTGAAGGTCCTCAGGTTTTCGCTCTTTTCCGGCGGCGCTTTCGTCGGTTTTTCCACCAGTTCGCCGGCCTTGGCCTTCTTTACCAGCTCGTCTTCTTTCTTGACGTCTTCCAGGGTCCGGGGCTGGACCTCTTTGGGGGCCGGCTCGATGCCGTACTTCCACTTGAGAAATTTTTTCCCGGTGACCGGATACAGCGCATAGGTCACCAGATCTTCCGTGTCCTTGGAAAGGTCGCCGATTTCCTCCTTGGCTTTTTCCAGCTCCGGCTCGAGCACCTCGGCCGGCCGGCAGGTGATCGGCTCTTCGCCGCGGGAGTACCCCTTGAGGGCCTTTTTCTGGACTTCCGGATCGATGGGGATCGCGGTTTTGCCGTAGAGGCCGTAGACCAGGTCCTTGACCTGGTTCGTGATGTTCTTGTAGCGGTCGTTTTCGTCGTCGAAGAGAACGTTGTTGACGGTCTGAATCCCGACGATCTGGCTGGTGGGGGTGACCAGCGGGACCTGGCCGAGCTCTTTTCGCACCCGGGGAAGTTCGCGGTAGACGTCGTTGATCTTGTCCAGGGCGTCCATCTCCCGAAGCTGGTTGACCAGGTTGGAGAGCATGCCGCCCGGGGTCTGGTGGAGCAGCACGTTGATGTCGATGGTCGACACTTTCGAATCGTCGAGCAGGTGCTTGTACTTGGGCATCACCTCCCGCTCCAGGATTTCGTTGATCTTTGCCAGCAGCTTGATGTCGAAGCCGGTGTCCCGGTTGGTGCCCAGCAGCGCCATGACCAGAGGCTCGATGGCGGCATGGGACGTGCGGAACGCATACGGCGTCATGCAGGTGTCGATGATGTCGACCCCGGCCTCGATGGCCTTCATGTGGCTCATGGAGGACATGCCGGAGGTAAAATGGCTGTGAAGATGGATCGGGACCTTGACCGCTTCCTTGAGGGCCTTGATGATGTTGTAGGCGTCGTAAGGGGCGATGAGCCCGGCCATGTCCTTGACGCAGACGGTGTCGGCGCCCATGGCTTCCAGCTCCTTTGCCTTGGAGACGTAGTAGTCGAGGTTGTATACTTCGCCGCCCAGCCGGGGTTCGGTGAGCGAGTAACAGATGCAGCCCTGAAAGTGTCTGCCGTACTCCTTGATCTTGGGCACCACGGTTTCAAAGTTGCGGTAGTCGTTCAAGGCGTCGAAGGTGCGGAAGATGTCCATCCCGTTTTCACAGGCGCGGTCCATGAAGGCATTGGCCACATCGTCTGCGTAGTTCCGGTAGCCCACCAGGTTCTGGGCCCGCAGGAGCATGGAAAAGGGGGTCTTTTTGAAATAGCGCTTCAGGGTGCGGATCCGCTCCCATGGATCTTCGTTCAAAAACCGGTGCATGGTGTCGAAGGTGGCCCCGCCCCAGGTCTCCACCGCCCAGAAGCCGACCTCGTCCATGAGTTCGGCCACCGGAATCATGTCTTCTGTCCGGCCCCGGGTCGCAAACAGGGACTGATGGCCGTCTCGCAGGGAAAGGTCCTCGATCTTTACCGGGTTTTCCGCCTTCGGCCGGTCCTTGTCGTAATTCATCTCGGTCATCTTGACTTGATCGTGCTCGCTCATGATCCTGTTCTCCTCTTTCGGATAAAATTTCCTCGAAATTTTATGTCATCCAGTTTCCGGGGACTTCGACACGGGGTGAAGACAAAAAATCTATCGAAGCTGTGAGCCGTGAAACGTCTTGAGCTGCATGAGATTGCGATAATGCATCATCGACTGACGGCCGACGATCCCCCAAATGTTGGCCTGGGCCGCAGGAGGCTCTGCAGAAGACGGAGCCGGCTGCAGCGCAGCCTCTTCTTCTGCCTGGATATACAGCCCGACCGCGGCCATGATCGCGGCCATTTTCTTTTCGTTTTCCATAGGATTTCCTTTCGAAAAAGTGTTTAGTTTTCAGTGTTTGGTGTTTAGTACCAGACACCGAATACCAAACACAAAACACAAAACACGAAACACCAAACACAAAACACCAAATACTATGTGGGTATGTTGCCGTGTTTCTTGGGAGGACGAAGCTCCCTCTTGGTGCACATGATCTCCAGTGCGTCGATGAGCCTTGCCCGGGACTCCCGGGGCACGATGACCGCATCGATAAAGCCCCGGCTCGCGGCCCGGTACGGATTCGAAAAGTACCTTTCGTATTCTTCGAACTTTTCCTGGCGTTTTTTGGCGGGGTCTTCGGCTTCCTTGATTTCCTTGCGGTGGATGATGTTGGTGGCGCCGCCCGCCCCCATCACCGCGATCTCGGCGGTGGGCCAGGCAAAGGCCATGTCCGCCCCCAGGTCCCGGCTGCACATGGCCAGGTAGGAGCCGCCGTAGGCTTTGCGGGTCACCAGCAACAGCTTGGGAACCGTGGCCTCCGAGTAGCACCAGAGCAGCTTGGCGCCGTGGCGGATGATGCCTCCCCACTCCTGCTGGCTTCCCGGTTGGTATCCGGGAACGTCCGCGATGGTCAGCAGCGGGAGGTTGAAGGCATCGCAAAACCGGATAAACCGGGTGGCCTTGTCCGAGGCATCGATGTCCAGACAGCCGGAAAGCACCTTGGGCTGATTGGCGATGACCCCGACGCTTCTGCCGTTGAGCCGGACAAATCCCACCACGATGTTCTTGGCAAAGTGCTCGTGGATTTCGAAGAAATCGCCGTTGTCTGCGATGCTGGCGATCAGGTCCTTCATGTCGTAGGACTGGTTCGGGCTGTCGGGGATCAGGGAATCCAGGGCCGGATCGGTTCGCCTCGGATCGTCTCCGGTGGGAACCGACGGCGGATCCTCCATGTTGTTGGAAGGCACAAAGGATAGCAGACGCTTGATTTTGTCGAGGGCGTCTTTGTCGTTTTCACAGGCGAATTGGGCAACGCCGCTTTTTTCGCTGTGGGTCATGGCGCCGCCCAAATCTTCAAAAGAGATCTCCTCTCCGGTAACCGACTTGATCACTTCCGGCCCGGCGATGAACATATACGAGGTGTTTTTCACCATGAGGATAAAATCGGTCATGGCCGGGGAGTAGACCGCGCCGCCGGCGGTGGGTCCCATGATGGCCGAGATCTGCGGGATGACCCCGGAGGCCACCGAGTTGCGGTAGAAGATCTGCCCATAGGCGGCCAGGGATTCGACCCCTTCCTGGATGCGGGCTCCGCCCGAATCGTTGAGGCCCACCATGGGTACCCCAGCCTTTACGGCCAGGTCCATGACCTTGCAGATCTTTTTGGCGTGCATTTCGCCTAAGCTCCCGGCTCGGGAGGTAAAATCCTGGGCAAAGGCAAACACCGGCCTTCCGTCGATAAGCCCATGGCCGGTGATGACGGCATCCGAGGCGACATCGACCTTGTCCATGCCGAAATTGGTGCAGCGGTGTTCTACGAGCATGTCGATTTCCCGAAAGGTGCCTTCATCGAAAAGGTAGTCGAGGCGCTCCCTGGCGGTGAGCTTTCCCTTTTCTTTTTGAAGGGCCACCGACTTTTCGCCGCCCATCTGAAGAACTTTTTCCTCGCGGATCTTGAGTTCTTTGATCTTGTCGTCAACGATACCCATCTTGTCGTCCTTTCCCCTGATCGCTCTCGCCGGTTGTCTGTAAGTTGGTGCGAACCGATCTCGCCGGGCGAAAAACCCCGGCTACCGGCCGTTTTCTTTTCCAGTGTGCTTGCTTGCCCTCGGCAACAAGAATCATAGATGATTCTAGAGCCCCTTTTCCTTGTCAAGCAAAAAAAGGAGCTGGGTCGCCGCCGCCGTCGGCGCCGTCTCGCCGTCGGCCACGGCCCGCTCCAGTTCATCCAGGCGGCAGCGCACGCTCGGGTCGGCCTGAAACCGATCCTGAAGACCCTCTTTGATCAAATCCCACATCCAGTCCACCGCCTGGCGCCTTCGTTTTTCCTCCAGCTCCGAGGTCGCGGAAAGCTTTTGCCGGTGGTCGAGCACGGTTTCCCAGATCTTTCGAATCCCGGGGCGGCTGTCGTCCTTGGCGCTGCAAGTCAGCACCGGCGGGGTCCATGTTGGAGTGGCCGGCCGCAGGTAGTGAAGGGCATTTTCGTATTCTTTCCTCGCCCGTTCAGCCTTTTTGACGTTGTCGCCGTCGGCCTTGTTGATGGCAAGGGCGTCGGCCAGCTCCAGGACTCCTTTTTTCATTCCCTGGAGTTCGTCGCCGGCCCCGGCGATCATCAGCACCAGGAAAAAATCGACCATCGAGGCGACGGTCGTTTCAGATTGGCCCACCCCCACCGTTTCGATGATCATCACGTCGAATCCGGCCGCTTCGCAGACAAGCATGGACTCGCGGGTCTTTCTTGCCACCCCTCCCAGGGTTCCGCTGGAGGGAGACGGCCGGATAAAGGCGTTTTCCTCGACGGCAAGCTTCTCCATGCGGGTCTTGTCGGCCAGGATGCTTCCTCCGCTTCGCTTGCTGCTTGGATCCACGGCCAGCACGGCAACCTTGTGGCCGTCTTCGACCAGCATCGTGCCGAAGCTCTCGATGAAGGTGCTTTTTCCCACCCCCGGAACGCCGGTGATGCCCAGCCGAACCGCCTTTCCCGAATGGGGAACCAGCCGGTCGACGATGTCGCGGGCCAGGGCCCGATGGGCGGGCAGGGTGCTTTCGATCAGCGTGATGGTTCGTGCCAAAATGCGGCGGTCGCCGTTGAGCACGCCTTCGACGAAATAGGTTAACTCCTCGGGCATGGTCATTTCTGCTCGAGCACGTTGAGAACTTTGTTGGCGGCATCCGTTACGGCGGTCCCCGGTCCGAACACGGCCGCGGCCCCGGCGCTGAACAGGGCGTCATAATCGTTTGCCGGGATCACGCCGCCGACCACCACCTTGATGTCGCCGGCATTTTTTTCCTTCAGGGCCTTGACCAGCGAGGGAACCAGGGCCTTGTGGCCGGCGGCCAGACTTGAAACCCCCACCACATGGACATCGTTTTCCACGGCCATCTGGGCAGCCTCTTCCGGGGTCTGGAACATCGGGCTCAAGTCCACGTCGAAGCCCAAATCGGCAAATGCCGTGGCAATGACTTTCACCCCCCGGTCGTGGCCGTCCTGTCCCATCTTGGTGAGCAGAATCCGGGGCCGCCGTCCCTCCCGGGCCAGAAAATCGTCCGTCCGTTTCCGGATGGCGGCAAAGATCTCGTCGTCTCCGTACTCTGCCGCGTAGATCCCGGAAATGCACTGGGTCGTGGCCACGAACCGGCCGAACACCTTTTCCATGGCGTCTGAGATTTCCCCGACAGTCGCCCGGGCCCGGACGGCCGGCAGGCAGGCCGCCAGCAGGTTGTCGCCGGTTTCAGCCGCCTTGGTGACCGCGTCCAGGGCCTGGCGGACCGCTGCTTCGTCCCGGTGTTGCCGGGTGTCCTTCAGCCGCTGGATCTGATCCTCTCTGACCGCCTCGGAAACCTCCAGGATGTCCTTGAGGGGTTCGTCTTCAACCTTATATTTGTTGATCCCCACGATGACGTCCTTTCCCTGGTCGATCCGGGCCTGGCGGCGGGCGGCCGCCTCCTCGATCCGCATCTTCGGCATGCCGGACTCGATGGCCTTGGCCATGCCGCCAAGCTCTTCCACCTCGTCGATGATTTTTTTGGCCTCCCGGGCGATTTCGTCGGTCAGGGCTTCCACGTAGTAGGATCCGCCCAGGGGATCGATCACCCGGCAGATCTGGGATTCTTCCTGGATGATGAGCTGGGTGTTTCGGGCGATTCTGGCCGAAAAGTCGGTGGGAAGCCCCACTGCTTCGTCAAAGGAATTGGTATGCAGCGACTGGGTGCCGCCCAACGCCGCGGCCAGTGCCTCCAGGGTGGTGCGGATGATGTTGTTGTAAGGGTCCTGAGCGGTGAGGCTCCATCCCGATGTCTGGACATGGGTCCGGAGCATCGACGATTTGGGGTTTTCCGGGTTGAACTGCTGCATCAGTTCGTACCACAGACGCCGTGCCGCCCGGAGCATCGCAATTTCCATGAAAAAGTTCATCCCCACTCCAAAGAAAAAGGAAAGGCGAGGGGCGAATTTGTCGATGTGAAGCCCGGCGGCAAGGGCCGCTCGGACGTATTCGATGCCGTCTGCCAGGGTAAAGGCGCACTGGAGCACCGAATCGGCGCCGGCTTCCATGATGTGATAGCCGCTGATGCTCACCGTGTTGAATTTGGGCATGTGATCGGAGCAGAATCCGATGATATCCGAGACGATCCGCATGGAGGGTTCCGGCGGATAGATGTAAGTGTTCCGGGTCAGGTACTCCTTTAGGATGTCGTTCTGAATCGTGCCGGTGAGCTGTTCATGTTTGACGCCCTGTTCCTCGGCGGCCACGATATACCCGGCCATGATCGGCAGCACGGCACCGTTCATGGTCATGGAAACCGACATCTTGTCCAGGGGGATCTGGTCGAAGAGGATTTTAATGTCCTCCACCGAATCGATGGCCACGCCGGCCTTGCCGATGTCCCCAATGACCCGGGGATGGTCCGAGTCATAGCCCCGATGTGTGGCCAGATCGAAGGCCACCGACAATCCCTTTTGTCCGGCAGCCAGGTTGCGGCGATAAAACGCATTGGATTCTTTGGCCGTGGAAAACCCGGCGTACTGGCGAATCGTCCATTTCCGGCCGGCGTACATGGTGGCCATGGGGCCGCGCATATAAGGCGGCAGGCCGGGAAGGGTGTTGAGATGGTCGATCCCTTCGATGTCTTCGGCCGTATACAGGGGGTTGACGGAGAGGCCCTCGGGGGTTTTCCATTGCAGGGACTCTATCGGCTTTCCCTTCATCTGCTTGGTTGCCAGATCGATCCACGTTTTCTTTTGGGGGTGTTCTGCCATCTCCTTTGCTCCTTATTCCTTTGTCGGTTGCAAGATCGTTCGGGTTGACCCGCCGCCGGCTCAATTCCCGTTTGGCGGCGGCGATTCGGGTATCGTGATTGCCCGCCAGACGATTTCGAACAATGCGTTGGACTGGTCGGTCAGGCTTCCTTTTTGCCCGCGGGAGATCCACATGAAAAAGGAGCGCTGGACAAGGCCGAGGATCACATCGAGCAATATCCCGGCCCGGACATAGGGGTTTAAAATGCCCCTGCTTTGTCCATCCTTGAGCGCCTCTAAAAAAAGATCGATCATTTTACGCTGCTGGAAGGTTTCGTCGGCCATCCAGGTTTTCATCGGAAGGGTCATGAACAGAATACGGCCGAGCCGCGGATGTCGGTCGTAGTAGTCGAGCTGAAGCCATAAGGCCTTGCGGACCTTTTCTTTCAGATCCTCGATTCCCTGCAGATGGTCGGTGATCCGGTCGGTAAGTCTGCCGAGCCAGACGTCGACCACCGAAAACAGGAGCCGTTCCTTGCTGCCGTAGTGATTGTAAATGGTGCTGAAGCTGATGCCGGCCTTTTTGGCGACGTCTCGGATATTGGCCTGGTGAAAATCGGATTCGGAAAAGATTTCCAGAACCGCATCTTCCAGCCGCTGCCGGACTTCCGGGCGGAGAGAGGGAAGTCTCCCCGTGGCGGGTAGCGACTTTTTGTTTGCTGTGCTTCGGTTCAAACGATCAGCCCGGTGGTCGACAAAAAAAATACGGAATGACAACCCAAACGAAGGTGCTGAATCGAGCCGCTGTAGGGAAAACCCCCAGCGGCCCTCCGATCAGTCTTTTTGGGGGCATCGATCCGAAAAATATTCGAAGTAAATACAGATGGTAAAGAACAGCGTTACACATGTAAAAGCTTCGTAAGAAGCTGTTATTGCACCCTGTTTTTTTGTTTGCGAGCCAGATGCTTCAGGCTTATACAACAAAGTTACACTTTTACGGAAAAATCGTTTTCCTGTCAACAAAAAACCCCGGCGGGGAGCCGGGGTTTTTTCTCGCGACAAAATCGCGAAGCGATTTTATCGCTCGCACAGTTCGACGAGCACGCCGTTGGTCGCCTTGGGGTGCAGAAAGGCGATTTTTGCCCCGCCTGCGCCTTTTCGGGGGGTTTCATCGATCAGCTTGACGCCCTTGGCCTTGAGTTCTTCCAGGGCCTCCTCGATGTTTTCGACCCGGAAGGCCACATGCTGGATTCCCTGGCCCCGCTTTTCGATGTACTTGGCCACCGGTCCGTCGGGGGCGGTCGATTCGAGAAGCTCCACTTCGCTCTCCCCAACCGGGAAAAACGCGGTGGTCACCTTTTGTTCCGCCACGGTCTCCGTGCCTTCGAATTCCAGACCGAGCATGCCGCTCCAAAAATTTTTGCCGTCCTCGATGCTGTTGACCGCAATGCCCAGATGGTCGATTTTGAGGATTTTCATTAAAAGCTCCTTCTTTATTGGTGTGTTGTGTTTCGTGTTTTGAATCTCAAATGGAACTAGGCCCAAAGATAGGCCATTGAACACCCTTGGGAGAGCCCATCGTCCCGCGCCGAGCATCGCAGAAACGGGCGGATGAGCCCTTCAAGCTGTTTGAGGCCCCCGTTCTTTGGGGGCCGAGTTCTTGAAGGGCCCGCCCGTTTCGAGAAGCGCAGGAGAAAGCGGGGCGAAGGGCGCCTTTTCTTTTGGTTACTTTTCTTTGGGCGAGCAAAGAAAAGTAACGAGAAAGTTAGAAAAATTTCAAAGTATTATATAAAAAGTGATTTCATCCTGGATCAAACTGGGCGCTCAGGCGGCAAGTGGCAGGGCTGCAATCGGTACCCACCTCCAGACTGGCAGCCTTCTCTGCATTGGCCCAGACACCAAACACGAAAAACCAAACACTATTTAAATTTCTCCATCACCCGTTTAAATCCCGGCATCGCCCCGGTGATCGTCTCGTCTTCCACGCAAAATGCGATCCTGAAATGACCGGGGCCGCCGAAGCCGCTTCCCGGGACCACCAGAATAAGCTCTTTTTGCAGTTCCCGAACGAAGGCGACGTCGTCAGGGATCGGGGACCGGGGAAACAGATAAAACGCCCCGGGCGGCTGCACAAAGTCGTAGCCGCATTCGGCAAGTCCGCTGCAGAGCAGGTCGCGCTTTCGGGCATAGGCTGAGATGTCGACCTGCACCCCCTGGAGCCGGGCGACCACCCGCTGCATCAGGGCCGGGGCGTTGACGAATCCCAGAATCCGGTTGGCCAGTGCCATGGCGCCAAGTAGCTTTGCTTTATCTGCAGCATCCGGATGAACCGCGAGAAAGCCGAGCCGTTCCCCCGGTATCGAGATGTCTTTGGAATAGGATGTGACCAGGATCGCTTCGGAATAGGCATGAAATATGCTCGGTACGTCGATTCCGTCGAAGACGATCTTCCGGTACGGTTCATCTGAGACCAGATAGATCGTCTTGCCATAGGCCCGACTTTTTTCTGAAAGCATCTTTCCCAGGGCGGCAAGGCTCTCGGCGGAATAGATCTGGCCGGTGGGATTGTTGGGCGAGTTGATCAGTACGACCTTGGTCTTTTCCGTTACGGCGGCCTCCAACCCGGCAAGATCGAGGGTGAAATCCGCATTCGTTGGAACGGTCTTGAGGGTTCCGCCGTGGTTGTCTGCGTAAAAGCCGTACTCGACGAAAAACGGCGCCGGCGAGATCACCTCATCTCCTGGATCGAGAACCGCCTTTAAAATGACGTTCAGCGCCCCAGCAGCCCCACAGGTCATGATGATGTCGTCAGGGGAGATCGAAACCTGCTGCTCTGTCTTGAGAAACTCCGCCACGGCCCGGCGGGTTTCGCCCAGCCCGGTATTGGGCATGTAGGCATGGACGCCGGGGGCTTCCTCTTCTGCCACGGCGACCAGGGCCTCTTGGAAGCGGGCCGGCGGCGGCAGGTTCGGATTGCCGAGGCTGAAATCAAAGACCTTTTCAGCGCCGTATTCGGCCTTGAGCTTGGCCCCTTCCTCGAACATCTTTCGGATCCAGGAGGACCGGGAGATGAACTCCTCCATCTTATGGGCGATTGACATGGGGTGCTCCTTGGCAAGTTGGGCCATTCTTTTCGGCTTCAGCTGTTTGCCGGTCCTAGTTTATTGGTTAAACGGTCGAATGGTCAAATAGGAAAAACCCTATCTTTTTCAACAGGCCTTTACAGGCATCCGTTTTAGCCCAATCAACCAATCAACCATTTAACGAATCAACCCGCGGTACTCTTTAGACCGGCTTGTGAAACGGGCAAAAGGCAAACCGTCCTCAGGCCGGTTCCACGGACTTGACTTCCGGAATCTCCTTTTTCAGCATCCGTTCGATGCCGTTTTTCAGGGTCATTTGGGACATGGGGCATCCCGCACAGGCGCCTTGAAGGCGGACTTTGACCACGCCGTCTTCTCCCACATCCACCAGTTCCACGTCTCCGCCGTCCGCCTTGAGCATGGGACGAATCTTGTCGATAACTTCCTGCACTCTTTCTTTCATGAGAATTCCCCCTTTGTGGATAAAATCGCTTCCGCGATAAAATCGCTTCGCGCTTTTATAAAATTCTGCATTCTGCGACTGCCGAAAAGACATCAAATTAAATCTTACTATAAGCATGTTTTCATCTGAAAACAATCCTTGAAAGGCAACGAATCAGGGCTACTTCAAAGTCTGCGCAGCGAACGAACCTTCATGGGGCGCCGGTCGTATCGACTGTTGGAGGGACGCGCTCTGTCGCGTCCGACCGCTGTTGGAGGGACGCGCTCTGTCGCGTCCGACCGCGGGCGGCCACGGCGGAGCGTGGCCTTCCATTTTTAGACTTTGACGGGAATATAGGGAAACCAATCGTCCGGCAGCGTCTACCTTTTATGAAAGTAGAGTCTTTTCACACACCCGATCCGTTTTCGGGGTGGCGATTGCGGTAAAAGTTCCTTCTGAAAGACGCGAAGCGGTCTTCGAGGATCGCCTGCCGCATGGATCTTGCCAGGGAGAGAAAGTAGTGGATGTTGTGCAGGGTGTTCAGCCGATAGGCGAGCAGCTCCCTTGCCATATACAGGTGCCGAAGGTAGGCTCGGGAATAGGTTCGGCAGGTATAGCAGGTGCAGTGTTCATCCAGCGGCCTTCGATCCTCCCGGAACCGGGCGTTGGAAATATTGACCGGGCCGCGGTCTGTAAAAAGCTGGCCGTTTCTAGCATTTCGTGTCGGCAGCACGCAGTCGAACATGTCGGCGCCCAGGGCCGTCAACTCCACCAGGTCTTCAGGGGTGCCGACCCCCATCACGTATCGGGGACGCTCCGCCGGGAGCAGCGGAAGGGTGAAATCGGCCGTTTCTAGCATCAGGTCCTTGGGCTCTCCCACGCTCAGGCCACCCACGGCGTATCCGGGAAAACCGAAGTCGACCAGGGCTTCTGCCGACCTTTTTCTCAATTGCTGCATCATGCCGCCCTGAACGATGCCGAATAAGGCGCGGTCCTCGCCGGCGATTTGTCGCCACCGTGACAGGCATCGCTTTGCCCACAACGTGGTCCGCTCCATGGCGGTCTCGGTTTCGGTTTCCCCGGCCGGATAGGCAATGCACTGGTCCAGACACATGGCGATGTCGGACCCGAGGCACTGCTGAATGTCCACGGCCGCCTCGGGGGTGATATGATGCCGGGACCCGTCGATGTGAGACTGGAACCGCGCCCCCTCGTCGGTGATCTTCGTCAGCCCGGCCAGGGAAAATATCTGAAATCCGCCGCTGTCGGTCAGGATGGCCCGATCCCATCCCATGAATTGGTGGAGACCGGAAAAGAGGTCGATCACGTTGCAGCCGGGCCGCAGGTAAAGATGATAGGTGTTACCCAGGATGATTTGCGCCCCGCAGGCGGAAAGGTCTTCCGGCGACAGGGCCTTGACGGTGGCCAGGGTGCCCACCGGCATAAAGATCGGGGTGTCGACGACGCCGTGGGCCGTGGTCATCGTGCCTGCCCGGGCCCGGGTCTCGGAGCATGTTGCGGTGACTTTGAAGGAAAACATGAGATCCTAAGTTAATGAAGCAGCAAGGAGTCATGAATCAAACTACAATCAGGAAATCAAATCACAGCGACTCATGAGAAGCTTCGACGTTGTCATGTCGTCATTCCGGACGAGCGAAGCGAAGATCCGGAATCCAGTCCCGCCGCTGACCGCGAGGCGATAAGTTTGATCAACCGTGAAACTTTTGTCGAAGGTTCTGCCGATGTAGGGAACGGCCTCCGTGCCGTTCCGGTGCGGCACGACACGGACGTCGTGCCCTACAAAAATCCCGGCTTCGACCGAAGTTTCATATGAACTCTGCCGACCCGTTCTCGAACGGGATTTGATCAAAGGTGAAACTTCCCACGCCGTCATCCCGGGCGAAGCGAAGCGCAGACCCGGGGTCCACAGGACCTGGATTCCGGCTTTCGCCGGAATGACGGAAACAGAGACTTCATCTCTTTTGCACAAAAAAACTGAATGCGCATCCACTTCGAATAAAATCACCCAGCAATTTTATTCGATCAGCATCGCATCTCCATAACTGTAAAATCGGTATTTTTGGGCAATGGCTTCCCGATAGGCCGCCAGCACCTTTTCTCTTCCGGCAAATGCCGAAACGAGCATGATCAGGGTGGATTTTGGCAGGTGAAAATTCGTGATCATGGCGCCTACCGTCTGAAACCTGTATCCTGGCCGGATAAACAGATCGCAGCTTCCGTTGCCGGCCTGAATGGCACCGGACGAATCGGAGGCGTATTCCAGGGTTCGCACGCAGGTGGTGCCTACGGCCACCACCCGGCCCCCCGCTTTTCGATGACGGGTGATCCGCCGGGCGGCGGCCTCGGAAATCCGGTAGAATTCCGGGTGCATCCGGTGCTCCCGAATGTCGGTGACTTTCACCGGGAAAAAGGTGCCGTATCCCACGTGCAGGGTGATT
>JAIPEL010000087.1 GCA_021737185.1 Desulfobacterales bacterium | reverse complement strand
GACTTGGGGTTCTGGTAGGCGGCGCCGGCAAAGGCGCACAGATACTTTCGCATGTCGGCCATGGTGGTCAGCTCGTCGACCAGGCCGTGCTGGGCGCAGTAGACGGGCCGGGAGTAGTTGTAGTACTCTTCGACCATCTGGTTCATCTTCTCGATCACCGGCTTCAAGTCTCTTGCCGCGTCTTTTTCCTTGACCAGGCGGCGCGAGTAGGTGGCCGCGGCCGCGGTCTCGCCGTGCATCACGTAGATCTCGGTGGTGGCGCATCCCAGGGTAAAGGCATTGTGCCGGTTGGCAGTGGGGCCGCCCATGATGTAGTGGGCGGCGGCCGTGCCTTTTCTCAGGACCACCAGCATCTGGGGCACGTCAGTGGACTGGATGGAGTAGATCAGGGCCTGGCCCAGGCCTAAAAGCTCGGCCTTTTCGGCGATGTCGCCCACATCGATGCCGGAGGTGTCCTGGAACCAGAGAATCGGGATCCGGTCTCTTCCGCACAGGGTGACAAACTCGTTCATCTTGATCAGCCCCTGGCGGTAGAGCTTTCCGCCGATGCCCGGATAATCGGCGTACTCGGGGTAGTCTTCGCCCAAAAACCCCTGCCGGTTGCCGATCACCCCCACCAAAAAGCCGTCGAACTTGCAAAGGCCGGTGTAGACCTCCGGGCCGTAGCCGGGCTTGTACTCCAAATGCTCGCTGCCGTCCACCAGCCGGGAGAGCACCCCGTCAAAATCGTACATCTGCTTCTGGTTGAAGGGGACCAGCCGGTACAGGTCGTCGGCGGAAAACCGCGGCGGCTTGGGCCCGTCGACCCGGAAAAACTTCGGGTTGTAAGCGGGCATATCGGCCATGTATTCCTTGACCTTGTCCAAAACCTCTTTTTCGTCGTCGAAGACGTACCGGAAAAAGCCGGTTTCATCGTAGTGGATCTTTGTCGAGCCCGGCGGGGTGGCCTTGTACTGCTTGGCGGCGTTGATAAGCTGCTCGGCCCCTTCCTCGTCGAAGTAGCCCTTGGGGGACATGCCCGACAGGATGCCGCCGCCGCCCACGGCGATGTTGCAGTTCTTGTGGGCGAACAAGATGGTCGGGCTGATTCCCTGGTATCCGCCGCCGGCCGGGTTGGTGCCGTAGATGGCTGCCAGCACCGGAATGCCCAACTGCTCGAGCTCGGCGTGGCGGAAGAAGGTGGTGCCGCTGCCCCTTCGGTCGGCGTAGAATTTCTCCTGTTTGTTGAGCTGGACCCCGCTGCAGTTGACCAGCCAGACCAGGGGGATGTTCAGCCGCTGGGAAAGGTCGGTGCAGCGCAGAATGTTTTCGGATTGCCCCGGGACCCAGGCGCCGGCCAGAAACTTGTTGTCGAATCCGATGATCACCGCCCACTTGCCGCCGATCTTGCCCAGGCCGTCAAAGACATTGGTGGTGCCCTGTTCGTTTTCGGCCGGGTTGTAGAGGGTGTGAAGCGGCAAAAAGGTGCCCGGATCGACCAGGTAGTTGAGCCGCTGCCAGACGGTGAGCTGACCCCGGGCGTTGATCTTTTCTTCGGGGATCCCCACGGTCTTGACCTTGGCAAAGGCCTCCTTGAAGCCGGCCTCCACTTCCCGGATCTTTTCGATGTTGCCTTCGGTGCTCTTGATCTGGCCGGGGTTAAGCTCCCGGCCGAATTCGGCCATCTTTTTAAAGTAGGGATGCATGGAAAACTCCCCCATGGTGTAATCGTTCATTCAGTGCTATCGGCGGCGAAGCCGCCGCTTAGAAATGCGCGTTAGCGCATTTCTTTTTGTACCAGGGCCAGGGCCTTTTCCAGCACCTCCCCTTTGAAGCGGGTCTTGAGCGCCTTTTTGAGCATCTCGACTGACAGCACGCGATTTTCACCTGCCATCAGGGCCAGGCTCGCCAGGGCCCTGTCCGGGGGCCGGATGCCGAGCGCCTTGAAATCGACCTCGACCACGTCGGCGGCGGTTGCGGGCAGGTCGACCTCCCTTGCCTTGAACACCCGGGCCGAATCTGCCAGGGTACCGAATATCGACTTTTTCCGGTTGACCCCCTCCTGGGCCAGGGCCAATACGACCTTGGGCGAGTCGATGCCCGTAAAGTCGATTTCTTCGTCGGACAGCACCACCTCGGAAACCGAATGCCCCCGCAGGACCGTGATGGGGTAGTCGTTTTTCAGCGTTGCCCTGAGACCGGCGGTGAGCCCGGCAAGGCAAAGCAGTTCACCGGCGGTGACGATCCGCTGGCCGGCGCTGCCGAGGATCATCACTTCCTGCCGGCCGGTTTCCGGCGCCGAAAAGCGCGCCTCGATGGTTTTCGGTGGTGAAGGAGCCTTTTGGGCCGCGGATTTTTCGCGGTAGCTGCTCCCGTATTCGGGGCGCTGGTTTTCCTCTACAGGACCATCAGCAGGCGGCATCTCTGAAATTTGGGCTTCGATCGAAGCCGGGGTCAACTTGTTTCGTTTCGTATAGCGGCCGGGACAGACCCCCCAGATGTCGATCAGGGAGAACCCATTGAATCGGATCGCCTGCTCGATGGCTTCGGGCAGGTTTTTGCGGTAAGCCGATGAGCGGGCCGTATAGGCGGCCCCCGCGGCCTGGGCCACTTTGCATACGTCCATCGGTTTTTCGATCTGGTTCAAGAAGCCGGAGCCCACCGTCGCCTCCTGGGGCGTGGTGGACGAACACTGGCCGCCGGTCATCCCGTAGTTGAAGTTGTTCAGTACCAGCAGCGTCAGGTCGATGTTGCGCCGGCAGGTGCTGAGCAGATGCGCACCGCCGATTCCCAGGCCCCCGTCTCCCATGGTGACGATGACCGTAAGCTCCGGTCGGGTCATTTTCAGGCCCGTGGCATAGGTCAGGGCCCGGCCGTGAAGGCCGTGAAAGGCATGGGTGTTAAAAAAGGTATCGAACAGACCGGAGCAGCCGATGTCGCTGACGAGCACCACCTGATTTCCGGCCAGGTTCATGTTGATCAGGGCCTTGTCCAGGGCCTTGGTGACCTGGTCGTGGGCGCACCCGGGGCAGAACACGGGCGGTCTTTGGGGGTTGAGCAGACTATCCATTTGAGAGCACCTCCTCGATTCGTGCCGGGGAAATCAGATTTCCGTCCATCGTGCCGATGAAGTCGACCGTCCGGTCGCAGCAGATCCGCTGAATTTCGTGCAGGTATTGGCCCATGTTCATTTCAGCGACCACCACACGCTTGACGCCCTGCGTTTTTTGCCGGATCAGCGCTTCGGGCACCGGCCAGAGGGTCTTGAGCACCAGCAGGGCGACCGGTTCACCGGCCGCCTGAAGCTTGGCGACGACGGTCCTGGCGGCCCGGGCGGTGACCCCGTAAGTAATCAACAGGATGTCGGCGTTTTGGGCGGGGAGTTCGTCAAAAAAAGTGAAGTCATCCACTGCGGCGGTAATTTTTTCCTGACGGCGATCCTGAAACCGTTGAATGGTGGAAGGATCCACGGTGAGGTAGCCGTCTTCTCCGTGCGTGGAAGAGGTCTGGCGCACGAGCCGGTCCGCACCGATGGGCAGAAAGTCGGGCACTCGGCTGCCTTCAGACACGGCAAAGGGGATATAGGCTTCCCCCTCCGGAGCGGTCTTGCGGTTCACCACCTTCGGGATCGGCAGCTTCTCCAGATCGATGCTTTCCTTGGTCATGGAAATTTCCTTGTTGGCCGCGACAAAGACCGGGCATCGATAAGTTTCCGCCAGATTGAAGGCGTGGACGGTCAGGGTCACGCAGTCGGCCACGTCCGTGGGGGCAAGCACGATCACCGGCTGTCCCCCGCTGTTGCCCCAGCGCAGGAACTGAACATCGCCGTCGGCGCCCCGGGTGGCCGAGCCTGTGGAAGGCCCCAGCCGCTGGACGTCGACGATCACGAGGGGAATCTCGCTGGCAATGGCAAAGGAGATATGCTCGCTGTAGAGGCTGATGCCGGGGCCTGATGTGGCGGTCATGGTCTTTGCTCCCGCCATGGAGGCGCCGAGACAAAAGCCCATGGATGCGATCTCATCTTCTCCCTGCAGGCAAACGCCTCCTTCCGGCGGCAGAAACGCGAGCATGGCATTGTAGATGGTTGTCGCCGGGGTGATGGGGTAGCCCGCGAAAAACCGGCAGCCGGCAATTTTCGCCCCCCAGGCGACGGCTTCGTTTCCTTCCATAAAACACAGGGCCATGTTTCCTCCCGAAACATCACGGCCTCCGGCAACGCCGGAGCCATGGCTTGTTGACCGCTCAAAGCGGCAGGTTCAGGCGCTGCCGAATGGGGCTCGCCAAAGTTTGCATACGTTCCCGGCATTACCAAGGTGGTTTTTGACGGTATCCTTTTTTATCTAGTGTTTGAGTTTTTCAACTGTTTTTAAAATCGCGCCCGCGATTTTAAAAACTTTTGATCAAATATTTGATTAAATATCGCCCGGCAAAGCCTCCCGATATCGGATCGAAAAGCGGATGTCAACCGTTTCTCTGCGGAAAACGAACATCACGGGCACGGCTCACAGCGAGTTGGTCTCCTGGGCTTTCAACCTTCGTTCCAGGCCGGCCAGGACGTGTTTTTTCACCTTCCGGATGTGCCGGGAGAGGATCTGCCTGGCCCCCTTGACGTCGCCTGCGCCAATCCGGTCGACCAGCACCGCGTGGTCGTCGCAGGCCGTGTCCACCGGCGCCGAAAACAGGATGTTCAGGCCGTACTTGAGATACAGAAGGTCGTAGAGGTTGCGCAGGGCCCGCTCCTGGACGGCACAGTCCGAGAGCTCCGCCAGGGTCAGGTGAAGGGTCATGTCCTTGATCAGGCGCTCGTGAAGGTACGGATCTTTGGCGGCCTGCCGGTGGGCGGCCAGGGCGTTTTCCAGCCGGGCCAGGCCGGCGGCGTCCATCCGGGCCATTGCCTTGGGCAGCAGGGAAAGTTCGATCAATTCCCGGAACTCGTAGATCTCCTCGATCTGCTTCAGGCTCAACGGTTCGGTGTAATAGCCGCGGTTGGGTTCCCTTCGGACGATCTGCTGAAACTCGAGCCACTTGAGGGCCTGGATGACCGGGGTCTGGCTCATGCCGAGTCTTTCTGCCAGATCGCGGTAGGCGATCTTCTGGCCCGGCATGATTTCATTGTGGAACAGCATGTTCCGGATGCCGGTGTAGGCCCTCCAGATGCTGTCCTGGGATTCCTCCGGTTTGAGCGAGCTGGGCTTCTTTTTCATGGCGACGAATGACCCCGGATAATGACAATTTTTTCCTGACTATCTTTATCGAGAGGGATTTGTCAATTTCTGCTTTCCGGCGAGACGTGTTTGTCGGAGAATTTTCGACGAAACTTACAGTCGTTGGCTGGATATCCCAGGTCATATAGGCTATGTCTGGTCTGCCGCTTCGGGTGGCAGCGTCGGAAAGCTCCGATCAGTTTCGGCGATCATCAGCGAATGGAACTCCTGAAAGGAAAAGAATCGCCATGAGAGTTGCATCCATTCAGATGTCTGTGGTGGAAGAGGACAAGACGGCGACGATCGATAAGGCGGTGAGGAAAATCAGACTCTGCAAAGGGGCGGACCTGGTGATCCTGCCGGAAATCTGGAATGTCGGATTCATGAGCTTCGACCGCTATACGCCAGAGGCCGAAACACGGACCGGTCCGACCCTGAGTGCGGTGCGCGAAGCGGCCCGGGAGATTCGGGCGTATGTGCACGCCGGCAGCTTCGTCGAAAAAGACGGAGACCGCTGCTTCAACTCTAGCTACCTGATTTCCCCGGATGGGGAGGTGCTGGCCAACTACCGGAAAATCCACCTGTTCGGATACAACTCCAAGGAGACTGAGATCCTGACCCCCGGAGAGGCGGTCACCGTGGCGGACACCCCCCTGGGCAGCATCGGGATGGCCACCTGCTTCGACCTTCGCTTCCCGGAGCTTTTTCGGGCCATGGTCGACCGGGGGGCGGAGATCTTCCTGGTCTGTTCGGCATGGCCCTATCCGCGCCTGGAGCACTGGCTCATGCTCAACCGGGTGCGGGCGATGGAAAACCAGTGCTTCCTGGTTTCCGCCAACTCCACAGGGATCAACCGCGGGATCCAGTTCGTCGGCCACAGCATGATGGTCGATCCCTGGGGCGTCCCCATGGCCGCCGCCGGAGACAAGGAAGTGGTTCTGAACACGGAGATCGGCCTGGCGGACCTGCGCGCCGCGCGGGAGGAATTTCCGGGGCTGGCCAGCCGGGTGGACTGGCTCAACCCCGCAACATCGTAAACGTCGTTTTTATCAAAACGATCGTCCCGCACTCCCTGCAGCAGTCCCTTCAGAAAAAAAGAGGCCGGAAGGTCAGCGTATCGAGCAGTTATTGCGGCCGGCGGATGGTGACTTTTTCCATAACCACGGGCTCTTTTGGGCGGTCGCCGGGGCCGGTGGCCACCTTGCCGATTTTCTCCACCACATCGAGCCCCTTGACCACCTTGCCGAAGACGGAATGGCGGTCGTCCAGGTGGGGGGTGGGCGCCAGGGTAACGAAAAACTGGCTGCCGTTGGTGCCTGGGCCCGCGTTGGCCATGGAGAGCACTCCGGCGCCGTCGTGCCGCAGGTCCGGATGAAACTCGTCTCCGAAGCGGTAGCCCGGACCGCCGGTGCCGGTTCCCTGGGGGCAGCCGCCCTGGATGACGAAGCCGTCGATGACCCGGTGAAAGGTGAGTCCGTCGTAGAACGGCCCTTTCGTCAGGGCCTGCTGCCGGTCCTCGGCCAGGTTGATGAAGTTCCACACCGTTTCGGGACACTCCTTGGCATACAGCTCGGCCTCGAAGGTGCCGTGGTTCGTCTCAAACACCGCCGTCGCCCGGTCGATGTCTTCCTGGTAGTCGCTCTTTTCAAAAGCCATGATAAACCAATTCCTTTCGACTTAATCAGAGTGCCTTGGCCAGAGCCACAGATTGACGTATAGGCTGTGGGCCGGCAGGGTTCAAAATTCCAGATTCAAAAATAAATCCGCTGCCGCGGATTTATTTGGATACGGCTACGCCGTATAAAACAAAGAGGAAAGAACGAATGAGATCCTGTTCGTCTGTCTTTAAGGTGTTTCTTCTCCTATAGCTCAGCGCACATATTCGGTATCTAGTATAAGTCTGATCTGCCCAGTGGCAACCAACCCTTATATCCTTTCGGCGGCTCAGCCGCCGCTTATAAATGCGCGACAGCGCATTTATTTGTAGAGGGAATCGATTTCCTCGGCGTACCGCTTTCTGGCCACCTTCTTTTTGACCTTCATGGTGGGGGTGAGCATGCCGTTGTCGATGGTGAACTCGGGAACCACCCGGATTTTCTTGACGGTTTCGAAAGAGGCCAGCTCCTTGTTCTTCTCCTGGACTTCGCGCTCGATCATCCCGACAATGGCCGGGTTTGCGGCCAGGTCTTCGGTGGAGACGAACGAAATGCCATGCTGCCGGGCATATTCGGCGGCGTTGTCCGGATCGATGGTGACCAGGGCTGTCAGGTAGTTTCGTTCGTCTCCGATGACCAGCACCTGGTTGATGTACCGGGAGGTGGCCAGAATCCCCTCGATGCGGGCCGGGGCGATGTTCTTGCCTCCGGAGGTGACGATGATCTCTTTTTTTCTTCCGGTGATGCGCAGAAAATTGTTCTCATCGATCTCGCCGACGTCGCCGGTTTTCAGCCAGCCGTCTTCGGTGATGACTTCTGCGGTTTCTTCGGGCATCTTGTAGTAGCCCTTCATCACGTTCCGGCCCCGGAAGAGAATCTCTCCGTCGTCTGCTGTTTTTTGCTCGATGCCCGGCCCCGGGGGGCCCACCCAGCCGAAGCGGTAGTCGTCGAACCGGTTCAGGTTGGAAAAGGAGGTGTTTTCGGTCATGCCGATGCCTTCCACGACGAGCACGCCGGCGGCGTGAAACCATTTGCCGATGTCCGGATTGAAGGGAGCCGCGCCGCTGATGCACCAGCGGACGCGGCCGCCCAAGGCCTCCTGGATCTTGGAGAGCACCAGCTTGTTTGCCAGCCGTTGCTTGAGGCCGAGCAAGAAGGGAATCGGTCTTTTGGCCAGTTTCAGATCGCCGACTTCGTGTCCGACGGAAAAGGCCCAGTTGAAGATCTTCAATGCGGTGCCGCCCTTGGCTTCGGCCATTCCCGTCACCTTGGCGTGGACCTTTTCGTAGATCCGCGGCACGCTGGGAAACCAGTGGGGCCGGGCGGCCTTGATGTCTTCGGCGATGAAGTCGATGCCCCGGCAGAAGGTCATGGTGCAGCCGGCAAAAAGGGAGGTGTAGACGCAGGTCCTGGCAAAGACGTGGGCCAGGGGCAGAAAGAGAAACACCTGGTCGTCCGGATACCAGACCACAGAGCCGGCCACGGACTGGGCGGTGAAGGTGAGGTTGTCGTGGGTGAGCATGGATCCCTTGGGAACGCCGGTGGTTCCGGAGGTGTATACGATGCCGGCCACATCGTCCGCAGAGACCGCCGCGGCCATCTCATCGACCTTTTCTTCCGGTATCTGTTCTCCCATTTCCATGAACTCGTCAAAACCGATCACCCAGCCGTCTTCGGGCACCACACCGGAAAAAAGGATCACTTTTCGAACATCCGGGATCTGCTCCCGGATCTTAAAAAGCTTGTCGAGCTGGCTCTGGTCTTCGGCAAAGGCGACCACCGAGTCGCTGTGGTCCACGATGTAGGAGATGTCCGGCGCCGGCAGGCTGTGGTAGATCCCGACGGTCTGGGCGCCGATGACGGCTGCAGCCATATCGCAGAGCACCCATCGGTAGCAGGAGTAGCTCAGGATCGTGATCTTGTCCTCTTTTTTCACCCCCAAGGCGATCAACCCCCGGGCGGCCCGGCGCACCTGGGCGTAAAATTCTTTCCAGGAGACTTCATCGGTCTGTCCCGGGGCCGTGAACCACCTGTAGGCCACGTGCTCCCGGCGCCGCTGGACGGTTTCATTCAACATCTCGTGGATGTTTCGGTAGTCCTTGAGCTCTCCCATGGTCCCTCCCCCGGTGGCCGGATAAACTCAGCAAAACGCCTTGACGAATTACCACAGAAGCAACCCGGAAACAACGAAAACCTTGAATATGACTGGAAAAATTTTGTACCAGGCGGCCGGGTCGGTCCGCCTGGTACAAAATTTTTTCGGAATTGTCGCCCAAACGAAGGAGCTGAATCGAGCCGCTAGAGGTTTTCCTGTCAGCTTTTTTGGGGGGCATAGATGCGAATTTTTCCTTTCCTTGATTCGAGGCCGGAATTTAGGTAGTCTTTTCGACGAGTTTGAGCCGGTCCGGGTTTTATGAAAATTGAGATAGAGATGCCGAAAAGTCAAAAACACCCGTTTTCCCGCCGGGTAGGTCAATTTTTTCTCCGCCTGATCAGGCGTGTTTTTTTCTGGCTGCTTTGGACGGCGGCCGGTTTTGCCGCGCTGTCGCTCGTTTCGGTCTTGATTTTCCGTTGGCTGGACCCGCCCACCACTTCCTTCATGATTCAATATCAGACCCTGGAAACCCGCCCTAAAGCGTTTCAGGAGATCCGCTACCGCTGGGTCGACTTGGAGCGGATCAGCAAAGACATGCAGCTGGCCGCGGTGGCGGCCGAGGACCAGAAGTTTTTCGACCATGCCGGATTCGATTTCGAATCGATTTCCGACGCCGTCGAGGACCGGTTCCGAGGGGACCGGCTCAGGGGGGCGAGCACCATCAGCCAGCAGACTGCGAAAAATCTTTTTTTGTGGCCCGGCCGAAGCTTCATGCGCAAGGGGCTGGAGGCATGGTTCACGATGCTCCTGGAGCTGCTTTGGCCCAAGGCCAGAATTCTGGAGGTCTACCTGAACATCGCCGAATTCGGCCGGGGCATCTACGGGGTCGAGGCGGCCGCCCGGCATTTTTTCGGCAAGCCGGCCGCCGTCCTGAGCCCCTTCGAGGCGGCCGTTCTGGCTGCCGTGCTTCCGAACCCGAGAAGACTGCGTGCGGACCGTCCTTCGGCCTACGTTCGAGACCGTGCCCGGTGGATTCTGGAACAGATGCGGCTTCTCGGTCCGGATTGTCTCAGCGGGTGGCCGATACGACCACAAAGCCACCGCTGCCATATCCCTCACGCAGCGCTTCGATCTCCTGTGTTTGATCCAGCGGTGATGACAGCGTTTGCACCCAGATTTGGCGATCGAATCCGACGTCTTTGAGGAGGTTCTTCACTTCCGAGGCCGAATAGAACGTGGCATCCCGGTAGAAGACGTTCTCCGCCTTGTGATCCAGATAGACCTTGCCAAGCCGGCTTTCCCGGTCCACGAATCCGATGACCAGGGGCGCACCGGGTTTCAGGACCCGGCGTGTCTCGACCAGCATTTTTTGGGCATCGGTGACAAAACAGATCGTGGTGACCATCAAAACGAAGTCGAAGACCGCATTTTTGAATGGAAGGGTTTCGCCGATTGCCTGAATGGCCAGGATCCCTCTTTTGACGGCATACGCCAGCATCGCCATGGACGGGTCGATACCGACTTTTACCCCCAGCGGAGCGGCAAAGCGGCCTGTTCCGACGCCGATCTCAAGCCCCAGCCCCTGCCATGGCAGCGCGGCTCTAACGGCCAGCAGCTCGGAATGATACGCCGCGTCGTGGCGCGCAAACCATGCATCATATCGGGCATGATGGGCATCGAACGGATGGCTTTTGGCTTTCATGGTAGGCATCCTCGCTTGCAAATATGAAGTATTTTCACCGAAACCGGCGTCGACCCGTCAAAATTCTTTACGAAGCGTTCTATTACTTTACGCCTTCTATCGATGAAATGAAATGGCGGTCAAATCACCAGCATGATTCGCCGGAGTCAGCAGATGTGACCCTGCATGCCATGAAATATAAAATACAGACGGTTATGTCCGCCCCGGCAATGGCTCACCCAGGGTGCTCGCCACTAGGCCCCAACATGGCACGAAGTTTGAATCCTTTTTTTCATAACAGTTTCCTTTTTGGACTCAAGAAAGGAGAAGGGACGATGGACATTTCAGAAATCATCAACCAGATCGAGGATTTCAAGGCGTTTCATGCGTTGGCCTACTGCAACATCCACGGTCTATGGGGCAGTTCGCTGACAGTTTGACGCGTTTTACGGTTTCCGAAATCGTGTAAAAGACCCAACGCTCCTTCCCGACGCCCGGAAGGGAGGTGCGAACTTGCTTTGGCAGCCTATAAAGAAGTCTGTCGATTCCTGGGAGACACCGCCCAACTTGCTCGATTATGACCGGACCTGCAGCCGGTTTTCATGGGACGGCGTCCGTCGGAAATTGGACGGTCTTCCCGGCGGCGGACTGAATATCGCCCACGAAGCCGTCGACCGCCACGCCGACGGCCCTTTGGCGGACCACCTGGCGATTCGCTGGCTGGGCAGCGGGAACAGGGTACGGGACTTTACCTACGCTGAACTGAAAATTCTCACCAACCGGTTTGCCAACGTGCTTCGCGGTCTGGGGGTGGGGCGCGGGGATACGGTCGCCATCCTGGCCAGCCGCATCCCCGAGCTTTACTGGGGCGCCCTGGGCGCCCTGAAAAACGCCAGCGTCTTTTGCCCGCTTTTTTCGGCCTTCGGTCCGGAGCCGGTCTTTCAGCGCCTCAGCCGGGGGGAAGCCCGGGTGTTGCTGACCACTGCTGATCAATATCGGAAAAAGATCCTTCCGCAGCGGGAAAAACTTCCCCAATTGGCCCATGTCCTTCTGGTGGACGACGACGAGCACTCCGAACTCGGGGTGTGGTCGCTTCCCCGGCTCATGGAGGCGTCTTCGGAATCGTTCATTATTTCCGCCACCGACCCGGAAGACCGGGCGCTGCTGCACTTTACCAGCGGCACCACCGGCCTTCCAAAGGGGGCCATCCATGTACACGAGGCCGTGCTGACCCACTATGCGACCGGGAAATACGTCCTCGATTTTCATCCCGGTGACGTGTTCTGGTGCACGGCAGACCCCGGCTGGGTGACCGGCACTTCATACGGGATCATCGCTCCGCTGCTGCACGGGATCACCAACATCGTCGATGAGGCGGATTTCGACGCCGAGCGCTGGTGCCGGATTCTGGCGTCTGAAAAAGTCACTGTCTGGTACACGGCGCCCACGGCTATTCGGCGGCTGATGCGGCTGGGGGTGGCCCCACGCAAGCAGCACGATCTTTCCCGCCTGCGGGTGGTTCACAGCGTGGGCGAGCCCCTCAATCCGGAGGCGGTGGTCTGGGGACAGGACGCCCTGGGCCTGCCCATCCACGACAACTGGTGGCAGACCGAGACCGGCGGCATCATGATCGCCAATTTTCCCGCCATGGAAATCCGGCCGGGGTCCATGGGCCGGCCTCTTCCCGGCATCACGGCGGCCATCGTCCACCGAAGCGGAAACGGTCAGGCCGAGGTCATCGAGGACCCCGACATCCAGGGGGACCTGGCCCTGAAACCGGGCTGGCCCTCCATGTTCCGGGGCTACCTGCACGACGAAGAACGCTACCGGAAGTGCTTCGCCGGCGGCTGGTATCTGACCGGCGACCTGGCCCGGCGTGATGCCGACGGATATTTCTGGTTCGTCGGAAGGGCGGATGACATCATCAAGACCTCCGGACACATGGTGGGACCCTTCGAGGTCGAAAGCACCCTCATGGAGCACCCCGCCGTGGCCGAAGCCGGGGTCATCGGCAAACCCGATCCCCTCATCGGGGAAATGGTCAAAGCCTTTGTCGCCCTGAAACCCGGCGTCTCTCCGGACGACGATCTGCGGCTGGAGCTCATCGGATTTGCCCGAAAGAGGCTGGGGGCGGCGGTGGCGCCCAAGGAGATCGAGTTCAAGGAAAAGCTGCCCAAAAACAAGGCCGGAAAGATCATGCGGCGGCTGCTCAAGGCCCGCGAACTGGGCCTGCCGGAAGGAGACCTATCCACATTGGAGACAGGAGAATGAACGCCCAGCGCACCCCAAAAAAGAAGACGCCCAAGGCCGAACGGGATCACGTCCTGCACCTGCTGAAAAACATGATCCGTATCCGCCGTCTGGAGGAAGCATGCGCAGAGCTATACAGCGCCATGAAGATTCGAGGTTTTCTGCATCTTTACGACGGCCAGGAGGCGGTGGCCGTAGGGGTGATGGAGGCGCTGACCGCCGAAGACGCCGTGGTGGCTACTTACCGGGAGCACGGCCATGCGCTCATCCGGGGCATTTCCGCCGGCAGCATTTTGGCTGAAATGTTCGGCAAGCAGGAAGGCTGCAGCCGCGGCCGGGGCGGATCGATGCACCTTTTCGACGCGAAAACGCGCTTTTACGGCGGAAACGCCATCGTCGGCGGCGGTCTTCCCATTGCCGTCGGTCTGGCCCTGGCGGATCAAATGCAACAGCGCCCGCGGGTGACCGGCTGCTTTTTCGGCGAGGGCGCCGTCGCCGAAGGCGAATTCCACGAAAGCATGAATCTTGCCTCCCTGTGGAAGCTTCCGGTGCTTTTTGTCTGCGAAAACAACCTATACGCCATGGGAACGGCCTTGAAATTGTCCGAATCGGTCACGGATCTGGTGCGCAAGGCCTCCAGCTACGACGTGGCGGCAGCCTCCGTGGACGGGATGGACGTGCTGGCCGTGGAAGCCGCCGCCCAAAAGGCGGCTGCCGCCGTCAGGAGCGGGAAGGGACCCCATTTTCTGGAGTGCCGTACCTACCGCTTTCGCGCCCATTCCATGTTCGACCCGGAGCTGTACCGCGACAAGGCCGAAGTCGAAGACTGGAAAAAGCGTTGCCCTATTGAAGCCTTCAGCAAAACGCTCAAAACAGAGGGCCTTTTGACCGACAAAGATCGGCAGAAAATCGAGGGTGAGGCCGCAAAGGAAATCAAGGAAGCGGTCGCCTTTGCAGAGGCGTGCACCTGGGAGCCGGTGGAGGATCTGACCCGATTTGTGACCTCGGAACGGAGGAGCGAATGAGCCCCAGCAGCCCGGAAACGATGCGCAGGCTCACTTACCGAGACGCTGTGCGCGAAGCGCTCGCCGAGGCGATGCGCAAAGACGAGCGGGTGTTTTTGATGGGTGAGGATGTTGGCCGCTACGGCGGCTGCTTTGCCGCGAGCAAGCGGCTGCTCGAAGAGTTCGGGCCGGAGCGGATCCGCGACACGCCGCTTTCAGAGTCCGGCTTTGTCGGGGCGGGGATCGGCGCGGCCCTCGGCGGGATGCGCCCCATCGTGGAGATCATGACCGTCAATTTCAGTCTTCTGGCCGCAGACCAAATCATGAACACCGCCGCCACCTATCTTCACATGTCCGGGGGGCAGTTTAACGTGCCGCTGGTCATCCGGATGGCCACCGGCGGAGGACGGCAGCTGGCCGCCCAGCATTCCCACTGCCTGGACGGCTGGTATGCGCACATTCCCGGAATCCGGGTCGTAAGCCCAGCCACCCATGAAGACGCCCGGGGCATGCTCTGGACGGCCCTTCAAGACCCGGATCCGGTGCTCATTTTCGAACACAGCGGCCTGTACAACCTGGAGGGGGAACTTGCCGCCGATGCCGGGCCGGTGGATATCGACCGGGCAAAGCTGTGCCGGCCGGGGCGGGATATTTCCATCATCAGCTACTCGGCCAGTCTGATCAAAGCGCTCGAGGCGGCGGAGATCCTTTCTGCCGAGGGAATCGAGGCCGAAGTAATCGATCTCAGGAGCCTGCGGCCCCTGGATGAGGCCACCTTTCTTTCGTCGGTTTCCCGGACCCACCGGGCCCTGATCGTGGACGAGGGATGGCGCAGCGGCAGCATCTCGGCCGAAATCAGCGCCCGGATCATGGAGGGCGTCTTTTTCGACCTGGATGCGCCGGTGGAGCGGCTCTGCAGCGCGGAAGTGCCCATGCCCTATGCCAAACACATGGAGGCGGCCGCCCTGCCCCAGGTGGACAACATCGTGGAACTCATCAGAATAATGGTGAAGACCCATGGGTGAATTTCGCATGCCCAGTCTGGGCGCAGATATGGAGTCGGGCACGCTCCTCGAATGGCGAGTGAAACCGGGAGACCGCGTCAAGCGCCGGGACATCATCGCCGTGGTGGACACGGACAAGGCGGCCATCGAGGTCGAGGTCTATGAAGACGGCGTCGTCGAAGAACTGCTGGTAAAGCCTGGAGAAAAGGTGCCCGTCGGCACCGTGATGGCCATCATTCGAAGCGATGCGGACCAGCCGAGGGAGGCGGAAACGAAGGCTGTCGGCGCCGAACAAGCCACTACCGAAGCCGCTCCGCCCCGGGCGCAGAAGAAAGAACCCCCCGCACCGCCTCCCGAATCGCCGGCAGAGCGTGTCAAGGCCTCCCCCTATGCCAGAAGGCTGGCTGCCGAACACGGCATCGATTTAAAAACCCTCGTGCCCAGCGGACCCCACGAGAGCATCTGCGCCGCCGATGTCAAACAGGCGGTCGAGGCGGCAAAAGCGGCCGGACCGGAAGAACCGCCCCCTGTTGCCGCGCCGCCGCGCGCCGAAGAAGCCCCGGCCGCCGCCGCACCCGCTCCGGAAGAGGTGTCCGGCTGGAAAGATCCGGAGGCCATGCGCCGGGCCATTGCCAAGGCGATGGCGCGCTCCAAGCGGGAAATCCCCCACTACTATCTTCAAACGCGGGTGGACATGCGCCGGACCCTGGGCTGGCTGGAATCCGAGAACCGCAGGCGTTCCATCAAGGACCGCCTCCTTCCGGTGGTGCCGCTTCTCAAGGCCGTGGCGATGTCCCTGCAGGAGGTGCCGGAGCTGAACGGGTACTGGATCGACGACCGGCACCAACCCCAGGAAGCAATCAATATCGGCATTGCCATCTCCTTGAGGCAGGGGGGATTGATTGCACCGGCCATTCTCGATGCCGACCTGCTGGGGGTGGATGAATTGATGGCGGCGCTGCGCGATCTGATCACCCGGACCCGCGACGGCCGACTGAAAAGCGCAGAGATGACCGCTGCAACCATCACCGTGACGAATCTGGGAGACCTCGGGGTGGAATCGGTCTTCGGCGTCATCTATCCGCCCCAGGTCGCCCTGGTCGGCATCGGCAAAACCATGGAGCAGCCTTGGGCGGAGAACGGTCTGCTCGGCGTCCGCCCGGTGATGACAGCCTCCCTTTCAGGGGATCATCGGGCCACCGACGGCCTCCAGGGCGCCCGCTTCCTCGATACCCTTAACCGCCGTCTTCAGGAGCCGTCCAAGCTATGAACGAAGAAAAGATCGAGCAGACCATTTTCAATATTCTCAAGCGCATCGCGCCGGAGTCTGAGCCGAGCCGGCTTTCTGCCGACGACAACATCAGAAGGGCGCTGGACATCGATTCCTTCGACGCCCTCAACTTCTTTATCCAGCTCCACGAGGAACTCGGGGTGGAGATTCCGGAGTCCGACTACGGCCGGCTCAACACCCTGGCGGAGATGCGCCGGTACCTGGCCGATCGCCTTGACTGACCGGCGGCAGCGATACCCCACCGTCGAGTCGGGATGACGGATTGCTACACAGTCGCCTCCGCGGTATTGACGAATGAAAACAGCGGTGCCAAACATGATTGCACAAGGCAAAGGTGCGATGGATGCAAAGCGAAGATGACATCAAAAAAGTGGCCTTGGAGATTATCGCCGGAATCGCGCCGGAAGCCGACGTCGAACATCTTGACCCCTCCGATCGGCTGCGCAATCAGTTCGATTTTGATTCGGTTGATTTTATGAATTTCGCCGTCGGGCTGGAAGAACAGCTGAACGTGAACATTCCGGAAGAAGACTACCCGAAGCTTGCGACCCTGAACGGCTGCATCGCGTACCTGAAAGCGAAGATAGATCGGTAGGCTTGACGACTTCATAAAAAGTCCGATATCTGCGTTCCCCTTCATCCCTCGTCATTGCGGCGTACCATAAGTGCTCATCATTCTTCGGAATTCGGGCGCCTTGATCTCGAACTCTTTACAAAGCCGCCTATAAGCAGACTTTTTACGAACGCATCAGGTTTCTTGTGTGAAACTTCGACCGAGGCCGGCGGCAATAACCGACCTGCCCCCGTCTTGGGTTTTGGAGGTTGGAGGGCCACGCTCCGTCGTGGCCGGTATTGGGTCATTGCCGGCAACACGGACGCGACAGAGCGCGTCCCTCCACCGTCAGGGGCTTCGACATAAGTTTCATCTTTGATCAAACTGTCCGGTTAAGACCAAAAGATTCGTATAAATTTCTCGCCGGAGAATCTTGAACCTTGAATTTGGAATCTTGAATCCCCCCGGCCAGCGGCGGGGCTGGATCCCGGGCCTCCGCTTCGCTTCCGTCTTGGGTCTTCGCTCTGCGAGCTACTCCCTCACAGGTCGCCTTTGGCTACGCCGCGCGGAGGCTCTCCACTATAGCGCCAGAGAGACAAGCATCACACCGGGTTCTTCCGGATCTCTTCTTTTTTTGAACCCGAACGCATCGCACAGCCTGAGCATCGATTTGTTTTCGGCCAGCACTTCCCCGAAAAGTTTCCCGATTCCCCGGTTTTTGCCGCAGTCGATCAGGCGGCGCATGAGCATCGGGCCCAGGCCCAAGCCGGTCATGTCCCGGCGCACGAGAACGGCAAATTCCGCGCGCTCGTTGTCCGGGTCCGCGGTAAACCGAACCACACCGCACAAGCCCGGCTCCTTTTCAGCATCCGGTTCGCAGAGGACCAGCGCCATCTCCCGGTCATAGTCGATTTGGGTCAAGCGTGCCGCCAGGGTGTGGGGCAGAACCTTCATGGGATGGAGAAACCGCAGGCGGATTTCTTCCCCGGAAAGGGACGAAAAAAGGGTCTGAAGCGCCGGCTCGTCCTCCGGCCGGATCGGACGAAGCAGCAGCGTCTGGCCGTCGGCAAGCGTCACTGTTTCCTCGAGCTCTTTGGGGTAGGGACGGATCGCCAGGCGCTGGGCGGCGGGAAGATCCGATTTGACGACCTTGATCCGGGCATCCAGGGCCACCACCCCGTGTTCATCGGCAAGCAGGGGGTTGATATCCAGTTCTGCAACATCGGCGATGTCGCAGATCAACTGAGAGACCTTGACCAGGGTCAGGGCAATGCTCTCCAGGTCCGCCGCCGGTTTGCCTCGGTAGCCCTCGAGCAGGCGATATACCCGGGTGCGCGTCATGACTTCCCGGGCAAGATGCATATTCAACGGGGGCAGGGCGACGGCCCTGTCCTGGATCACTTCCACGGCCGTACCACCGTGGCCGAAGAGGATCACCGGACCGAACTGCACGTCATCGTTGACCCCGACAATCAGCTCCGTGGCGCCGGGCCGGTGCACCATGGGCTGCACCGTAAACCCGGACATCACCGCTTCGGGGAATTTTTCTCGGATTTTCTCCTCCATGACCCGCGCCGCCTCTCTCACCGATTCCTCTGAGGTAAGATTCAGCGCCACGCCCCCTGCGTCTGACTTGTGGGTAATATCGGCGGACAGGATCTTCAGCGCCGACGGTTTTCCGAGCTTGACGGCAATCGTTGCCGCCTCCTCGGCGGTCGCCGCTTCGGTTGTCGGGACCACCGGGATTTTGTAGGCGGATAAAACGGCCTTGGCCTCGGTCTCGGTCAGCCACTGCCTGCCTTCCGACAAGGCCCTGTCCACGATTGCCTTGGCCTGTCCGGTGTCAGGCTCGAAGACTTCCGGAAGGTTCGGCGGCGTTTCCATGAGCAGTTCCTGGCTGCGCCGGTAGCGCACCATCTGCATGCACCCGCGGATCGCTTCGCTCGGGGTCTCATAGGTGGGGATCCTGTTTTCGGCAAAGATCCTGCGGGCCTCCCGGGGGGCGTCGATCCCCAGCCAGCTGGTGAAAATGCCGCGGGAGCCTGCCTTTGTCCCGCTTTCTTTCAGCGTGTCGACCACGACCTGCGCGGCCTCCGTGCTCGAGGCCACCGCCGTGGGGCAGTTTATCACCAGCAGGGCGTCGACGCCTTTGTCATCCAAGAGCGGCTTTAGCGCGTCGGCATACCGCCCCGGCGGTGCGTCGCCGATGATGTCCACCGGGTTGCCGTGGGACCAGGTGGCCGGCA
>JAIPEL010000011.1 GCA_021737185.1 Desulfobacterales bacterium | reverse complement strand
CGGCAGATCCGAGGCGCAACGGTGCGGGCCGCCGCGACCAACAGCACCGGCCGGAGAAAGGCGATCTTTGATGACAGCCGCGAAACACACGCCCCGGGTGCTGATCGTCACCCCCGAGGTGACGTACCTGCCCGACCGAATGGGAAGCCTTTCCCAGTATCTCACCGCCAAAGCCGGAGGCCTCGCCGATGTCTCCGCGGCCCTGATCCACGCCCTGTTCGAACAGGGGGCGGACGTTCATGTCGCGCTGCCCGACTATCGGTCCATCTTCAGCGACCGCCTGGCCCCCTTTCTTCGCAAGGAACAGCGGATGATCCGGACGATCATGCCCGACGACCGTCTTCACCTGGCCCAGGACAGGGCGTTTTTCTACCTCAACCGGGTCTATTCGGTCTACGGCCAGGAAAATACGAAGCTTTCCCTGGCCTTTCAGCGGGAGGTCATCAACAACATCGTGCCCCGGGTGCGCCCGGACCTGATCCACTGCAACGACTGGATGACCGGACTGATACCGGCCATGTCCCGCCGGATGGAAATCCCCTGCCTGTTTACGATTCACAACATTCACACGGTAAAATCGACCCTGGCCGACATCGAGGACCGGGGCATCGATGCCGCCTATTTCTGGGAGAACCTCTTTTACGAAAACATGGCTTTCGAATACGAAGAGAGCCGGGAGTCGAACCCGGTCGATTTTCTCGTCAGCGGGGTGTTTGCCGCGCATTACGTCAACACGGTCAGTCAGACGTTCCTCGATGAAATCGTTGCCGGCCGTCATGGCTTCGTGGAAAACCATCTTCGCCAGGAGCTGACCAACAAGTACAACGCCGGCTGTGCCGTCGGCATTCTCAACGCACCGGACCCGGCGTTCAATCCGATACAGGACCGGCACCTGACTTTCCCATACGGCCCGGAGGACCACCCCGCGAAAAAAAGGAAAAACAAACTGGCGCTCCAAAAGCGGCTCGGCCTCGTTGCCGACGAAAAAGCCCCGATGTTTTTCTGGCCCTCGCGGCTCGACCCGGTACAGAAGGGATGCCAGCTTCTGGCGGACATCTTCTACAACGCCATCTCCGAATTCTGGGAAGACGGCCTCCAGGTGGTGTTTGTCGCCAACGGGGATTACCAATCGGTTTTCCGGGACATCGTCCATCACCATGGTTTCCAAAATCGGGTGGCGGCCTGCGACTTCAGCGAAGAGTTGGAGCACCAGGCTTACGGAGCAGCCGACTTTGTTCTGATGCCCTCTCTTTTCGAACCCTGCGGCCTTCCCCAGATGATCGGAAGCCTCTACGGCGCGCTTCCGATCGTCCACGACACCGGCGGCCTTCACGACACGGTTCGACACCTGGACCCGGGCACCGACAGCGGCAACGGTTTCGTTTTTGAAACCTACGACTCGGGAGGGCTTTTCTGGGCCATCCGGCAGGCCATGGGCTTTTTCCGGTTGCCGGCTTCCACCCGGAAAAAACAGATCTCCCGGATCATGAACTGGGCCCGGGAAACCTTCACCCACGACGTCAACGCGAGGCGTTACATCGAGCTGTATGAAAAGATGCTCCACCGCCCGCTGCTCGTCTAAAGGAGATCCTAACCGTGATGACCGAATTTCATGCCACTTCCGACCTGATTCGAGAAGATCCCTATCTGAAACCCTTCGAGCCGGCGCTGCTCCGCCGTCAAGAGGCGATCGAGCGCCGCAGAGGGGAGTTGACCGGCGGGGACATCACCCTGGAGGACTTTGCTTCGGGGCATGAATACTTCGGCCTGCATCGGAGGGGCGATTCATGGGTGCTTCGGGAATGGGCGCCCAACGCCAGCGCCGTTTACCTGATCGGGGATTTCACCGGCTGGCGGAAGGACCCGGCGCTGGCCCTTTCGCGCATTTCCGACGACGGGGTGTGGGAAATCCGGATCCCGGCCGACGCGCTGCATCACGGGGACCTGTACCGTTTTCGCATCCACTGGCCCGGGGGCGGCGGAGACCGGATTCCAGCCTGGACCCGGCGGGTGGTGCAGGACCCCAAATCCCTGGTCTTCAATGCGCAGGTCTGGGCGCCGCCGGAACCCTACCGCTGGCGGCACCCTGGATTTCAGGCACCGGCAACGGCCCCGCTCATCTACGAAGCCCATGTGGGAATGGCCCAGGATGCGGAAAAAATCGGTACATACCGGGAGTTTATCGACAACGTCATCCCCCGGATCGTGGACGCAGGATACAACACGATTCAACTCATGGCGATCCAGGAGCATCCCTACTACGCATCCTTCGGCTACCAGGTATCGAACTTTTTCGCCCCATCCTTCAGATACGGTCCGCCGGAGGACCTGAAGGCCCTGATCGACGAAGCCCACGGGGCCGGTCTTCGGGTGTTGATGGATCTGGTCCACTCCCATGCGGTGTCAAACGAGGTGGAAGGGCTGGGGCGGTTCGACGGCACCCCCTTTCAGTACTTCCACGAGGGGCCCCGGGGGATCCACACCGCCTGGGATTCACGCTGCTTCGACTACGGCAAAAACGCCGTGGTCCATTTTCTGCTGTCCAACTGCCGATATTGGCTCGACGAATTCAGGTTCGACGGCTTCCGGTTCGACGGCATCACCAGCATGCTCTATCTGCACCACGGACTGGGCACAGCGTTCACCCGCTACGAAGACTACTTCGGGGATGACGTCGACGAAGACGCCCAGGTCTATCTGGCCCTGGCCAACCGGCTGATTCACCGGATCCGGCCCGACGCCGTCACCATCGCTGAAGATGTCAGCGGCATGCCGACCCTGGCGTCCCCAGCCGAAGCCGGGGGGATTGGCTTCGACTACCGCTTTGCCATGGGCGTTCCCGATTTCTGGATCCGTTTGACCAAAGACACCCGGGACGAGGACTGGTCCATGGGCCATCTCTGGCATGAACTGACGAATCGCCGCAGAGAAGAAAAAACCATCAGCTATGCAGAATCCCACGACCAGGCCCTGGTCGGAGACCAGACCCTGATCTTCCGGTTGATCGGCTCCGAAATCTATGAACGGATGCGCGCAGAAGACGACAGCATGGCCGTCGACCGAGGCATTGCGCTTCACAAAATGATCCGCCTGCTCACCTTGTCCACCGCGGGCCACGGGTACCTGAATTTCATGGGAAACGAGTTCGGCCATCCGGAGTGGATCGACTTTCCCCGGCCCGGAAACGACTGGTCCTATCGCTACGCCCGGCGCCAATGGCGCCTGGCAGACGACCCCGGTCTCAAGTATCATTTTCTGCGGGATTTCGACCGGGATATGCTTGAGCTGGCCTCTCGATTCGGCCTTCTGGGCAATGAAGAGATCCGTCTTGTTTACGAACACAACCAAGACAAGATCTTAGCATTTCAACGGGCAGGGCTGGTTTTCGTTTTTAATTTCCACCCCGAGCGGTCCTTTCCAGACTATCCGGTTCCGGCCCCGACAACGGCCGCTCGGCTCCACCTGGTGCTCGATTCCGACGCCCCCCGGTTCGGCGGTCACAGCCGGCTGGCCCCGGACCAGATCTATGATGCCTCGACAAGCCCGGCTTTTGGGACAAGGCAGGTGCATCTGTACATTCCCAACCGCACCGCCCTTGTCCTGCAAGCCCAATCATGAAGCGTCGGCCGGGGTTCGGATTTATTCTCTTTTGAAAGCAAGCGGCGAAGCCGCTTCTTATAAAAACGCGCCAGCGTTTTTATTTCCGGAAGGCATGATAATATCGGATGACCTTTTCGACGTATTCTTCGGTCTCCCGAATCGGGGGAATGCGGTTGTAGCGTTCGACGATGCTGGGCCCCGCATTGTATGCCGCCAGGGCCAGGGGAAGCTTTCCGCTGAAGCGTCTGAGCATTTGGGTCAAGTACCGGGTGCCGCCCATGATGTTTTCCCAGGGATCGAACGGGTCCCGGATTTGTAAAGAGGAGAGGTTCTCGGGCATGATCTGCATCAGTCCCAGCGCACCGGCCCTGGAAACCGCCCGGGCATTGAAGTCCGACTCCACCTTGATCAGAGCTTTTAACAGATCGGCGGACACGCCGTGCCGGCGCGCGGCCTCGGAAATCATCGGCTCGTACAGAGATGGGGGCACCCGGAGCGCATGCTTTTCCGGCCGCCTTCCCTCCTTCATGTAGAGTTGAAAGGCGGGATCGGTGGGAGCGTTGGTAAAGTGGATGACTCCGCGGCTGTCGATGTACCGGTAAATATCCGCCGACGCCTGCTTTTGCCCGCCGTCAAAAAAAAGGACCACGAACACAGCGGCGGACAGGGCGGCGGCTCCAACGATCCCTCGGCGGCTGTGCAATGCCATCGACTCATTCCTCGTCACTGAGGCACATCGGCGCTGTCGACTCGCAGACCCGGTCGAATCGAATGATCTTTTGCTGTTTGCTGTATATCGAATCTATTCAAACAATTCAAGCTGTTGCTGTCTATTCGCCTTTTTTTGGCCTTCTTGAGCCCATCGTTGGTCGATCAACCGCCGTTCGATGTCCCGGACAAAGGGGGATATCTTGCGGGGCTCCTTCTTCCCGAAGACCCGTCTTTGCTCGGCCCAGGTGAAATAGAGACGCTCCTTGGCCCGCGTCATTCCGACATAAAAAAGTCTTCTCTCCTCGAGAAACCGGCTGTCTGCTTTTTTCGAGGCGGTCAACAGCGGGATGAATCCTTCTTCGCAGCCGGCGATGACCACCACCGGAAACTCAAGACCCTTTGCTCCGTGCAGGGTCATGAGAGAAACCGTTTCTGAACGCGGCCGAATCATGTCGGCATCTGTTTTCAGGGCGATCCGGGAAAGAAGATCTCCAAGCAAAGGCCCGCATTGCTCGGCCTCTTGGAGCAGGCCGTCAAAGTCGCTCAGCACATCGGCATCCTGACGGATGGTTTCATCGATCTGCAAGACCGCCGCCGCCCGTCGAAGCGCCTCGGCAGGGAGGCGGTCGGCAAGCGTTTCGGCAAGCGCCGACGCCTGACGAAACCCCTGGCACAGCCGCTTCTGTGCAGGCCGGGACATTTCCGGAATTGGAATCCGCCAGGCACTTTTCATCGCCTCCTTGCCGGAAAGCCGGTTCCGGTAGGCCCCTCGCTTGAAATCACCCAGGGTCTTGGCGCCGATCCCGTCTGCGACCCGGTTCAGCAGGATTTCCAGATCCTGATAGGTGGGGCGCCCCGCCGCCAGCCGGAGCAGTGAAAACAGCGGCGCATAGATCCCGGCGTAGCGCCGGTCCTTGCGCACGGTTTGAACCGGGATGCCTCCGGCACACAGCACCTCCTCCAAGAGGTCGAGCTGACGGACCGTTCTGGCAAGCACGGCAAAGTCGCCGAACCCCCGCTCGGTTTCCGACCATGGGTCGACCTTCCCGAAGTCGATGGCATGAAAACCCGTACCGCCGACCTGTTCTTCGATGAGCCGCCCCACGGCCACGGCTTCGGATCTTTCCGATGGACAGGCCAGCACCCCGACGGTGGGCCATCCCTCGATGCCGGAATATACCCGCGTCTCGGGATTTGCTGTGGATTGAACGACCTGGCCGGATGCTGCCAGGATCGTTTCGGTGGAGCGGTAGTTCCGGGTCAGTTCAATCACCCGGGCTTGCGGATAATCCTCGGTGAACCGCAGGAAAAATCGATGGTCCGAGCCGCGGAATCCGTAGATCGACTGGTCCGGATCTCCGATGGCGAAAAGGGTCTGTCCGCTGCCGGTCTCGGGAACAAGCAGCCGCACCAACAGATACTGGCCCAAGTTCAAATCCTGGTATTCATCGATGAGGATATGGCAAAACCGGCGGCGAAGCTCGTCCCGCCAGGCGGGATCGCTGTCCATGGCCCGGCAGGTCTCGACGATCAGATCGTCATAATCGACCAACTGCTGGATGTGAAGCAGCCGCTGATAGCGGGAAAACACCGCAGACAGGGACGGATCCTCGAACTGAGGGCTGCTGCCGGCGCCGGAGCGGGCCAACTGCTGCTTGGCCGCCGAGATCCGGTGGGCCGCCCGGGTTTTGCCGAATTCGATCCGGACGCCGGCGTCCCGGGCCAGTTGAATGGCTTCGCCCACCAGGTACCGGCCGGCATCTTCATCGATGAGGGAAAGATGAGACGAGGCTCTTTCCTGCAGCAGCGTCAAGCACAGTCGGTGAAAGGTGCACACCGTGACCCTTGATGCCTCCGGCGACATCAGCGCCAGCCTCCGGCGCATCTCCTCGGCAGCCTGGTTGGTGAAGGTAACGGCGAGAATGCGGTCTGCGGGCAGGTTGCCGTGGACGATCATGTGGACGATCCGGTATGTCAGGGCGCGGGTTTTTCCGGTGCCGGGCCCGGCGGCCACCAGAAGAGCCGGTTCGGCGCCGCTCACCGCCGACCGCTGATCCGGGTTGAGGTTTTGGATATCAAAACGTTCCGGCCCCTGGGAGGACGAAACCCGCTTTTTGCGTCGGTCAGAACCCGGGACGGCCACATCGGGTTTCGGTGCACCCTCCGGCTTTATGGCGACGGCTTCAGGCTCTCCCGCAGGCCGACAGGGAAAGAGGCTTGCCTGGCCGAGCAGGTGCCGCCGCTCTTGAGCCGAAAAAATGCGCACCTTGCCGAACTCTCCATCGAAGCCGGGCTCCACGACGAGGCTGCGACTTCGCACCCGGCGAATCGCCTCGGCCAGAAGCGGCACCGGCAAGGCGTTACAGCTCTCCGGATCGATCCGGTATAGAACGTCAAACTCGCTTCCAAACCGTTCGATGATTTCAGACGCCGCAGCGCAGACTTTTTTGCTCTGTGGACCCACCTGGAGCAGCTCCGAGAGCATATCGGCCAGCGGCACCAGACTGATAAACTCGGCGCTTTTCTCCGGTCGCTCCCCCGCCGGCCGGTCGGCAAGCTCCTGCACGCGGTACAAGACACCGAGGGTCAGGGATCGGCCGCAGACAGGACATCGGCCGCCGAGTTTCCGGCTGTCTTCCGGCGACAGGCACACACCGCATTTGCGATGCCCGTCGAAGTGGTATTTTCCTTCCTCCGGGTAGAATTCCACCGTGCCCAGAAACCGCTCGGGATCGCCGGTGGCGAGTGCCTGGTGCATCGCCGAATAGCTCCACTCGCAGTCGAACAGATTTGCCTCCCGGCCGATCTTGGCCGGCGAATGGGCATCGGAATTGGAGATCAGCACCCGGCCGTCCAGCTCGGAAACCCGCCAGTTCATCGGAGGATCCGACGAGAGGCCGGTTTCCACGGCAAAAACATGCTCGGCCAGGTCTTGAAAACATTCTGCCACCGAATCGAATCCGGATTTGGATCCCAGCAGCGAAAACCATGGCGTCCAGATATGGGCCGGAACCAGAAACGCGGAGCGCGAGACCGAGAGCACGAGCTCCAGAAGGTCCCTGGCATCAAGGCCAAGGATCGGCCGGCCGTCTGAACGGATATTGCCGATTCTCTCCAGCCGGCGGTTCAAGCGTCGAACCGTATCCAGACTGTCCGCAAAGATCAGGTTATGATTTTTCCGGGTCTTTTCGTCCTTCTTGTAGATATTGCTGATCTCGGTCGTCAACAGGAACCGGACCGGTCGCCTGCAGGAATCAGGCACCTTCTGGTCGCATGCGCCGGCCAGGTCCGGATGCAGACGAAAAAGCCCCTCTTCTGCGGGAATCAGCTTTTCTTCGATCTCGGCAAACCATCCCGGATGGGTAAAATCTCCGGTGCCCAGCACGGTCACCCCTTTGATCTGGGCGGCCACGTAGAGGTGCTCCAAGTCCAGGTTCCTGGCGGTCGCCCGGGAGTGCTTGGAGTGAATGTGAAAATCGGCCAGAAACATGCCGCTATTCCTTGCACAGGGCGGGGTTTTTGTAAAGATCCGGGCCCGGAGGGCATAAACCACCGTGGTTGTCTTACATCCGAAATCCGAATCTCGAAATTCGAATGATCAAAACAACAGCAGCTTTCCAGAAATTGCATTCGCCCTTTTGATAAAATCGCTCCCGCGATTTTATGGCTTGTCAGAATCGATTAAAAAGGCTATATATATATAATTTTAAACAATATAAACACAATATCTTGTAGTTGAGCGGATCGTTATGGGATTGATGTCCACATCGGTGTCGGTCAGCCGGTTTCGAGTGGAAGGAAAACTCGAAGCGCCGGAGATCGAAACGGTTGCCAAGGGGCTGAAAGAAAACGCGCTTTCTGAAATCGAAGACGCTGCTGCCGAAAAGACCGTGGGCTGGACCCCTTTTCGAAGCCCTTACCGCCCCCTGTTTGAAGACCGCAGTTTTGTCGTCGGAGAGTATCTGGTGTTCAGTCTCCGGATCGATCGAAAATCGATCCCCTCCAAGGTGCTCAAAAAGGAATTTAGCGAAGTCAGCGCCAGGCGGTTGGCTGAAAGCGGCCGTCCCTATCTTTCCCGGAGCGAGAAAAAAATGATCCGGGAAGAGGTGGCCCATCGATTGATCCTTCGCATCCCGGCAACACCGAACCTGTATGACCTGGTCTGGAGCCTGGACCGGCAATCGGTCTGGTTTTTTTCGACCCTGAAGTCGGCCAACGAGGAGCTGGAAACCCTGTTTGCCAAGTCGTTCCGCCTGACCCTGGTCCGATTGTTTCCCTTCACCATGGCGGATTTGACCGCCGGGCTCTCCGACAAGGAGCGGGATTTGCTGGAGCGAATCACCCCAACCCCGTTTACACCGTGACCATGCTTGACGTCGCCGTTTCTTACAACCGATACCGCTTCCTGGGGCGGGAGTTTCTGACTTGGCTCTGGTACAGTCTGGAGACCGACCCGAAGCTGGCGGTATCGGTCGACCCGGCCATCGAAGAAATTGCTGTCGCCAACCGGATGGTCTTGGAAAACCGCGGACCGGCAGGTCTTGAAACCGTCACCATCAAAGGCGACGACCCCGGGCTGGAAGAAGGGCAGACCGCCTTGCAAAAAGGCGCTCTGGTCAGTGAGTTGTCGCTTACCTTCACGTCCGGCGACCAGCGATGGCGGTTTACTCTCAAAGGAGAAAGCCTGCACATCACCGGACTGAAAGTCCCGGATACCGGCCCGGTGGAAACCGAAGCCGACCTGGACGGGGCGCTCCTGGAAAAGGCGGCGCTGGTGGAACGGGCCGTTCATTTGATCGAAGGCCTTTTTTCCCGGTTCATTCGGATTCGAATCTCCGAATCCTGGCAGACCGAGGTGTTGGTCGGCATTCGAAAGTGGATCGGAAACTGACGAAACCTGACGACGGTGTATTGAACCATTGTCAATAAATCCTTATTTTTGAACGTTTGTGGTTCCCTGTGGACAACGGCGGCATAATTCACCAGGAAATTGACGCGTTTTCAACAGGGGTTTTAATATAATATGTAATTATTTCAAAAATTTAAAAAGTTATTGGCTGTTTGTACACCCGTAATGATGAAGATGATTTATATAAAGAGAAACCAATTTAAAGACAGGATCCAGCCATGAAACTGACGGTCAACAAAAGCGATGTCATTGACGTGCTGGCCAAGGTTCAAGGACTGACCGGACGAAAAAGCAACCTGGCGATTACCGAAAACCTGCTGATTCGATCCGAACCCGATGGGATCACCCTGATTGCCACCGACCTGGAGTCCGGCTTCGAGGGGTTCTACCCCGCCAAAATCGAGGAAGAGGGGACAATTGCCATCAATGCCAAGACGCTCTACGAAATCGTTCGGGAGCTCCCCTCTGAAGAATTCCGGATCCACGAGGTCGAAAACCGATGGATCGAGATCGGAAACCGAAAGGTGTTGTATCATATTGTCGGCATGAATCCGGAAGATTTTCCGGACCACCCCCAGGTGGGTGAACTGGAAATGGTGGAACTGGCCGCAAACGATCTGAAAAAAATGATCGAAAAGACCGTCATGATCGCCGGGGCTCCCAACGACAAGCGGGCCCATATCAACGGCGTGTTTCTGGAAAAGCAGGAAGGCAGCAAAACGCCTTGTCTGCGGATGGTTTCCACCGACGGCAGCCGGCTCGCACTGGTCGAGCAGGAACTGGAAGCCGAGACTCCCGCTCTTCCCGAGGCAGGAATGATCATTCCCAAACGGGGGCTCAACGAGGTCGGAAAATTCCTCGAAAACGAAGAGCGGATTCAGGCCGGCACCAAGGACAACAAGTTTATCGTCAAAAAGGAGAACGAAACGTTTATCATCCGTCTGTTGGAGGGAGATTTTCCCAAATACGCAGACATCGTCAAACGCGACAGGGGACACGAAATCAAGCTCGAGCGGCTGGTATTTCTAAAAATGCTCAAGCGAATGTCGATCCTGTCGTCTGAAACGTACAAAGGGGTCATTTTCAATTTCCGGGAAAACAACCTGGAGATTACCGCCACCAACCCGGACCGTGGCGAGTCCAAAGAGGATATGGATATCGAGTACCTCGGGGAGTCGATGCAGATCGCATTCAACCCCCGGTATTTTATCGATGTGTTGAACGCCGTGGAGGAAGATACCGTGGTGCTTCACCTCATCGACGAAGAAAAACCCTGTCTGATCGAAGGAGAAACCGACAAACGGTTTCTCAGCGTGATCATGCCCATGAGAATATGAAAAACATCAATACCTACAACGAAGACAACATCAAAATTTTGGAAGGGTTGGAGGCCGTGCGAAAGCGGCCCTCCATGTACATCGGCAACATCGATGTGGAAGGCCTTCACCACCTGGTCTATGAAGTCGTCGATAACAGCATCGACGAGGCCATGGCCGGGGAATGCACCGACATTTTCGTCACCATCCACACGGACAACAGCGTCAGCGTGGAAGACAACGGCCGCGGGATTCCGGTGGGTATTCACAAAACCGAAAAGGTCCCGGCCGTTGAAGTCGTCATGTGCAAGCTGCACGCCGGCGGAAAATTCGACGATCACTCCTACAAGGTGGCAGGTGGACTGCACGGGGTCGGGGTTTCGGTGGTCAACGCCCTTTCCAGCCAACTGGAAGTTCAAATTTTTTCCAACAAACAAATCTATCGGCAGACCTATGAAAAGGGCCGTAAGACCTGTGAACTGACCATCGTCGGAAAGACCAAAAAGCGGGGAACCCGGGTCCTTTTTCGCCCGGATCCGGAAATTTTCAAAACGGTCGATTTCAGTCGGGAAATTCTCAGCCGCCGCATGCGGGAACTGGCGTTTCTCAACAAGGGCGTGCACATCCGGCTGGAAGACGAGCGGGCCGAGGTGGTGGAAGAGTATCTTTACAGGGGCGGGATCAAGGAGTTTGTCGAATACCTGAACCGCCGCAACACCCCCCTTCACAAGCCGATCATGATCGAGGGCGCCCGAAATGACGTCGAGATCGACGTGGCCATCCAGTACAACGATTCCTACACGGAAAAGCTGTTTTCCTTTGCCAACAACATCAACACCGCTGAAGGCGGTTTTCATCTAATCGGGTTTAAAGCCGCCTTGACCCGGACCATCAACCAGTACGCCACCAACGGCAACCTGCCCAAGAACCTTCGGGAGGCCAAGATCAGCGGCGACGATGTGCGGGAAGGGCTGACCGCCATTATCAGCATCCGGATTCCAAACCCGCAGTTCGAAGGGCAGACCAAGACCAAACTCGGCAACAGCGAAGTCAAGGGCCTGGTCGAATCTCTGGTCAACGAAAAACTGAGCGAGTATTTCGAAGAAAACCCCTCCGTCGCCAGACGGATCATCGGTAAAACGGTGGATGCCGCCCGCGCCCGGGATGCGGCAAGGCGCGCCCGGGATCTCACCCGCAACAAAGGCGCCATGGCCGACACCACACTTCCGGGGAAACTGGCGGAGTGTCAGGCCTCGGAGCCGGCGGACAGGGAGCTGTTCATCGTGGAGGGGGATTCGGCCGGCGGCAGCGCAAAGCAGGGCCGGGACCGAAAATTCCAGGCCATTTTGCCCCTGAAGGGGAAAATCTTAAACGTGGAAAAGGCCCGGTTCGACAAGATTCTTCGAAGCGAAGAAATCAAGAACATGATCACGGCGCTGGGCACGGGGTTTGGCCGGGACGAATACGAGATCGACAAGATCCGCTACCACAAGATCATCATCATGACCGATGCCGACGTGGACGGGTCCCATATCCGCACCCTCCTGTTGACCTTTTTTTACCGCCAGCTTCCGGAGATCATCGAACAAGGATACCTCTATATCGCCCAGCCGCCGCTGTTGAAGGTCGGCAAGGGGAAAAACGAATTTTACCTGACCAGCGAATCAGAACTCAACGAACATCTGCTCAAGCGGGTCTGTGAAAAAATTCACCTCCGGCTGGGAGACGAGACCGTGCTATCCGGACACCGGCTTTTCCTGTTCGTCGTCGGCCTCTCCGAATACTATCAGATCGTCGATAAACTGGAAAAAAGAGGCATCCCGGCTGAATTGGTGGATGTGTTGGTGGAAAGGGGTCTGGCCAATGACCGATTCCTGCAGGACCGAAACGCAATGGAAGGAATCCGGGCCAATCTTGCCGACTGGGGATACGAACTTGGCGAATTGATCTGGAACGAGGACCGGGACGGCTTTGAAATGACCGTCACCCCCCCCGCCGATATCGAGTCGGATATACCGGCCTGGAAGGCGCCCGCGGTGAAGATCGGCAGGGGGCTGGTTTTTTCCACCGATTTTCAAAAGTGCCTGGTGATTGCCAAAAAAATCGTCGCCTGGGACCGCGGAACGTTTTTTATCCTGGAGCCGGAAGGGCAAAAAGAGCCGAAGGAATTTAAAAACAAGCGAAGCCTGATCACCCATTTGATCGAAGAGGGGAGAAAGGGGCTGAGCATTCAACGCTACAAAGGCCTCGGTGAAATGAATCCCGCTCAGCTGTGGGAAACGACGATGAATCCGGAAAAGCGGACCCTTCTTCAGGTGCAGATTCAAGATGCGGTGGAAGCTGACGACATCTTTACCGTCCTGATGGGAGACGAGGTGGAGCCGCGGCGGGAGTTTATCCAAAACAATGCCCTGGAGGTGAGCATGCTCGACATTTAACATCGCGTAGCGATGTTAAATGTATAAGCGCCTGCGGCGCTGTTTAAAAAACGGAAATATACCCAAAACAAAAGGGCTGAATCGCAGTCAGCCCTTTTGGAGTTGCAGGTCCAAAAAAAACGACATCGTATAGAAAAAAACTGATCGACATCGAATGAAAATTCATCGTATTGACGCGCGGGACCTGCCGGATCTGTGGTTTCAGGCCGTGCACGACATTTTGGACAGCGGTCGGCGGTTTACCATCGACCGGGGATCCTATGCGGGCCAGACCAGGCTCGAGTACGACTTTTTCACGGGCCATGTGCGGTATCCGGGCGCCCATCCTCTTCTTCCCGACATTCCGCCGAGCTGCGGAATCCCCAACCCGGTCGAAGAGTCGTACATTTATGGCGGCGAGGGCTACGAGCGATCCTACATCGAATATTTGATGACCGGTGAAAAGGCGCCCGGCGAATCCTACACCTACGGAGAACGGCTCACCCGCGCCCCCATCACCGGACAGAAGCTTTCCTGGTGGAAGGAAGGGAACCGGGAAATCGTCGATATTCGGGATGTGGACGGCAGGACCGTCTTTGAAGAAAAGGGTCGGCTCTACTTGAACCAGATCGAATGGGTGATCGATACCTACCGCCGCTTCGGGCACCGCAACAACCAGATGGTGCTGCAGGTGGCCCATCCAACCGACCTGACGCTTGTCGACCCGCCCTGCCTCCGGTCTCTGGACACGCGCATCCAGGACGGTGCCCTTCATTTTGCGGTCTATTTTCGTTCCTGGGATCTATGGGGAGGCATGCCCGCAAACCTGGCCGGCATTCAGAACCTGAAAGAGTATATGGCGGCCGAGATCGGCGTCGACGACGGGGAGATGATCGTTGAAAGCAAGGGCCTGCACCTGTACGGCTATGCCGAGGAGCTGGCCAAGCTTCGCTGTCTTCGTTGATTGGTTAAATCGTTGATTGGTCGAGTGGTCAAAAAAAATCGATATCGGATTGAACTCCATTCAACCAATTGACCAATCATCCAGTCAACGAAGAGCCAAAAAATACTCCGGAAAAAGAAATCAGAACTCTATGCTCCCCGGCGTTCGCGGAAAAGGAATCACGTCCCGGATGTTGGCGGCACCGGTGAGCAGCATCAGCAGGCGCTCGAATCCGAGGCCGAATCCGCTGTGTGGTACGGTACCGTAGCGACGGACGTCCAGGTACCACCAGTATTGCTCCACATCCATACCCGCGGCCTTTATCCTCGCCTCGAGAATATCGAGGCGCTCTTCTCTCTGACTTCCGCCGATGATTTCCCCGATTCCCGGGACCAGCAAATCCATGGCGGCGACGGTTTCATCGTCGGCGTTTGCGCGCATGTAAAAGGGTTTGATGGTTTTTGGATAATCGTAAAGAATCACCGGTTTTTTAAAGTGAACCTCGGTTAGGAATTTTTCGTGCTCGCTTTGAAGATCGCTTCCGAATGAAACCGGAAATTCAAATGTTTTTTCGGCCGAGCGAAGAATGTCGATGGCCTCCCGATACGGCAGCCGGATGTAGTCCGATTCGACCACCGTCTGGAGCGTTTGGGGAAGGGACTTGTCGACGAAACGGGCAAAGAGGTCCAGATCTTCTTTGCATTGCTCCCGGATAGCACCGGTCAGGTTCCGAACGAGGTCTTCGGCAAGGTCCATGTTGCCGTCAAGATCGCAGAAAGCCATCTCCGGTTCCACCATCCAGAACTCTGCCACATGCCGGCGGGTGTGGGAGTTTTCGGCCCTGAAGGTCGGGCCGAAGGTGTAGACGTCTCCCAACGCCAGGGCAAAAAGTTCGGCCGAAAGCTGGCCGGATACGGTCAGGTTGGCCTCCCTGCCGAAAAAATCCTGGCTATAGTCCACCCCGCCGCCGATTTTTGGCGGGTTGTCCACATCCAGCGCCGTGACCCGGAACAGTTCTCCTGCGCCCTCACAGTCCGAACCGGTGATGATCGGCGAATGGATGTAGTAAAAACCTCTCTCACCAAAGAAGCGGTGAACGGCCTGGGCGAGCGCCGAACGAATCCGAAATGTGGCGCCGTATTTATTGGTGCGAGGCCGAAGATGGGCAATAGTGCGAAGAAATTCGTCGCTGTGACGCTTTTTCTGCAGCGGATAGCTGTCCGGAGCGTCTCCGACCAACGTTACCGCTTCGGCGCGAACTTCCCAGGCCTGTCCTTTTCCGGGGGAGGCGACGATCTCGCCGGTGACCTCCACGGACGATCCAGTGGCGAGCTTGCGAATCTGGTCATAGGCGGCCAACCCGTCATCGGCGACCACCTGGATATTTTTCAGACAGGAGCCGTCATTGATTTCGATAAACGAAAAGTTTTTCGAATCTCTCCGGGTGCGGACCCACCCCTTGATCAGGACCTGTCCCGACGGCGGGTTCGAGGAATGGACGGTTGCAATCTTTGTGCGTTTCATCGATTCATATCCTTACGGTAATGTAATAGGCGTGGACCCCCCGCTGCAAAAGAATCACGACCGAGGACTTCAGACGGTACTTGACCACGGCATTTTCAAAGTCGGCCGACGATTCAATGGGAAGATCATCGATCTGCCCGATCACGTCTCCGGTCGAAGCGCCGATGCCGGCCAGCGGTGAATCCGGATCGATCTGGGTGATCACGGCCCCCTTGGAAGCCGATAGTTGATACCGCCTTCGGAGCGCGTCGGTAAGATCCTCCACTTTCACGCCGAGAAGTTGAAAGGCAAGGTTTCCGGCCTGCTCCTGTGGGAACCGGGCGGCGGCCAGCGAAAGACGATCGGTTTTTCCTTTCCGCCACAAGCGCAGCTCCAGGCGCTCTCCCGGCTTGTAGTTGCGAATCGCTGCCACATAATCGGGCTTGGAGAGCACCTCGTGACGACCCACGGAAAGAACGACGTCTCCGTTTTGGACGCCGGCAGATGCCGCCGGACTTTCTTTGAACACCGACCGAACGAGCAGCCCCTGTTCGCCGGGAAGATTCATGTAGGCAGCCATCCGATCATCCAGGTCCTGAACCAAAATTCCGATCCACGGAAGGATGACCTCTCCATGGCGGATCAGGTCGGAGACGATTCTAGAAGCCCTGTGGATCGGAATCGCGAATCCGATTCCCTGCGCCTTGGCGTAAATGGCGGTGTTGATTCCGATCAGCTCTCCGTTGATGTTGAGCAGGGGCCCGCCGCTGTTTCCTGGGTTGATGGAAGCGTCGGTCTGGATGAAGTCGTGAAAGACGCGCTCTTCGGTTCGAATGCTCCGATGAAGGGCGCTGACGACCCCGGTGGTCACGGTATGGGAAAATCCGAAGGGGTTTCCAATGGCGATAATCGTCTCGCCGATCATCAAATCCTCCGCGTCTCCCATGGCCAAAGACGGCAGGGGTCCTGTGGCCTCGATTCGAAGAACCGCCAGATCCGAATCCGGGTCAGCACCCACGATCCGGGCCTGAAATTCCCTTTCGTCCTGGAGAACAACGGTAACCGAGGCGCTTTTGGAAATGACGTGGGCATTTGTCAGGATGAGTCCCTTGTCTCCGGAGATGATCACTCCGGAACCGAGGCTGGTGCGCTGATAGCGGCGCCGAAACCCGGGATCGAAAAAATCTTTAAAAAATGAGTCGAAGAATGGATCCATACCGAAGCGTGAAAAGGGGTTGGGCCTGGCCTGAATTTCCTGCTGGGAGCTGATGTTCACCACGGCGGGACTCGCCAAGCGAACGGCCCGAACCACGTCGTTTTCACGGGAGGCCGCCTCGGAAAAACCGGCGGAGGAGGCCAGCACCAAAAAAAGTCCCATTGCCTGGCAAAGGCACCGGCGGAGGAAAAACCCTCCCCGGTTGACTTTCCTTTCATGCTCTGTCATGGGATACTGCTTTTTTCGGCGCCTTTTTGCATGAACCCCGAAAACGGAAATCCAACGAAGTGATGATGTCCGCAACCGCATACGATGAGATTCTTTCCCTGGTGGAAAAACCGAGCCGTTATCTGGGAACGGAAGCCAACAGCATAAAAAAAGACCCGGAGAGGGTCAAGCTCCGATTTGCCCTGGCCTATCCAGATCTTTATGAAATCGGAACCTCCCACTTCGGCATGCAGATCCTCTATCATGTCCTCAACGCGCGGCCGGAAATCGCCGCCGAACGGGTATTCGCCCCGGCGGTGGATATGGAGCAACGGCTGCGGGAAGCAGCGATTTCCCTGTCGAGCCTGGAAACCCGCAGACCCCTTTCCCGGTTCGACATCGTCGGATTCAGCCTGCTTTACGAGCTCAATTACACCAACGTGTTGACCATGCTCGATCTGGCCGGTATCCCCTTTCGGGCGAAACAGCGGCAGACCGACCAGCCGATGGTGATTGCCGGGGGGCCCTGCACCTGCAACCCTGAGCCCGTAGCCGAGCTGTTCGACGCCCTGGTGTTGGGTGACGGAGAGCAGGTGGTCTTGGCTATGGCCGATGCATGGATGGCCTGGAAACAATCCGGCGGCAAAGACAAGATCGAAATTCTGGAGACATGGGCCGGTATTTCCGGGGTCTATGTGCCCGCGTTTTACCGGTTCCGGGTCGGGGCCGGCGGATTTTCGCGCGTGGAAGCCGATAGCGCAGGGCGCAGTCCCGTGAAACGGACCGTGGTGGCAGACCTTGAAAAAGCGCCCTTCCCGGACAGGCCGGTGGTTCCCTTCGGCAGGCCGGTGCACGACCGGCTCCGGCTCGAGGTTTCCCGTGGCTGCTCCCGTGGCTGCCGCTTCTGTCAGGCGGGAATGATCTACCGTCCTGTCCGGGAGCGTTCCTGCCAAACGCTCCTTGACTTGGCCGCCGCCTCTCTTTCCGGCACGGGATATGAAGATTTGTCTCTGCTTTCGTTGAGCACCGGCGACTACAGTTGCCTTCAAACACTGCTTCACCAATTGATGCAGCGATGCCGCAGCGAACACGTGGCGGTTTCGCTGCCCTCTTTTCGGGCCGGTTCATTGACCAGCGAAATGATGAAAGAGATCAGGCTGGTCAGGAAGACCGGTTTTACCATCGCACCGGAGGCGGGAAGCCAGCGCCTCAGAGATGTCATCAACAAAAACCTGACCGAAGAGGAGATCGAACAGACCGTTTCCAACGCTTTTTCCCTCGGATGGCAGGTGGTCAAACTTTATTTCATGATCGGGCTTCCGACGGAAACCGAAGCCGACCACGAGGCCATCATTGATCTGGTGCTGCGGCTTCGAGGGCTTCGAAAGAAATCGGGAAGAAGGGGCCAGATCAATGTCAGCCTGACCACCTTCATCCCCAAGCCGCACACACCGTTTCAATGGGCGCAGCAGCTTCGGCGGTCTTGTTCGGAACGGATTCTGTTCGGATTGCGCGACCGGCTTTCCAAACCCGGAATCCAGGTCAAATGGCAGAATCCCCAGGTCAGCATTTTGGAAGGGCTTTGGGCCCGCGGTGACCGGCGCCTGCTGCCGCTTCTGGAAGCCGCCTGGAAAAAGGGCTGCCGGTTTGACGGATGGAGCGATCATTTCCGCTTCGATCGATGGCGCGAAGCCATGGACGAAACCGGCATCGACATCGATTTTTTTACCACTCGCCGACGAGGCCTGGACGAGCCGTTGCCTTGGGACCACATCGACGTCAACGTTTCCCGGCAATTTTTACAAGAAGAATATCGACGCGCCATGGAAGGACTGCAGACTCCGGACTGCCGCTTCGGACAGTGCAACGACTGCGGCGCCTGTGACTTTGAAACCGTCGCCCCGGTGGTCGGCGGCGAGGGCTGCACGGAGGAAACCGACACAGAGATACCCGAGGATTCCGGCGGCCTCCGGCGAATCCGGATCGACTATACAAAAACCGGCGATGCCAGGTACTTTGGCCACTTGGAAATGGTGTCGATTTTTGTCCGGGCCATGCGGCGGGCAGGGCTTTGCCTCGCTTACAAAGAGGGGTTTCATCCCAAACCCCGCATGGTGCTCGGGGATCCGCTGCCGGTTGGAATGGAAAGTGAAAAAGAATCCTTCGATGTTCGACTGGAAGGCGACCTCAGCCTCTCTGAAGCGGTGACCATACTAAACCGGGGGCTGCCTTCCGGACTTCGAATTCTCGGTGCCCGGCGGGTTGCGGAAAATGCCCCGATCAGTAAGAGGGCGGTTTCTGTATACCGAGTTTCTCTTTCGGAAGGTGGTTTCGACAAGGACCGGCTGGAGGCGTTTGAGGCCGCGGTCGACTGGACCGTAACGCGCCGCACTGGCAAAGGAAAGTTGAAAAAAATCAACCTAAAGGATATGGTTGTCGAGGTTCTGATCCGCACACGATCTTGCGCCGAGCTGACCCTACGAAGCGAACCCGGACGCACGGTGAGGCCGGCGGAAGTGTTGGCGAATATCTTCGGGCTTAAAGCAGAACAGATTCGAAAGGCCCGGGTCGTGAAAACTGAAAAGGAGCCGAATTCTGGCACCACCCATGTATAGACAGCTCGTAATCAACATCACCGAACCGGAAATCCGTGTAGCCCTCCTGGAAGACGGCACCATCGCCGAACTTTTCATCGACTGCAAGGATCTCTACGATATTTCAGGAAATATTTACAAAGGACGGGTCCAGCGGGTGCTTCCCGGGATGCAGGCAGCCTTTGTGGACATCGGCCTGAAACAAGCGGCGTTTATCTACGTCAATGACGTGTTACACGACCCTGTAGAAGAGTTTTTGCCGTTGTTCAGCGAAGAGGTGGAGGATGAAGAGGAGCCTCAGGAAGCGGACAGGGAGCCCCGCCAGCTGCGACCGATCGAAGAGCTCGTCTGTGAGGGTCAAGAGATCCTGGTTCAGGTGGCCAAGTCCCCCATCGGCACCAAGGGGGCCAGGCTGACCTCCTATATCTCTTTGCCGGGTCGGTTCTTGGTGATGATGCCCAACGCCGGCCATATCGGAGTCTCCCGGAGAATCGAAGATGAGGGGGAAAGAAGCCGGCTGCGCCATCTGGTCGACGACCTCAGAACAGAGCCCTTCGGATACATCGTTCGGACAGCGGCTGAGGGTGTCCAAGAGACGAAGCTTGCCTACGAGATGGCGTTTTTCAAGAAGCTGTGGCGCAGCATTCAAGAAAAGAACGCATCGGCATCGGCCCCGGCGCTGCTGCACCAGGAACTGAACATCGTGCTCCGGGCCGTCAGGGATCTGATGACTCTGGAAGCCGAGCGGATTATCATCGATGATCGAGACGGATACGAATCCGTCCTTCGGTTTCTCGACGGATTCATGCCCAGCCTCAAAGATTCGGTGGAGCTCTACGAAGGGCGGGAGCCGATTTTCGACGCGTACAACCTGGAAGGGGACATCTCCCGGGCCCTGAAGCGAAAAGTTTGGCTCAAATCGGGCGGCTACATCGTCATCGAACATACCGAGGCCCTTTTGGCCATCGACGTCAACACCGGTCGATACGTCGGCAAGCACAACCTTGAAGAGACGATTCTGAAAACCAATCTGGAGGCGGTCAAAGAGATCGCCTACCAGATACGACTCCGGGATATTGGCGGAATCATCATTATCGATTTCATCGATATGGAAAAAAAGGGTAACCAGGAAAAGGTGTTCAAGGCGCTCAAAGAGGCTTTCAAGAAGGATCGCAGCAAAACCCACGTGCTTCCGATGTCTGAAATGGGGTTGATCCAGATGACGCGCAAACGGGTGCGAAAACCGCTAACCCGGCTTCTTTGCGAACCCTGCTTTTATTGCGAGGGAGAAGGATACCTGTTGTCGCGCCGGACGATCTGCCACAACATTTACCGCGAGGTGTTGAGCAAATCCGGAGACGTGGCGGGGGTCAAGATGACGCTCCACGTCAATCCGGACATTGCAGAACTGCTATTGGGAGAGCACAGGGAATTGATTCTTTGCCTGGAGAAAAGAATCGGCAAACAGGTCGTCATCTACCCGAACGCCAACTTTCACGTCGAAGAATACGATCTGTTTGAAATGATGGAAAATGGATCATCGTCTTGACACGGGGTTGGTAATGTGATTAATGGTGCAGGTTGTCGCATCGGCGCCTGAGCACCACAGCGCCTCTTTGGGTGAATCGTTTCCCCGGAAACGGGGAATTATTATTAGAATAGGAGCACCTCGTTATGAAGCGCACGTATCAACCAAGCAGACTCCGTCGCGCCCGGAACCATGGATTTTTGAAGCGGATGTCGACCAAACAAGGCCGCAGAATTGTCAACCGCCGACGTGCCAGGGGAAGGAAGCGATTAACCGCGTAGCCGTCTTCGGCCGGTGAACACGCATTCGAGAAGGCGACTTTGTGAGCCGCACAGGGCGACGGGTTTGAGCAGAACGACGTTCAGCAAGGCGGACAGGCTTCGAAAAAGGCAGGAGTTTCTCTATCTATTCAAGGAAGGACGAAGGGTTCATACCGCCTATTTCATGGCCATGTTCGTCCCAACGGATCAGCCGAGCCGCCTCGGGATCACCGCGTCGAAAAAAGTGGGAAAGGCCGTTCGGCGAAATCGGGTCAAACGCCTCACCAGGGAATACTTTCGGCAAAACCGGAATCGAATCCGAGGGCAGTGGGACATCAATATCGTTGCCAAAAGCGGGAGCGCGAACTTGGTGACGCCGGATGTGTTCAGACAACTCCAAAAACTGTTGGACCGCATCTCCAGGAGCGCAGACTATTAGGGGACTATCCCAAAAAGGGGCCCTGTCGGCGATACGGGCTTACCAGCTTTTTCTGTCCCCCGTGCTCGGGCCCTCCTGCCGGTTTTACCCCACCTGTTCTGCCTATGCCCAAGAAGCGATTGCCCGGTACGGACTGCTCAAAGGCGGTTATCTGGCCTTTCGAAGAATCTTGCGCTGCCACCCGTTTCATGCCGGAGGAGCAGATCCGGTTCCCTGATGAAAAGGGAGAATGCTCGATACCGGAAAAGGCAAGAGGCAGCGCCGGCGAAAGATCGGGCCGTTCTGTCTTCTCGCAGCGCCTGTCTACGGGATATATGGTTCCGGCAACGCATCCAAAGCGTTTGACGAGGAGATTTAGATGGAACAAGCCCGCATCCTGCTAGCCATAGCACTTTCGTTCGCCGTATTTTTAATCTGGGAGATCTTTTTTGTCGAGCGTCCGCCCGAAGCGCCCCCTACAGAGCAGGCACAGCAGACGGCCGCCAAGACCCCCACCGCCGCAGAAAGCGAACCTGCGGCAAAACCAGAGCTCGACTTGTTTTCACCGGAAGCCCTGCCGTTTAAAGCGGTTTCGGAAGCCGCCGGAAATGCCAAACGGATCACCGTCGAAACACCTCTATATACCGCCGTGCTCTCGGAAACCGGGGCAACGATTCGCAGCTGGAGATTGAAGCAGTATCGGGAGGAAGCCGACCCCGGTGCCGCGCCGAAGGAACTGGTCGGAGAGCAAATCCCAGGCGGTACTGTTCAGACATCGTGGGGCAAGCCAGTGGCTGCGCCCATGGAAAAGGCGCGGTTTTTCCTTGAGTCCGGGGAAACCGAGGTGAAAGTGACGAATCTTGGCCGCAGCGTTCGATTTTCCTGGCAGTCCCCTGAAGGGGTCCGGGTGGAGAAAACCTACGCCTTTTCGCCGGAAAGCTATTTGGTAGACTTGTCCGTGACGATCCAAAACGGATCGGGCCGCCCTCTTGCCAACGACATCGGCATCTCCCTGCTCAGCCGTTTCGAGGAGTCCGGAAGAGCGATCGGATTTGAGGGAGCCAGCGCCCTGGTCGATGATCGCGTAGAGCAGATCGATGTGGACGATGTCGACGAAGAAACCCCTGCCGCAGGAAAGCTTCAATGGATTTCACTGCAGCACCGATATTTTCTTTCGGCCCTGATGCCGGTGCAGCCGGTGGAGACGAAACTGACGCTTTCCAGTCCGGCGCTGGGGCTCGTCGAAAGCCGATACACCCAACCGGCGATCGAACTGGCCCCCGGCACCCAGAAACAGTTCGACTACCAACTTTTTTTCGGCCCGAAGAGCATGAAGGTGCTGGGGGAGGTCGGCTACGACCTGGATCGTGTGCTCGACTTCGGGTGGTTCGATTTCATTGCTAAGCCGTGTCTCTGGCTGATGAATTTCATCTACCGTTTTGTTCCCAACTACGGCGTAGCCATTATTTGTCTGACCCTGATCACGAAGATTCTGCTTTGGCCCCTGGGAAACAAAAGCTACAAATCCATGGGGGAGATGAAAAAAATCCAGCCGCTGATGGCCGAAATCAGGGAGAAATACAAGAACGATAAAAAGAAGATGAACCAGGAGATGATGGCCCTGTATCGGACGTACAAGATCAACCCCGTGGGCGGTTGTCTGCCGATGGCTGCACAGATCCCTGTTTTTATCGCTCTGTACCGGATGCTTTACGGGGCCATCGAGCTGCGGCATGCGCCCTTCTTTGGCTGGATCAACGACCTCTCGGCCCCGGACCGGCTTTTCGAGTTTCCTTTTTCCATTCCGTTTATGCAGGAACCCTACGGCATACCGGTCTTGACGCTGGTGATGGGCGCTTCGATGCTGCTGCAGCAGAAGATGTCGCCCCCGCCAGGGGATCCGAGCCAAGCCAAGATGATGATGTTGATGCCGGTGGTGTTCACCGTGATTTTTATCAACTTTCCATCCGGACTCGTACTTTACTGGCTGGTGAACAACCTGTTTTCCATGGCCCAGCAATATTACACCCAGAAGAAACACGCGTAGCACAGGGAGGAGATCGATGGCCCCCAAGGATAAAGAATTCGAAGGGAAAAGCGTGGATGCTGCCGTGGAGGAAGCTTGCAAGACGCTGAACCTGGACAAGGAAATGCTCAAGTACGATGTTCTTTCTTATGGTTCCACGGGAATTTTCGGCATCGTCGGAGCGAAAAAAGCGAGAATTCGGGTCAGAAATTCTGTTTCTCCTAAACGCGCCCCGGCGGATCAAAGAACATCAAAAGCGGCGGCCCAGATCAGCGAAAAGGTCCAAAATTCCCGGGAAACAAGCGCGGTCGAGGATTTGGAAAAACCGGAACCCCCTCCCGGGGAGGGGGACAAAGACCGGCCGACCCTGGCGGAAATGGAAGCTGCCGCAGAGGAAGGAAAACAGTGTCTGCGAGAAATCATCGATGCCATCACCGATGACGCCACCATTTCCTCAGAATTGGAAAGCGAGAGCATCCGTTTCGAAATTCACGGGGGAAATGCCGCCGTTTTGATCGGAAAGCGCGGACAGACTCTCGAGGCGGTCCAGTACCTGGTCGACAAAATGGTCAACCGGAAGGCGGAAGGACGCATCCGGATCGTCGTCGATGTGGAGGGGTACTGGGAAAACCGCCGCTCCAGCCTGAAGGAAATGGCCAAGCGGATGGCCGGAAAGTCGAAAAAGACCGGAAAACCAATCACGCTCGGGCAGATGAACGCCCATGACCGGAGGATCGTTCACCTCACTTTGAAGGACGACCCGCACGTGAAAACCCAAAGTCGGGGGGAGGGATTTTTCCGAAAACTGATCATTTTCCCCAAAAAGGCTTCGTCTCCACGCCGCCAGAAGCAGAAGGAATAGAGCGTTTGTCAAAATAACGTTCCGATATGGAAGTATCCACCATCGCCGCCATCGCCACCCCCTCCGGGCTCGGAGGGATCGGCATCATTCGGATCTCGGGGCCAGAAGCCCTGAAAATCCTCAGCCTTCTTTTTCGTCCCCGTAGAAGCCGTCTCCGCTCCGGCGAAGGAGGGGTCGGGTCCTGGGAATCTCACCGCTTGGTTTACGGTGAAATCACAGATCCACGCGACGGGGCTACCATCGACGAAGCGCTTGTCGCCTTCATGAAGGCGCCGAAATCCTACACCCGTGAAGATATTGTCGAGATTCAAGTCCATGGCGGTCCTGTCGGGCTCCGGACGATCCTCGACCTGGTTTTGCGCAGCGGCGCGCGGCTGGCAGAGCCGGGCGAGTTTACCCGGCGGGCGTTTCTCAACGGAAGAATCGACCTGAGCCAGGCAGAGGCGGTGATCGACCTGATTCAATCCCGGACAACGGCCGGGTTGAAGATGGCTACCGCACAACTTGGTGGAGAGATGCGACGATGTATCGAAGGGTTGAGAAAGGCGTTGCGGGAAGTGCTCGTTGAAATCGAGGCCGGAATCGATTTTCCGGAAGAGGTTCATTCAGAGCAATTGGAAATCGACCTGTCAAATCGCCTTCGAGATCAGGTGCGGATTCCACTGAGCGAGATGGTCGAACGGTTCGAGCACGGGCGAATTCTTCGGGAAGGGTTTCGTCTCGGTGTCATCGGTCGGCCCAATGTAGGCAAATCGAGCCTGATGAATCGACTGCTCGACGAAGAGCGGGTGATCGTCACTGAAATCCCAGGCACAACGAGAGACGCCGTCGAAGAGCAGATGGATCTCTACGGGATCCCGGTGATCATTACCGATACCGCCGGGCTGCAGAACAGTTTCGACCCTGTTGAGAAGATCGGGATGCAAAAAACCAGGGAGGTCATCGCCAGGGCCGATGGAATTCTTTTTGTCGTCGATGGAAGTCAACCGCCCACAGAATCGGATTGGGTCATTTTTGAACAAATCCCCCCGGAAAAGACGCTGCTGGTCGTCAACAAGATCGACAAGCGGACAGGAAGGGACCCATGGCAGATCCCGGATTCTTTCAAAGGAGTGCCGGTTGTGGAGATCTCCGCCCTTTACAACCGACAGCTCGACACGCTAAAAAGAACCATCGCCGGGATGGCGGCCGCCATGCCCGCCGATGAAATCGAGCACGGCCTCATCCCGAACCTTCGACACCAGGCGGCGATGAAAAACGCAATCGACGCGACTACTCGTTCAGAGGATGATCTCCGACAAGGACAGCCGATGGAGCTGGTCGCGATTGGAATTGAGGAGGCTCTGTCTTCCTTGGGGAAAATCCTTGGCATCGAGATCCGGGAAGATCTGCTGGAAGACATATTCAACCGGTTTTGCATCGGAAAATAGGATCGGGCAGATTGTTCCACGTGGAACATCCTCCCGGCGACATAGGAGCGATAGCCATGACCCTTGAGTTTGATTTCGAACCGTTTTTTCGACAATATCTCGATCTGGTGGAAAAAGCCGACGCGGCGTTCGACCGAATTCGTGGGCAGTTTTCCGGGGAGGTCCGATGCCAGATCGGCTGTGCAGACTGCTGCCATGCATTGTTCGATCTTTCCCTGATCGAGGCGTTGTACATCAACCATCAATTTCAACAGACATGGTCCGGAAGATCCAAAGAGCGCCTTCTCGAAAAGGCGAACCGGGCGGATCGAGATACCTATCGGATCAAGCGCCAGGCATTTAGGGATCTTCGGGCCGGAAAAAGCGAGCGGGAGGTGTTGGAAAGCGTCGCCTCTCAGCGGGTCCGGTGCGCCATGCTCAACGACGAGGATCGGTGTGACATCTACGCCTTTCGACCGATCACTTGCCGGCTGTACGGAATTCCAACTTCCATCCGGGGAGAAGGACACACCTGCGGCCGAAGCGGCTTTGAGCCTGGAAAGCCGTATCCCACAGTGAACCTGGACGAGCTCAACCGGCAGCTTCACCAGATCTCGGCGCAGGTGGCGGCGGCGTTGAAAAGCCGCCATGTGAAAATGGCCGATATTCTAGTTCCTTTGTCCATGGCGCTGCTGACCCAATACGATGATGTGTATCTGGGAGTGGGGGAAGAGGGGCCGGAAAAGGAGCAGCGGACAACGGGGGAAAAGGGGGTATGAGCGAATTTACGCCTGAAGAGGTGGAGAAAAGAAAGCGCGCCATTTTTGATCAAATGTCTCCGCGGCGCCGGAAACAGGTACAGAAGCGGGGGTATGACCGCTGGGATCCGTTTTTGGCGCCGAAGGATCCCATCGACATCCGAAGGGATGCCACCCGCAGAACCACCCGCCAGCTGTTCAATGAATTTCTCCAGAGCCGCTCCCATGACCAATACAGCAGCGCATACGGCCAGGGCGTTCTGGAAATCTGCCTGGGGCTGGTGAACAACGATGAGCGCTATCAAGCCATGTACGAATTTTGTATTTGGTACAGCCGTCTGTTGGAAAGAGAAAAAACAGACGGCCGTTGACGGAGAAAGCCCGTGCCCATCACCGGCGAAAAAATCAGAAAGTCGGTGCTTGAAGTCGTTTCTGCCGCCGCCAGCCGAAAAACCCCTCGTCAGGTGGAACAGGCCGTAGCTGCCCAGACAGCGGCATCGAGTCGGGCCATCAGGGAGGCGATTCGAACGCTGACCTCAGACGGAACCCTCACCTATACAAGCCTAAGCGGCACCTCTTTTCTCGAAAGATCATTCCGCGGGCCGATACAAGTTTCCAGACGAATTTGGCTCTGTCCTGGCTTGCCGAGAAACAGCCGCCCAGCTTCGGATCCGGCGATTCGAATTCGAATTCTGCAGGGGGCCGCCTTTGGCTTCGGCGATCATCCCACCACTCGGCTGTCCCTTCGGGGAATCGATTTCACTCTTGACGTCCAGTGTCAGTGCAAGAAGGCCATCGATATCGGTACCGGCTCCGGGGTGCTGGCGATTGCCGCAGCACTGTTGGGGGTCGAGAGGGTCCTCGCGGTGGAAATTGATCCCTGCGCTCGGACCGAGGCCGCAGCCAATGTGGCCGAAAACGGACTCACCGGACGGGTCTCGCTGTCCGATCTTCCCTCTGACGGATTGAAGGGCCCGTTTTCGCTGATTTTAGCAAACCTCCGGCCGCCGACGCTGTCAGCAATGGCGAAAGACATCAGCCGGCTGGCGGCGCCCGGGGCCAGGGCGGTGTTCAGCGGTTTTCACCCGGAAGAGTGGGCACCTGTGGAGGTGGACTACCGTTCTTTGGGGTGGCACACGATCTGGCAGGAAACAGAGAACCAATGGATGGCGGCGGTCTGCACCAGGGAGTAAACGGAACGGAAATAGGACAATCCCGATAGCAGCGCCTTCCCACCCGCCTGCCCGATCGGACAGGCGGGTTTTTTGCCTCCTTGGCAAACGCTCAACACCGTGTGAGGCGTGCGTTCTTCGCCGCTACTCTCCGAATGGACTGCCGACGAGGTAGACTTCATATTCGGCCGGCTGCTCCTGGTAAACCTCGAGCATGGCTTCGAACTGCTTCCGCTCGGCACTGTCTTTCCATTGAAGCCAATGGTCGAGTTTTTCCCAGGTACCAATGACGAGCATTGTTTGAGGGTCTTCAGCAGAGATCATCGTAATTCCCGATACGTACCCCGGAATGCCCATCGCCTTGGCCCGAAGTTCATTAAGCAGATGGAGGATCTCCCGCTCGTTTTCCTTTCGAAATCGCCTTTTAATCAACACCTTGGTTAGCATGTTCCCCTCCTTCGCCCAAAGGGGCGCTGCTGGCACCGGTGTGCGATTGGAGCGCTTGTCAAAATAACGCTCCGATAGCAAGGGATTGTCAAACAGCCGATCTATGGTCTTGAGTTCGCGGGGCGCCAGTGCATATCAAGTTCTTTCAAACGGAACGGAAATATGGCAATCCCTATAATTGCCCGAGAAGATCAAATGGACGTCTACGATTATCCTGATTGGATTGGCCGAAAAATGCAAGAAAAAAGCCCTGCCGGCGTAGCCGGCAGGGCTGCAAAAGAACAGAAGAATTGTTGTTGCCGCTGCACGACATTCATATCACAGCCCAGGCGCGATGCGATCAGCCGAGCATGAAACTCCAGAGGATACCGGCGCAGGTCGCCGACCCGATGACGCCGGAGGAATTGCAGGCCATGGCTGTCATCAATAGATAATTGCTCGGATCGGCTTTCTGCCCCTGGATATGGACTTCCCGGGCCGATCCGGGGACGGCCGAAACCCCTGCGGCGCCCAGCAACGGGTTTATTTTTTGCTTCATGAAAAGATTCATGACCTTGGCGAAGATGACCCCTGATGCCGTGGCAATCGAAAAGGCGACCGCACCGAGCGCGAAGATGCCGATGGAGCGGGGCACCAAAAAAACGTCGGCTTGTGTACTGGCCCCTACGGTCAGACCGAGAAAGATCGTGGCCGTATCGATAATGGCGCTTCGTGCAGTGCCGGCCAGCCGGTCCACCACGCCGCACTCTTTCATGAAGTTGCCGAAAAAGAAGGGCCCGAGAAGGGGAATGGCGGTCGGTGCCAACATGCAGCAGACCAGCACACCGATGATCGGGAAGAACAGCAGCTCCTTTCGGGAGACCGTCCGGGGTTCGTACATGTGAATGCGCCGCTCTTTCTGGGTGGTCAGCAAGCGCATGATCGGGGGCTGAATCACGGGAATCAGCGCCATGTAGGAATAGGCCGCGATGGCGATGGGTCCGATCAGGTGCGGAGCAAGCTTTGCGGTCAAAAAGATGGACGTGGGGCCATCGGCCCCCCCGATGATGGCGATGGAGGCCGCCTCCTTCGGAAGAAACCCGAGAAACAGCGCGCCGAGCAGGGTGGTGAAAATTCCCATCTGGGCGGCGGCCCCCAAGAGCATCAGCCTCGGATAGGCGAGAAGGGAGGAAAAATCGGTCATCGCCCCTAAACCGAGAAACACGATGGACGGGTATAACCCGCTAGTGACGCCGAAGTACAGGTAGTGAAGTACGCTGTTGGGCTCATAGATGCCGATGCCGAATCCGGCGAAAAACGGGATGTTGCCGATGATGATGCCAAACCCGATGGGAATCAGCAAGAGCGGCTCGTAATGTTTTGCCGTCCCGAGATAGATAAAAAGCATCCCCACGGCCAGCATGATCAGATGGCGGTAATCAGCCAGAAAATATCCGGTATTGTTGAGAAAAGAGAGAAATAAGTCCATCGATCAACCTTCCTGTGCGGTTGGGCCTATAGATTTCCAGGTAAACGCGCCATCGCCCTGGGGCTGCAAAAATCCCTCTCGCTGCAGCCACGAAAGACTCAGGTGCGGGTGGGGAAGATCGTTTTCCCGGCAGAGGCGGTACAGGTCGCTCAATTGGAAAGGCTCCTGCAGTGTTGAGACAAGGGGTTCAATTTGCTTGGCGATATCTTTCGGATCGGTGCTCTCCAAGGGAGGGGCGGGTACCGCCGTTTTTTCCGGAGCCGCTTTCTCTTTTTCCACCACAGGCGCAGAGGATTCTCCGGCCCCTTTCTTTTCGAAAAAAGAAAAGAGTTTCGGCAGCTGGGAAATGACAAATGAGAGCACCGCCAGGCCGGTGAAAACGATGACGGCGCCAAGAGCGGCCATCATCCAGCCGTTGTGATGGGCGATTGCCTCGAAACCGGTCAAGGGTCACCTTCCTTTCAATGTATGGCGGGCGCAGTGCAGCACCGCCGCAGGCGTCCGCAACAGCACCCGGCGGCGAACAGGTTCACCGCAGATGAGGCAACAATACAAAGCTCATTTGGCAGACAGAAACATACTGTGGATCATAATTTTCGGTAAATGTCAATCGGTATTCCGGGAGTATCGAGACTCAGCCGCTTATCCCGGCCATAAGTGCGCCGATGCGGCTGAGATGCGACTCGTCTTCGGCGGAAAACAGATCCACGATTCGTCCTCCGTATATGACGGCGATCCGGTCCGACAGCGTGACTGCCTCCTGAACATCACCGGTGACCAACAAAATGCCGGCACGCTCCCTGGCTTTGAGAAGAATGGACCAGACTTCTTCGGTGGCGCCGATGTCGAGCCCTTGGGTCGGCTGCTCGGCGACGATCAGCCGCGGCCGGCGGAAAAATTCCCGGGCAAGCACCAGTTTTTGAAGATTGCCTCCGGAAAGCTGGCGGGCGCGGGTGTCCGGATCAGAAGGATGAACCCGGAATTGCCGAACCAGTTCGGCGGCCTTGGCAGCGGCTTCTGTTCGATCGAGCCAGGGGCCCCGGCAGAATCCCTCCCGGGTGGTCAGTAGAAAATTGTCCGTCAAATCGAGATTGGCGCAGGTCGCCAGTCGCTGGCGGTCTTCAGGAATATAGCTTAAAGCCCCCTCCCATCGCCGCGCTGCAAAAAAGGCCCCCCAGTCTCTGCCCAGAAGTGTCACTTTGCCGGCGCCCGGAGCGCGAAGCCCGCAGACGATCTCCACGAGTCTTTTCTGGCCGTTTCCGGCGACCCCCACCAAAGAAAGAATTTCCCCTTGCCTGAGGGAAAACGAGATTCGATCGAGAACCTCGTCGCTGAGCGTTTCGATGCGCAAGACCACCTGTTTGGGCTCCACGGCCGGTTTCTCCACCCGCAGCAACACCTCCCGCCCGACCATGCGGCGGGCCAGCGCAGCCGTGGATTGGACGGCGGCGGCAGGCATTTCGGCGACCACGGCACCCTTCCGGAGAATGGCGATTTCATCGGCAATGGTCATCACCTCGCCCAGCTTATGGCTGATAAAAACGATGGCTTTTCCCTGGGCGGCCATTTGCCGCATGGCTGAAACCAGCTGATCAATTTCCTGGGGGGTCAGTACCGCGGTAGGCTCGTCGAAAATCAGGACACGGCTCTCCCGGATCAGCAGCTTGAGGATTTCCACCCGTTGTCGTTCTCCCATGGACAAAGAGTCGATCCGCGCCTCCGGGTCGACATAAAGTCCATACTGCTCGGCCAAGGACCGAACCCGTTCGGCCATCTGCGCGCGGGAAAGAACGCGTCGATGCCGGAGTCCGAGATAGATGTTCTCCGCGACGGTCATCGCTTCGACCAGCATGAAATTCTGATGGACCATGCCGATCCCCGCATCGATGGACTGGCGGGTCGAAAGAGCGGCAAACGGCACGCCGTCGATCCGAATGCGGCCCTCGTCGGGTCTGAGGCGCCCGGAAAGAATGCTCATCAAGGTGCTTTTCCCCGCCCCGTTTTCACCCAGCAGCGCCTTGATCCGGCCGGGCCGAATGTCGAGGGTGATGTCTCGGTTGGCGAAGATCGACCCGAAAGACTTGGAGATTCCTTCCAGGCGGATGATCGCTTCAGGCGGCGAGTTCATGGCTTCGGATGACGGGTGCCGACGATCGGGTTCACAAATTGTGATTCTGAGTCCCAGGGAAACAGGATCCAGGTGTCCTGGCTCACCTCGGTGATGAAGCTGTCGACCAGGGGACGCCCGGCCGGCTTGGCGTATACCGTGGCAAAATGCCCCCTGGGGAGCATTTTGCGGACCGCTTCGGCCGTTTTGCCGGTGTCGACAAGATCGTCGATGATCAGCCAGCCCTCTCCGTCGCCCTCCACCGACTTGAGGATCTCGATCTCTTCTGCCTGGTCCTGCCATTCGTAGCTCGACACACAGACCGTATCGACCAGTCGAACGTCGAGCTCCCTTGCAATGATGGCCGCCGGCACAAGCCCGCCCCGGGTGATGGCGATGATGCCCCGGAAGTAATCGAATTCCAGCAGCCGCCAGGCCAGGGCCCGCGAATCCCGGTGGAGCTGTTCCCAGGAGACCGGAAAGTGCTTCGTGTACCGCTCATGGCTGTTCCCCATCTGTCCTCCCATTCGGAAATGGCATGTTTATCGTTGTCCGGCGTCGCCACCGGTCGAAAACGGCGCAACCCCTATTTCAATCAAGCGGTTCGAAATTGATTCCCAGCGCCGCCGGTGCCTCGCCCCTCTTTTTTCCTCTCATGGACAGCACCAGTACGAGTACGGTCAGCACATAAGGGAGCATCAGCAGCAGCGAGGAGGGAAGATTCGTGCCCATGGCCTGAAGCCTCAATTGAAAGGCCATCACCCCGCCGAACAGGTAGGCCCCGGCCACGGCCCTCATCGGCCGCCAGAAAGCAAAGATCACCAGCGCCACCGCAATCCACCCCCTTCCGGCGGAAAGATTGTTCGTCCAAAGGTGGGTGTAGGCCAGCGACAGGTAGGCACCGCCGAGACCGACAAAAAACCCGCCGAGGCCGATTCCGGCCCAGCGGTATCCGGCAACGCTCAGTCCGGCGGCTTTGGCGGCGTCCGGATTTTCCCCGACCGCTCTAAGAGAAAGTCCCCAGGAAGTGTGGGATAGAAGCCACCAGAGTATCGGCGGAAGAAGATAAGACAGATACACGAGCAAATCCTGACGGAAAAAAACCGGTCCGACCCACGGAATCCGGGAAAGAAGCGGAACCGGGACGGCGAAAAATCCGGGGGCGGTCTGCCCGATAAACGGGGTGCCGAGATATTCGGCAAGGGAGAACCCTAGGATGGTCAGGGCAAGTCCGGACACGACCTGGTTTCCCTGAAGCCCAAGGCATATCCCACCGTGAATCGAGGCCAGAAGCGCTCCGCAAACCCCGCCGATGAAAAAGCCCGTTGCCGGCTGGCCGGTTTCTCGGGCAACAAGAAAGCCGGCCAATGCGCCGATCATCATGATGCCCTCTACGCCGAGATTGAGAACCCCGGAGCGCTCGGTGATGATCTCCCCGAGGGTGGCGAAGAGGATCGGCGTTCCGGACTGGACCGTGGCGGCCAAAAGGGAAAGGAAAAAGTCGGCGGTCATGACCGGCTCCTGAAACGCAGGCGATAATGGTTGAAGAACCCGCCGGCCAACACCGAGAGCAGAATCAACCCCTCGACGATGCCCCCGAAGGCCGCTGGCACCTGCAGGTCGAGCTGCAGGTTCTCCACCCCAACCCGCAGGCCGGCGAGCAGATAGGCGGCAACGGCGATCTGAAGCGGATTCAATCGAGCAAGCCAGGCGACGATGATCGCCGTATATCCATAGCCGACCATGATGCTCGGCTGCAGTCGGTTGATATTCGCAGAGGCTTCCAGGAAACCCGCACATCCGGCCAGGCCGCCGCCCACGACCATGACCATCACAACGAGTCGCCGATAGGGGAGCCCGGCGTAGTGCGCGGCCAGGGGGTTTTCTCCACTGGCCCGCAGTTCGTATCCGAGACGGGTGAATCGGAGAAAAATCCACATCGCCACACCGAAGCCGATGCAGAAAAAAAGGCCCCAGTGGATCCGGCTGCTTCCGATGGTCCCCACCACCGCGTGGGGTGAAAATGTCGGGGACATGGGAAAGCCGAAGCTGACCGGGTCTTTCCAGGGGCCGTAGCACAGGTAGTCCAGAAGCAGGATTCCGATGTAGTTGAGCATCAAGGTGATGATGATCTCATTGACCTGGAGCCGGGTTTTCAAAAGCCCTGGGATCATCCCCCAGAGTCCGCCTGCGATCATCGCGGCTGCCATCATGGCGGGAATCAGCAAAATTGCAGGAAGCTGAGGAAATGTCAGGGCTGGCCATGCGGCGCCCACCGCGCCCAACGCAAACTGTCCTTCGGCGCCGATGTTCCAGACCTGGAGCCGGAAGGCAAGGCCGACTCCCAAGGAGCAAAGAAAGATGGGGATGGCCTTGAGAAGGGAGTCTTCCAAAGCCCACCCCGATCCGAATCCTCCGTAAAAGAGCAGCCAGATGCCGGTCAGGGGCGCCTTTCCATGGGCTGCCAGCATGGCCGCGCCCGCCGCCAGCGACAGGGCAATGGCCCCTGCGACAACCATCATGGAGCCCCAACCCAGGGGCGCCGTGCGTCTGCTGACTGTTGGATACCGCATCTCGATCATGTCGAAGCGACCGCCCCGGAAAGGTGTTTCCCAAAAACCCGGGCCGGCGGGTGGGAGGATTCAGCGATGTCTCGACGGCGTTTACTGGGTGGATCCGATGACGCCCTTGACGAACCAGGTCATTCCCAGCAGCGCTTCGTCTGAGGGGGTTTCGCCTTCCGCGATCCGGAGGTTTCCTTTCTGGTCGGCGATGGGTCCGGAAAAGACCGGGGCCTGCCCGTTCTCGATGCGCGATTTTCGCTCCAGGACCAATGTCTTGAGGTTTTCGGGGACCATCGGCCCGAAGGGCGCCAGGTCCACGAGGCCTTCCTTTAACCCGGGCCACCAGGAACCGCTTTCCCAGGTCCCGCTGCGAACTTGTTCGACCGTTCGAACATAGAACGGTCCCCAGTTCCAGATCGATGCCGTCAGGTGCGCCTTCGGCGCAAAGGCGGACATGTCAGAGTTGTATCCGACGGAGTAGGCGCCTCGTTCCTGTGCGGCTTCCTGGGGGCTGGGTGAATCCTGGTGCTGGGCGATGACGTCTGCGCCGACGTCGAGAAGGCTCTTGGCAGCCTCTTTTTCGGTGGCCGGATCGTACCAGGTTTTGGTCCAGACCACCCGGACGGTGGCCTCCGGATTGACGGCCCGGGCGCCCAGGGTAAACGCGTTGATTCCCCGGATGACTTCAGGGATCGGAAACGCAGCAACGTAGCCCAGGGTGTTGGACCGGGACATGGCTCCCGCCGTCATCCCCGCCAAGAACCTTGCCTGATACATCCGGCCGAAGTAGTTGCCCATGTTCTGGGCGGTCTTGAACCCCGAACAGTGCATGAAAATCGTGCCGGGAAATTCTTTGGCCACTTTGGCCATCGAATCCATGTATCCGTAGCTGGTGGCGAAAATCAGATCGAACCCCTTTCGGGCCATGTTCCGGATGATCCGCTCCGAATCCGGTCCCTCGGGCACGGACTCCACAAAAGAGGTGGAGACCCCGTCTAAGGCTTCTACGGAAAGCCGCCCCTGATCGTGGGCATAGCTCCAGCCGGCATCTCCTACAGGAGAGACGTAGACGAAGCCGACCTTCATTTCCTCGGCACCGGCGCCGGCAACAAAGACCGTCAGCACGGCACAGGCCATCCAAAAGAATATTTTTTTCACGGTTTCCTCCTTGCCTGATTTTGATATGATTTCTAATCAAATTGTCCGGCTTTTACAAGCCGAAACCGGCCGCTGCCTCTTTTCGGAAGGACGGCCGGCTGCCGCCGCTATCCGTTTTCTTCGGGATCGAGGCGAACCGAGGCCAGATACTGCTCCCACTCGATGGGAAGAAGCTGCTTTTTTTTGCTGTTGCAGGCTTTGCAGGCCGGAACGACGTTGCCTTTGACCGAACGCCCCCCTCTGGCGATCGGAACGATGTGATCCATGGTCAGCGCCGAAGGGGTCGTCTGCCGGCCGCACCAGTAACACACCCCCTTGGCCAGCTTTCGCTTCCACCACTGGCTTTGGCGAAGCTCCCGGGCCCTTTGACGCTCCCGCCGGATTGCGGCTTCATCCAGGTCTTCGGCAAATGGCCCCGGCAGGTCCGGACGTCTTCGGTTGGCCATGATTTCCTTTCTTTTGCTTTCCTTCGTCGGCGTTGCTCACGAAAGACGCCGGCGGAAAATGCGTTCAACACTTGCGGGCCAGCCAGTCTCTGATTTCCTTTTTCAGCATTTCGTAGAAGCGCTCCGATCCTCCCAGCCCTCTTCTGCCGAAAAAATAATTGATTTCCAGAAACAGCGGCAGGGCGCGAGTCGAATCTTCAGGAAAAATCAGGTCAAAACCGGCGAGGTCAATACCAGACTTTTGGCAGAAATCCCTGACGGCCTCTTTTCCGGCTGCTTGAAGATCCGGGTCGGTCAGCGTATTGATCACGGCCCCGCGAGCCAGGCTGGCGCCGAAGCGCCCCGGTTTCTGAACCACCTTCCAATAAGAAAGCGTCGTTGTTCCGATCACCACGACGCGAAGGGTTTTTTGCCCGTGGGGAACATATTCCTGAACCAGGCATGGCGACGGCGGCTCGGAAATCGAGGGCATCAACCGGCGACGGAGCATGTCTGGGTCTTCAATCCGGTAGACGCCCTTGCCCTCGCCGCCCCAGTCAAATTTAAAGACAAAGGGAACCGCCATGGGCGGACGCGGCAAACACGACGCCGCAACGGTGGCCGTGTCCGGATAGAGGCGGGTTTCCGGATGGGGGGCACTGAATTTCCGAAACAGACGGACCTGGCCGGTTTTCCCCGGATAGGCAAACCGTGCGTCGTAGTTTGGAAACACCCGCGGGCAGAGGCGCCGGGCCAGGCGGTACAAGATACGGCTGCACCCTTGGGGAAGAATCACCGCGTCGGCGGCCGCCATGGCGGCCGCGTCTTCTTCATTCGGTGCCCGTCCTGCGCAGAGGCGGTTTTGATCTCCCACAAAACAGGGGTGATAGGAAAGGACCATCGCGATCAATAGCCGAATTTTCGAAGGGCGCGGCCATCCCGACTCCAGTTTTTCTGAACCCTGACGAACAGATTCAGAACGACTTGTTTTTCCATCATTTTTTCTAAATCTTCCCTGGCGGCGGCGCCGATTTGGCGCAGCTTGCCCCCCTTTTTTCCGATGACAATCCCTTTTTGCGAATCTCGCTCCACGTGGATGGTCGCTGAAATCCGCACTGGTGCACGGTCGTTCACCGCGTTGAACTCATCCACGGTGACGGCCGTTGCATAGGGAATTTCATCGCCGGTGTAGCGGAACACTTTTTCCCTGACGATCTCTGCGGCGAGGAAACGCATCGGCGCATCCGTGACGGCATCTTCGGGAAACAGGGGCGGTCCAGGAGGGAGCACCTTTTCCATGGCGGACAATAATACATCGACCTGGGTGCCCATGCGCGCCGAAATCGGCACGATCGCCTCGAAGGAGAAGCGACGACTCCACCGGTCGATCTGAGACAACAGGCTTGGCTTGTCGATTCGATCGATTTTGTTCAGGGCCAGGATCACGGTTCTGTTCTGTCCGCGGAGGTTTTCGATCAAAAGATTTTCCGAATCCGGGTCGGGAGACCAGGCGTCGGCGATCATCAGGAGTAAATCGGCGTCCCCGATGGCGGCCAGGGCCGCATCGACGATGCGGACATTGAGTTGAGAACCGGACCGATGGATGCCCGGCGTGTCGACGAAAATCATCTGGGATCGCTCCCGGTGAACGACCCCGAGAATCCGGTTCCGGGTGGTCTGCGGCTTCCTAGATGTAATGGAGATTTTTTCTGCCAGCAGCCGGTTCAACAGGGTCGATTTTCCGACGTTGGGTGCGCCGACAATGGCAATGAAACCGGAGCGAAACGCTGATGTTGTCGAGGTCACGGCTGTGCCTCATCGGCCATGGATAAAATTTCCCGCCACAGGTCGTCTCTGCCCGCCCTCGTTTTGGCAGAAAAGAGGATCAGCTCCGAGGCGGAAATTCGCAGGGCAGCGGCGATTTTCTGGCGCCGGAGCTTCTGCCGGCTTTTCGACAGCTTGTCGGCCTTGGTCAGAACGATTCTGACCGGCAAGGTGCGGTCGGCCAGCCAGTGGAGCAGGTTGATCTCTTCGCTGCCCGGATCCCGGCGGAGGTCGATGAGCAGGACGACCCCCCGGAGACAGCCCCGCTCCGAGAGATACGCCTCCACCATCGGGCCCCACCGCTGCCGAACCGTTTTCGGGACCTTGGCATACCCATATCCGGGAAGATCGACGAAGCCGATCCGGCCGTTGACTGCAAAGAAGTTGAGCAGCCGGGTCCGTCCCGGTGTGTTGCTGGTTTTGACCAGCCGCTTTCGGTTGACCAGGGTGTTGATCAGGGAGGATTTGCCCACATTGGACCTTCCGGCAAAGGCGATTTCCGGCAGCTGCGGGGGAGGATATTCTGTGGGTTTGACCGCACTTTTGATAAATTCAGCGGATTGAACATTCATTCGGAGCTCCGCCGCGCGGCTGGACCTGTTGCGGCAGTCTTTCCGTCCTCAGGCCGGAGGGGCGGCCTCGATGCCGGAGTACTGATCTATGTATCGCTCGAGCCGGTCCATGCCTTCTTGGATGTTTTCCATGGAGCTGGCATAGGAAAACCGGAGGTAGCCTTCGCCGTTTTGGCCGAAATCGATGCCCGGCGTCACCCCCACATGGGCCTTTTCAAGGATGTCGAAGGCCAGGCGATAGGAATCCTGCGACAAATGTTTGGCGTTGACAAACACGTAAAACGCTCCGGTGGGCTCCACGGTGATGCCGAAGCCGAGTTCCTTGAGGCGTCGGATCATGAATTTCCGACGCTGATTATAGGTTTCCTTCATCTTCGCCACGTCGGGGCCGGCCTCTTTGAGGGCCGCAATGCCGGCCATTTGAACCATTGCGTTTGCCGAGATGAAAAAATTCTGCATCACTTTCTGGATCGGCCGGATAAACCGCTGGGGGGCGATCAGATATCCAAGCCGGAGGCCTGTCATCGCGTAGAGCTTTGAAAACCCGTTCAGTACGAAGGCGTCGTCTGAAAATTCGAGAATAGAGTGCTCTTTTCCCTCGTAGACGAGGCCGTGGTAGATTTCATCGGAAATCACATGGGGGCAAAGATCCACGATCTCTTTCATCCGCTGCGCCGAAAGCAGGTTTCCGGTCGGGTTCGATGGGGAATTGATGAAAATCCCCCGGGTCCGGTCGGTAATCCGCTTCTTGATGGCTTCCGGCCGGAACTGAAACCCGTCTTCTTCGTAAACCGGGACGTTGACCGGAACGCCCGTCATGAACTTGATGAAATTCGGATAGCAGGCATAGTGGGGATCGGAGATGATCACCTCCTCGCCGCTTTCAATCAGGGCTGCGAACAAAACGAACATGACCGGGGAGGTGCCGGAACCGACCACGACCTGTCCGGGATCGACCGACACGCCGTAGGTGTCATGATAATATTCGCAGATCGCCTCCCGCAGTTCGAGCATGCCGAGGCTGTGGGTGTAGTGGGTATGACCATTTTCCAAGGCCTGGCAGGCCGCTGCCTTGATACAGGCCGGGGTGTCAAAATCGGGCTCTCCGACTTCAAGATGAACGATGTTCACCCCCCGGCGCTCCATTTCGTGCGCTTTTTCCAATACGTCCATCACGATAAAGGAAGTGATTCCTCGAATGCGTTCTGTGGTCACGGCACCTTCTCCTGACTTTTTACGAAACCATCAATTTTCTAGATCACCTTGTTCAGGGGATACTCGATAATCCCCTCGGCACCGACTTTCATCAGCTTCGGAATCAGGTCGCGGACCGCCTGGAGGCTGACCACGGTTTCCACCGAGAACCATTCGGTCTGATACAGGCTCGCTACGGTCGGCGCGTTCAGGCTCGGCAGAAGCGCCATGATCTGTTCGAGCCTGTCACCGGGGACGTTCATTTTCAGGCCGACCATTTTTTCTCCCTGCAAGGCGCCGTTGAGCATCAGGGCGACCTGCTCGATCTTTTCCCGCTTGTCCCGCATTTTCCAGGCCCGATGATTGACGATGAGCTGGGTGTTGGTCTGCATCAGTTCGTGAATGATCCGAAGTCCATGTGCTTTGATGGTGCTTCCGGTTTCGGTGACTTCCACGATGGCGTCGGCCAGGCCGGAGACAACCTTGGCCTCTGTCGCCCCCCAGGAGAATTCGACATCGACCTTGATCCGGTGGTCGGCAAAAAACCGACGGGTAAACTCCACCAATTCCGTGGAGATCTTTTTCCCGGCCAGGTCTTCGATTGTCTTTGCCGGCGAGTCGTAGGGGACCGCCAGCACCCAGCGGGCCGGTCTGGCGCTGACCTTTGAATAGACCAAATCGCAGACAACGTGAACATCGGAGCGGTTTTCAGCGATCCAGTCTTTTCCGGTCAATCCGGCATCCAGGGTCCCGTTTTCCACATACCGGGACATCTCCTGGGCGCGGCAGATGGCGCATTCGATGTTTTCATCGTTGATTTCGGGAAAATAGCTGCGGTCGTTTACGGTGATATTCCAGCCGGATCGTTTAAAGAGCGCTAGGGTGGCGTTCTGGAGGCTTCCTTTTGGAATGCCCAGCTTCAGCATGTCGCTCATTTCTTGTAGACCTCCTTGGGATCAAACACCGGCTCTCCGACGACGGTTTCGGTTCCATCGCTTTGGACCCGGCGGAAAAAGCAGGACCGATGTCCGGTGTGGCAGGCCGCGCCGCCGATCTGATCCACCTTCAGCAGTACGGTATCCCGATCGCAGTCGATGCGGATTTCCTTGACCCGCTGAACGTTGCCCGAGGTTTTCCCCTTGACCCAGAGCTGGTTTCGGCTCCGGCTCCAATACGTGGCGATTTCGGTGGAAAGGGTTTTTTCCCACGCTTCTGCGTTCATGTAGGCCAGCATCAGGACTTCGCCGGAAGCCGCATCCTGTACGACCGCAGGAATCAATCCGCCCGTTTTTTCAAAATCCAGAGTTTCCATGAAAGCGCCCACCCATCTTTATTCGATGACAACGATCTAAAATTAAAAATAAGTTTAATAACATCTCTTTGATGTCATCGTCAACGCTTTTTCAGAAAGGCCCCTTCTTGGCCTGTTTTACACCGATGAGGTCGGCGGATAAAATGGCGTTTACAATCCGGCCGGATTTGACTAAAATAATAGCTTTTCGAAAGATGGGTTGAACGATGTTGCCGAGGACTGAGTGGAAAAAAGGGGAAGATTATGCCCGTTGATAAAAAATCGCCGTCTAAGATTCGAAAGGAGCGGACCCAGCGCCGCCCCGGCGGGCTGGGCCGTCGAATCGTCAGGTGGACGCTTTGGCTGACGGTTGTTGTCGCCGTAGCCGGCGCCGCTGCCCTGGCCGGCGTCTACATTTCCCTGAGCCAGGATCTTCCAAAGATTTCTTCTTTGGCCGATTATCGGCCGCCGGTGGTGACCACCGTCCATGCCGCCGATGGACGCAAAATCGCCGAGTTTTACAAGGAGCGCCGGATCGTGGTGCCCCTTTCCAAAATCCCGAAGCAGCTTGTACAGGCGTTTGTCGCGGCAGAAGACGCCCGTTTTTACTCCCATGGGGGGGTTGATTTTCCAAGCATCGTCCGGGCGTTTTTCAAGAACCTGGAGGCGGGAACCATCGTCCAGGGAGGAAGCACCATCACCCAGCAGGTCACCAAGTCCTTTTTGCTGACTCCGGAGCGAAGCTATCAGCGAAAGATCAAAGAGGCGATCCTGGCCTACCGCATCGATAAGGCCTTCTCCAAAGAGGAGATCCTGTTCCTGTATCTGAACCAGATCTACCTCGGACACGGCGCCTATGGCGTGGCCGCCGCCGCCGAGAATTACTTCGGAAAGGACGTCTCCGACCTCAACCTCGCCGAATCGGCGATGCTCGCCGGGCTTCCCCAGGCGCCGAGCCGCTATTCTCCGTTTCGGAAACCGAGGCTGGCCAAAGAACGGCAGATCTATGTGCTCAACCGGATGGAAACCGAAGGATACATCGACAAAAAGAGCGTCGAAGAGGCGATCGCCGTCGAGCTGGACATTCGCGGCCGGAAGAACTGGTACCTGGACGAAGTGCCGTCTTATACCGAGCATGTGCGAAGGCAGATCGAAGAGCGCTACGGCCCCGAGGCGCTTTACACCGGCGGCCTCCAGATTCACACGGCCGTCGATGTCGAGATGCAGAAAATCGCCCGCCAGGAAACCGAATCGGGCCTTCGGGCCCTGGACAAGCGCCAGGGCTACCGGGGGCCGTTGATGCGCGTCCACCCGGAAGAAATCGAGTCGTTTATCTCCGAGCTTCAGTTGGAATCGGAAAAAGCGCCGCCCGAATCCGACCGGATCGTCCGGGGAGTGGTCACCAAGGTCGACGACGTCGAAGAAAAGGTCCAGGTCCGCATCGACGCGGGCCTCGGCTTCATTGCCCTGGAGGACATGCGCTGGGCGAGAAAACCGGACCCGGATGTGCCTTACTACGCGGTCCGGATCCATCGCCCCAGCCAGGTGCTCCGGGTGGGAGACGTCATCGAGGTACGGCTGAAAGGGCGCAGCGAGGAGACGGGATACTGGGAGCTTTCCTTGGAGCAGGAGCCGATCGTCCAGGCAGCGCTGCTGTGCATCGAGGCCGCCACCGGTGAAGTCAAGGCCATGGTCGGGGGAAGGAATTTTGAAGAAACCCAATTCAACCGGGCCGTGCAGTCCCGGCGACAACCCGGTTCGGCATTCAAGCCGATCATCTATGCCGCGGCCCTCGACAAGGGATATACGCCGGCTACCGTCATTGTCGACTCGCCCATTGTTTTCGAGGACATCGAACGGGACTTTACCTGGAAGCCGAAAAACTACAAAGAACGATTTCACGGCCCCACACTGCTGCGCGAAGCCCTGGCCAAGTCGCGAAACGTGATCACCATCAAGATTTTGCAGGATATCGGCATCGACTACCTGATCGACTACGCCCGGAAGCTGGGAATTACCTCCACATTGAGCCGGGACCTGTCCATTGCCCTGGGCTCCTCCGGGGTTTCGCTGCTGGAGCTGACCAACGTTTACTCGGTCTTTGCCAACCATGGCTACCGGATCGAGCCGGTCTTTGTCCGAAAGATCCTCGATCGGGACGGAAATGTAATCGAAGAGGCCAAGCCGTTCCAGGAAAAGGTGGTCGATCCAAGCACGGCCTACATCATGACCCACCTACTGGAAGGGGTGGTTCAGCATGGAACCGGGCAGCGGGTCAAGGCGTTGAACCGACCGGCCGCCGGAAAGACCGGAACCACCAACAACCTTTTCGACGCATGGTTCATGGGGTATACACCCCGCTATATCACCGGTACCTGGGTGGGGTTTGACGAGGAACGCTCCCTGGGTGAGGGAGAGACCGGCTCCCGGGCTGCCAGCCCGATCTGGCTCGCCTTTATGAAGCGCATACTGGAGGGCACGCCGGTTCAGGTGTTCGAGGCCCCGGAAGGGGTTGTTTTCGCCAAGATCGATGCGAAAACCGGCCTGCTTCCGATCTCCGAATCGGAAAAGACGATCTTCGAATGTTTCAAGGAAGGAACCGTCCCCACCGAACGGACTGCCAAACCGGACACCATTTCCGAGCCGGACCAGTTTTTCAAATCGTTGATGTAGCGAAAGCCCTTAGGACCAAGTGCTCAAGGGTATAGTTTCGGTGACGGATCCCAGACCAAAGAACACTCACCGCCGAGGCACAGAGGGCGCAGAGAAGATCTTATATATCTTCATCTGCGCATCCTCTGCGGCCTCCGTGCCTCGGCGGTGAAACCATTGTCACCATAACTACGACCACATGTGCTTAGGGAAAAATCGGAGAGGCGCTGGCTCGATTCTGGGGCCAGACGGTTTCAAGGCGGCCTGACTGCCACTGCACCAATAGCCACGGCGCTCGATTTTGACCCGGCCGGGCGCCCTTCTCGTTGAATCGGACAACGCCGCAGATCGTAGAAAGATCCGTTTTGGCCATCGCGTTTCGAATGGCCCCTTTGCTCGTCGGACGGGACCGGGAAACAGCGTCGGCCACGACGTTCAGTGCTGCAAATGCAAGCGCTTCGTGATGGCCGGGAAACCGGCCGTACCGCTCAAAATAGGCCCGGCTGAATCGCCGGGCACCGGGAAAAGAGGCCGAAGCCGCCCACGGCACCAAGGCGCACAGAGGCTCACCGGCGCCGCCGGCAGTCTCGGCGAACTCGGGCCGGGCCACCCCCGGTGCCTCACCCAGAATCAGTTTGGGAGCCAGGTGCATGTGCCGGCGCTGGCGCATCATCAGGGCAGCGTCGGCCGGCGCGGCAATCAGTACGAGGAGAGCCGGTTTCTTGACCCGCACCTTGGCCAGTTCGGGTCGGTAGTCGATCCGGCCCGGCGCAAATCGGACGCGAAACAGCGGGTCGAGGTCAAGGGCTGCCGCCTGGGCCAACCACTGTTCGGAAAGGGCTTCGGCCGGGGGAAGAGATTCGCAGAGCACGGCTGCGGAACGACTGGCCGGTAAATACCGGTCCATAAAGGAGGCCAGGGCGGCATACTTTTCTTCGACCGGAGGGTTCAGGCGAAAGACAAACCGATACGGGGGCTCGGTAATTGCCGTGGAGCCGGCGCCGCTGATCAAAAGCGGCACGCCGGCGGCTTCGGCAACCGCCGCGGCCGACCAGGCGGCAGGGCTTGTCAGGCAGCCGACCAACACGTCTACCTGTTTTTCTCGGATCAGCCGCATCGTCGCCGCCCGTCCGCCCTCGGAAGACCCGGCGGTATCGGCCGCATGCAGGCTTGCTCCCGGAGCGGCAAACCCTTCCGATGCCGCCGCCATGTCAAAACCGGTTCGGGCAGCTTCTCCTGCAGGAGCCATCGGACCGCTCAGGGGAAGCAGAACGCCGATTCGGACCGCTTCGGCGCGGTGCAGGGAAACGATCATGGTCAGGCCGACAGCCGTCATGAGCCAGAGCCATTTTCGAAGACATCGGTGCATGGTAAAGCTCCCTTTTGCTTCTTGCTTCCGGATTCCATGCCCGTGTATCATATTTGGATAAAATAGGATACCGATACGATGAAGCTTCGGACCATTTTGCTGGTGCTTTCCCTTCTGGCGTTTCTCTCCGCCTCACTGGGCGGATATCTATATTATTCCGCGCTGCGTGAGGCGGACAAAAAAAGAGCCGACCGCCGGGTGGTCACCCGGGTGGAGCTGATCCGGAAGAATCTTTCCGCCAGGCTTTCGCAGAACATCCGTCCGGTCCGCGCCCTTTCCAGGATGAACGAACTGCTGGGAATGCTGGTCCGGCCCGGACCCGAGGCGTTGGATCAGGCCAACGCCGTCCTCGATCTGTTCAAAGAGTCGATGGATGCCGATGTCTGTTATCTCATCAACCATCGAGGGGTGACCGTGGCTTCCAGCAATCGGAATGCCCCGGACAGCTTCATCGGGAAGAATTACGCCTTTCGTCCCTACTTCCAGATGGCCATGCACAGCGCGCCGTCGACCTACCTGGCGCTGGGGGTCACTTCACGCAAAAGAGGGGCCTATTTCAGCTTTCCGATCTTCGAAAGCGGAGAAGACACCCCCATCGGTCTGGCCGTGATCAAATCCTCCATCGACCAGATCGAAATGGAGATGGGTTTCTCCGACAACGAAACCGTCCTGGTGGCCGATCCCCACGGCATCATTTTTATTTCGAACCGAAAAGACTGGCTTTTTCGGTCGATCCAGCCGCTTTCGGCCGAGCAGCGGGCAAAGATCGCCCGGTCCCGCCAATTCGGCGGCGGACCCTGGGAGTGGGCCGGGCTCCGGTTTTCGGATTCGGCCAGCGCAAATGACGACAGCGGGAATCAATATGTCGTTCATCAGGCCGAAATCGACAATTATCCGGGCTGGCGGTTGATTCACCTGCAAAACAAAGGGACGGCCGCCGGTCAGTTCATGTCCGACCCGCTGCTCAAGATGATCGGTCCGATCGTCCTCACGCTCTGCTTCCTGGTGGGTTTTTTTGTGATGATGCTCTACCGGAAGGCGAGCCGCGAGCTGTACCAACGCCGCATGGCCGAAAAGGCGCTTCGCGAGAGTGAAACGCGCTACCGTTCGCTGTACCATCACACCCCGGCCATGCTTCATTCCATCGACCCGGAGGGGCGGCTGCTCAGCGTCAGCGACTACTGGGTGGAGATCATGGGCTATGAACGGCACGAAGCCATCGGCCGGAAGCTCACCGATTTTTTTACGGAGGATTCTCGCCGGTTCGCCCAGGACAAGGTCTTTCCCGCATTTTTCCAGACCGGATTCTGCAAGGAGGTGCCCTATCGTTTCGTGAAAAAGAACGGCGACATCGTCGATGTCCTCCTGTCTGCCATCACGGATCGGGATGCGGCCGGCAGCATCGTTCGGACCCTGGCCGTCTCCATCGATGTCACGGAGCGAAAAAAGGCCGAAGAAGCACTGCGCAAAGCCAAGGAGACCCTCAGCCGGTATTCCAAAGACCTGGAGGGTCAGGTCCGCAAGCGCACCCAAGAGATTTCCAGCATCCTGCGCTATACGCCCGCAGTGGTCTATATCAAGGATCGCCGGGGCCGATATTCCCTGGTCAACTCCAGGTTCGTGGAGTTGTTTCATCTATCCGGCCAGGATGTCATGGGCAGGACCGACGAAGAGCTGCTTCCCGCCTCGGTGGCCGGACAGTTTCAGAAGAACGACCGCCAGGTGCTCGAAGAAGGGCGATCGCTTCAGGTTCAGGAGCAGATCGTTCAGGAAGACGGCGTACACACCTACCTGTCGGTCAAGTTTCCCATTTACGACGAAAACGGCGCCCCGATCGGCGTCTGCGGCATCGCCACCGACGTTACGGCGGTGAAAAAGGCCCAGGACCAGTTGAGGCGGCTTTCGGCGGGCATCATGGCCAGCCAGGAAAAGGAGCGGACGGCCATCGCCCGGGAACTTCACGACGAATTGGGGCAGGTGCTGACGGCGCTTCGCATGGATTCGGTATGGATGCGGAAGCACCTGAAAGAAGCCGATCCCGAGGGCGCCCAAAGAGCGTTGACCATGTGCGATCTCATTGACAAGACCATCGAAGAGGTCCGGGGGATCGCCATCCGGTTGCGGCCGGGGGTGCTGGACACCCTCGGACTGGTCGATGCGCTGGACTGGTACGCGGGGGATTTCGAGCGCCGCACCGAAATCTCCTGCACCTTCGAGCCCATCGATGTGCCGGCTGTCACCGACAGCCTGGCCACCGCCGCCTACCGAATTGCACAGGAGGCCCTGACCAACGTGGCCCGGCACGCCGGTGCCAGCCGCGTCCATTTATCATTGGCCGCTGAAAACGGAAAGCTTCTTCTTTCGGTGGCAGACGACGGGGGCGGCTTCGACACGGCGGTGCTGAACGAAACCGAGGCGCTGGGGGTGGCCGGGATGCGGGAGCGGGCCTCTTTGGTGGGGGGCTCCATCGAAGTGGCGTCCCGGATCGGGGTCGGCACCCGGGTCGAATTCCGCGTTCCCCTAAAAGGACACCTGCCATGATCCGCGTGCTTCTGGCCGACGATCACAGCATCGTCCGGGACGGCCTTCGCCGCATCGTGGAAGAAAGCGAGGACATGACCGTGGTGGCCGAGGCGGCCGACGGTAGAGAAGCCATTGCCAAAGCGCGGACCCACCGGCCCGATGTCGCGGTGATCGACATATCCATGCCCGGCCTGGACGGCCTGGAGGTGATCAGCCACCTGCTTTCCCTTTACGAGGACCTGCCGATTTTGGTGCTGACCATGCACGAGGAGGAGCAATATCTCGTTCGGGCTTTTGAAGCCGGGGCCATGGGGTATCTGACCAAGCGATCGGCGCCGGAGCAGCTGGTGATCGCCATTCGAAAGGTGCATGCAGGCTCCCGCTACCTGACCGCAGCGGCGGCCGAAGTCCTGGCCCTGCGCCTGGCCCGGGGAAGCAAGGGCGGCTCCCCCCTGGACATGCTCTCCACCCGGGAGCTGCAGGTGCTCCGTCGTCTGGCACACGGAGATACGAACCGGGAGATTGCAGACGCTTACGGCATCAGCATCAAAACCGTCGACACCTACCGTTTTCGAATCCTGAAAAAGCTCAACCTCAGAAACAACGCCGAGCTTTCCCGCTTTGCCATGCAAAACCGCTTGATCGAGCCCTGAGGTCTCTATTTATATCCTGCAAGTGAAATCTCCGGCGGCCCTGACGACACATTTTTCTTGGTTATTCAACTAAAAATTCTTACAGGCCGACAGTTTTCCGTCGGCCTGTAAGAATTTTTCTGACAGCAAAATCAGAAATCGTCGAATTGACCGGAAGCCGCGTTATGGGTATCCATTATCCAATGCATTGGCTCTGTCTGCGCCCAAGCCGGATGGAGACGGCCGACGGCGCCATGTTGACGCTGGCGGCCACAAACCACGGAAACGTTCAACAAAGGAGAGGTCCATGAGGAGAATGAAGCTCTTTCCCGTTTTGATCGCCGTCTGTCTGGCGGTTTCCCTGACCCTGGTGTTTTCGGTTGAATCGTACGCCAAACAGCGGATCGTCTTCGGCGGTGGTCCGGCCGGCGGCACCTTCCAGGTGGTGGCCAACGCTGTACAGGTCTATAAGCCGGTCAAGGCCCTGAGCGACTACAACGTCCAGGCCCAGGCCTCGGCGGGCTCGGTGGAAAACCTGCGGAAGGTCAATGCCAACCGGCAGCAGTTCGGCGTCGTCTATTCCGGCCACGTCTGGCTGGGCAGAAACGGCAAGATGAAAAACGACCCCAACAAGTATGAGAACGTGTATGCAGTCTCCTACCTATACGGGGCGCCGGCACAGCTCGTGGTACCGGCAAACAGCGGGATCAAAAGCACCAAAGATCTGGTGGGCAAGAAAGTCGGCGTCGGCAACGCCGGCTCCGGGGCGTTTGCCAACTGTGAACTGTTCTTCACCCATATGGGCGTCTGGGACAAGATCGAGCGAAACGCCATGGGCTACAACGATGCGGCCCAGGCCTTCGGCAACAACCAGCTCGACGCCTTCTGGCTGTTTACCGCCTTTCCCAGCGGCGCGGTGATCATGGCGGCCCAGACCAACGACATCGCGCTGGTCAATCTGGGTCAAGATGCCGAAGAGAGCGGCTTTTATAAAAAGTATCCGTATTTTTCCAAGCTGGCCATCCCCGCCGGTACATACCGCGGCGTCGATACGAGAACTCCGTCTTTCCAGGATTCGGCCCTGTGGGTGGCGTCCGGGGAAACCCCGGCTGAGCTGGTCTATGACATGCTGTCGACCATCTATACCCCCGAAGGTTTGAAGCACATGGTGGGACAGAAAAAAACCTTCAAGGAGATGGCCATCGAGACCGGCACCAACGGCGTCGTGACCCCGTTTCATCCGGGTGCCGAAAAGTTCTGGAAGGAAAAGGGCCAGCTCTAATTCAGCCGTCGCCTGACGGTGGATTTCCATATCTTATTGCGGCGGGTTCCGTCTGCGGGACAATGCCGCCGGCAGGGGGCCGAAAGGGTCATCCTTTTGCCAGCCATGTCGGGCAGGGGCCGAGAAGCCAACTCGGCCCCTGTCTTCCCTTTCAACGGTCGCTGCAGGACCGGCGAGCACAAGCGGTCCGGCGCGGCAGAACCCAGGCAGGTCCGCCGTGTACAACAAACTTCACAAGGTTGAAAAAGTCATTTTCGATGTGCTGGCCGTCGCTCTCGTCCTCTTCTATTCCTATGCGGCGGTCATCGAGCCGACCTCGACCCAGTACCACCGGGGCATCTACGTCATCATCACCTACGTGTTGATCTTCCTGGTTTACAAGTCGAAGCATCCGATCATGCGGGTGGTCGACTACATTCTGATTGCCGCTTCCATTTTCACCGTCGGCTACTGGATCCTCAACTTCGAGGTGATCAACTACCGCACGGGCGCAGAAACGCCCTTCGACATGTGGGTGGCCATGATCGGCGTGCTCATCGGCATCGAGCTGGCCCGCCGGGTGGTGGGAAGCGTGTTTGTGGTCATCGGTGTCGTGATGCTCATCTATGGGGTATATGGCTACAAGGCGCCGGACCTTATTTCCCATGCCGGGGCGCCGTTTTCGGAGATGTGCACCAGTATCTTCTATAAAAGCGACGGCGTGTTCGGAATCATGGCCAACGTGCTGGCCACCTACGTGATCCTGTTTGTCCTGTTCGGAGCGTTCCTGGAGGCCTGCGGGGCCCAGCGGTTTTTCATCGACTTTCCCCTGGCGGCCGTGGGCCACAAAATCGGAGGTCCGGCCAAGGTGTCGGTCATTGCTTCGGGCCTGTTCGGGTCGATCTCCGGCAGCGCCATCGCCAACACGGTGTCCACCGGGACATTTACGATTCCCATGATGAAAAGGGCCGGGTTCAGGCCCCACGTGGCCGGCGGCATCGAACCGGCCGCCTCCATCGGCGGGATGTTCATGCCGCCGATCATGGGCGCCGGCGGATTCATCATGGCCGAGCTGACCGGCGTGCCCTACAGCCGGATCATGCTGGTGGCAATCTTTCCGGCGATTATGTATTTTTTCAGCGTCTTTGTCATGGTCCACTACGAGGCGAAGATGCACAATGTCGTGGGGGAAAAGTTTCACAAAAGCGCCTGGGAAATTCTGCGGTACGAATGGTACTATATCTTGCCCCTGGTGGTGATTACCGTTTTCATGCTCTTGTGGTATTCGCCCGCCTACGCGGCGATCCTCGGCATCATCACCTGCCTGATCATCAGCTGGGCGCGGCCCGAGACCCGGATGGACGTGACCATGGCCGCCCTGGTGCTGCCGATCATGGTCGGAGACTGGTTCAAGGTGCATCACAAGTACTCGGTGATCCCCGGCATCCTGATCGCTTCGTTCATCTACTGGCGGTTCCGGAAAGAATCCTGGGAGGGGCTCAAGCGGTTTGTGACGGCCGCCCGGGCCGGGACCGAAAACAGCCTGAAGATCGGCGCCACCGTGGGCGTGATCGGCATCATCATCGGCGTGCTCAGCTTCAGCGGCCTGGTGCTCACCTTTGCCGACATCATCATCGAGCTGGCCTCAGATGCCTATTTATGGGGACTCGATTTCCGGCTGGTGGCAACGATCTTTCTCATCGCCTTTGCCTCGCTGATTCTCGGCATGGGCGTGCCGGTGACCGCCGCCTACCTGATCACGGCCGTGGTGGCCGTGCCGGCGCTGACCCATCTCGGCGTCAACGAGATTGCCGCCCACATGATCGTCTACTGGCTGTCCCAGGACTCGAACATCACCCCGCCGGTCTGTATCGCGGCTTTTGCCGGAGCCACCATCGCCAAGGCGAATATGTGGCGGACCGCCTTTACGGCGTTCAAGTTTGCCAAGTTCCTCTATATGGGGCCGTTTTTATTCGGCTACGTGCCCGGCTTCTCCCTGGACGGAACCGCCACCGACATCATCAAGGCCTTCGTGCTGATCACGATCGGAACGTTCATTTATGCATGGATCCTGTCCGGCTACTGGATCAAGCCCCTGGGCCGTCTTTTCGGCAAACGTGCGGCGGCATAAGGCCGATCCGCTCCAACCGAGCGGAAGAAAGAAGGGCGAAAGATGATTCTGCCAAAGGTGAAAATCAGAAGGATCCTGTATGCCACGGACCTGTCGGAAAACGCGAAGCCGGCGTTTTCCTTTGCCGCCGACCTCGCGTCCCGCTACGACGCCGGGCTGATCATCGTCCATGTGATCGATGAGCATCCGAGCCTGGAGGAAAAAATCGTCGGGTATGTCCGGGCCGAGCAGTGGGAGGAGATCAAGAAGCGCAACGAGGACGAAGCCCGCTCCGCACTCATCGGAAAAGTGTCCCACCGGACGCTGATCGGTGATGTGCTCGACCGGTTTGCCAAGGACGCCATCGAGAATCCGGAACAAGTCTCCTTTCGGACCGACGGGATCATGGTCGTGCGGGGAAATCCGGTGGAGCAGATCCTGCAGCAGTCGGTGGAAAACGGCTGCGACCTGATCGTGATGGGCACCCACGGGGAAGGCTCTTTGGCCGATGCCATGATCGGCAGCACGGCCCGTCGGGTGGTTCGCCGCTCGCGGATTCCGGTGCTGGTGGTCCGGCTTCCCTCAGAGAGGGGCGAATAGGCACGCTTCTCTATTGCGCAGCTTGACCCGATCCCGCCTAAAAATTCACCGGCAAAGATCAGGGAGAACGTTTTTTCACCGGGCCGCAGCGCAAGACCCGTCGAAGCTTTTCACCGGCCTCGATCCGGACCGTTTCCGGGTCGAGGCTGTTTTCCTTGATTACCGATATCGTCTGCAATGAGTAGCGCTTTTTCAGGAGAGCGATATTTTGGTTGTTTTGTCCGCGGACCTGGGATTCGGTTCTTGGGTGGACCCAGATCCGCAGCCTGCCATTTTCTCCCGTATCGAGAAGCGCGTCTTGCAACTGCTGAAGCCAAACAGCGGAGCGGACCAGTTCCCCGAAGGCCGGGTGGCAGGGTCCGTCAAGGACCTGGCTGCCAGGGCGTATATCCTCGGTGGCCTGAAGTCCCATTCTTACCACCGGGATGCACTGCTCTGAAAAAATGCCCACCATTTGGGCGGTAAGCGACACAGCCGTCTTCAGCCGAAGGGGACGGTATCGTCCCCGGCGGTACCACCGGGCAAGGGGGCTTCCGGCAAGGACCAGCGCCGGGTAAATGCGGACAAAGTCCGGAGCGAGGGCGGCGGCCTGGGCGGCACTGGCCAGGGCGGAGTCCTTGCTCTGGCCCGGCAGTCCGATCATCAACTGCAGCCCGACCCGGTAGCCGCGGGATTTCAGAAGGCCCACGGCGGCAGCGGTGTCCGATGCCGAGTGGCCCCGCCGGGATCTTATAAGGACCCGATCATCGAGCGACTGGGCCCCGATCTCCACGGTATCGACTGGAAACGGCGCCACTGCGTCCAGATTCTGTTTTTCAACGGTGTCGGGGCGGGTGGAAAAACGGATGCCGTCGGCTTTTCCCCCTGAAACATACGCGCCGGCCAGCCCAAGCAATTCTTGGACGGTTTGCGGCGTCTGGCCGAGAAAGTTGCCGCCGTAAAAGGCGATGTGAACGAGGGGTCGAGGGCGGGAAGCGGCCAGAAAAGATTCGATCTGCCGGGCAATCCGGTCCGGATCCGGACGGGCCGAAAGGGATTCAGCGCCGGTGATGGCCGATTGGTTGCAAAAAACGCAGCGATGGGGGCAGCCGGCATGGGGAAGAAATACCGGCACCACCAAAGGCCTGCCGGCGGCAGCCCGGGCGGTCATCCCTCCGGCTCCCGGCGGGGAACGATACTCTTCAACGCCTTTCGAGCGGCATCCTGTTCGGCCATTTTTTTGCTCTTTCCAGTTCCTTGTTCACAGCGTTCGGCGACGCAGACTTCTACAGTAAAGACCTTGTCGTGGTCGGGCCCATTTTCGGCAACCAAACGGTACGCCGGGACTTCGCCATAGGTTCCCTGCACGGCTTCCTGAAGCCGGCTTTTGTAGTCGAAGTCGGACGCCGGCGCGGCCATGTCCTCCAGAATCGGGTCCAGGTGGGCTTTTAGAATTCGAAACGCTTCGCTGTATCCTCCGTCGAGGTAAACGGCGGCGATGAGAGCCTCATAGGCATCAGCCAAAATCGACCGTTTTTGCTCTCCGCCGGAAAGCGCCTCTCCCCTTCCAAGACGGATGAACTTTCCAAGGTCAAAACGCCGGGCCAGCCGGGCAACCTGGGACTCGTTGACAAGGGTTGCCCGCATCCGTGAGAGGTCTCCTTCAGGAACGTCGGAAAACCGGGTCATGAGCAGATGGCCCGCCACCAGATTCAGCACGGCGTCGCCGAGAAATTCGAGGCGCTCGTTGTTGTTCATCTTCAGCTCGGCGTGCTCGTGGATGTAAGAGCTGTGGTTGAGCGATTCGTCAAGAAGGCGGCGATCGGCAAAGCGATAGCCGAGGCGAGATTCCAGATCCTCCGGGGCCGGGCCGCCAAAAGAGGACGTCCGGTGACGAAAAAGGGCCGCCACCAGCGACTCGTAGACGGAAAAAGGAACGAACATCTGACCCCGACCCACGCCGATTTTGATTTCAGGGGTGATATCGCCGTGAAAATCGGTGCCTCCGGTGATCAGCAGGCGGTTTTCCTCGGCCAGCAAAAGCGCCTGCTCGACTTGGACCGGACTGTGACCGGGATAGTAGACTTCAATTCCGCCAAGCCCAGCTCCCACCAAATGGGCAACCAGGCGCCTGAGCCCCTCTTGGTCGAGAGACCGGCTGAGAAACGGATGGGCCAGCACCGGGACCCCTCCCGCAGCCAGAATCCTTTCGATGGCTTCCTGAAAGGGAATCCGGTATTTATCGACGTAGGCCGGCTTGCCGAAATCAAGAAAACGGTCGAAGGCGTCGTCGATGGAGGCGGCATATCCGCTGCGGACCATTTCCCGGGCGATGTGGGGTCTTCCGACCTGGCCGTTGCCGGATGTGCGGACGAGGTCTTCATCTTTGATCGTCATTCCCAGGGATCGGAGCCGTTCGAGGATTTGCGGGTTCCGGCGGCGCCGGGCGTCCTGCAGAGTCTTCAGGGCAAGATTCAGTTCGGGATCTTCCAGGTCGATCCCGTAGCCGAGGATGTGAAGGCTGCCGGTGATCGAAAACCCCGCGGGGGGCGCGGCGCTGACCTCCACCCCGGTCAGAAAGGAAAGCTCCGGGGGGATTCCTTCGATCAGGGCCTGCTTGGCGCCGTCCAGTGTGTCGTGGTCGGTGATGGCGAGGGCAGCCAGGCCCGCCTCTTGGGCCATCCGAAGAATTTCTGGAGGGGAAAAGGTTCCGTCTGAAGCGGTCGAGTGAACGTGAAGGTCGACGCCACCCGAAGGGCGGTCAGAGTCCAAGGGCCTTTTCTTTTGCCTCCTCTTTGGTTTTGCAGTCGATGCACTGAGTGGTCACCGGCCGGGCCTTGAGGCGTTCGTTGGAGATCTCTTCTCCGCAGATTTCGCAGATGCCGAAGGTTCCGTTTTCGATCCGGTCCAGCGCTTTTTTGATCTTTTTGATCAGTTTGTTCTCCCGGTCCCGGATGCGGAGCATGAAGTTGCGATCCGCTTCCAGGGAGGCCCGGTCGGTCGGGTCCGGAAAATTCTCACGCTGGTCCGTCATTCCCGACACCGTATCATCGGCCTGGTTCAGCAGGTCTTTTAGGCGCTGGTTCAGCAGATCTCTGAAGTAATCGATATCTTTCTGTTTCATGTCGGATCCTATCAGAGGGTCGATGTTGCTCCTAACTTATAAAATCCTCCGTATAATACAAACAAAAAATGATGTAAAGATCTAAGTCCAATCGCCGGAAGCCGGGTTCACCCCGGCTGTTGAACATATTTTTCAAATGTTTTCAAGCTATTAATAGAGACAAACCGCGCCTCGGTGCCCGAGGGTAAAATCTTTTTCACGAGCCCGCTCAATACTCGGCCGGGTCCGACCTCCACGAAGCTGCCGACCCCCTCATCGATCATCTTCACGATCGAATCGTACCATCTCACCGGACTGCAAAGCTGTCTAACCATCAGCGATTTGATCTCCTCGGGCCGTTCGCATTCGGAGGCCGAGACGTTGTGAATGACGGGCAGCTGCGGCGGCGAAAACGGGATCGTTTCCACAAACGCCTGGAATTCTTCTTCAGCGCCGCGGATCAGCTCGCTGTGCCAGGCGCCGCTGACCTTGAGTGAAATGGCCCGCCCCCCCTTTTCCACGGCCAGGTTCGAAGCCTTTTCTACCGCTGTCGGGACGCCGGTGATGACGATCTGTTCTGCCGCATTGTGATTGGCCACCGACACTCCGGTACCCACCTCGGAGACAATGTCCTCCACGGCCTCCATGGAAAGGCCGACCACAGCGGACATGGCCCCCCGGTGTTTCAACGATTCTCTGTGCATCAACGCCCCTCTTTGAAAGACCAGGCGAAAGGCGTCTTCAAAGGACACCACCTGCGCCGTGGCCAGCGCGCTGTATTCGCCCAGGCTGTGTCCGGCGGTGAATTGCGGCGAAGATGACTCCCGCTGCAAGGCCGCCAGGATCGATAAATTCACCGCCGTGATCGCCGGCTGCAAATGAACGGTTTGCGTCAATTCCTCGATAGGTCCCTTGAAACACAGTCGGGTAAGGGGAAGGCGGCAGACCTCTTCGGCCATGTCGAAAACATCCCGCACGAAATCAAACTCCTGGTGAAAGTCCTGCCCCATGCCCACGACCTGAGAACCCTGCCCTGGAAAAAGAAATGCCGTCTTCATGATGTTTCCCTCCTATCCGAAACCTATAGGAAAAAGTTGCCTTTACTTGCAACTGCGCGCAGCGCAGTTACTCGTCGAGCCTGAACAGCTTTCGCGTCATATCGAGGTATACGGCGCGGTCGCCATGGCAGCCGTCTCCCTTCAAAAAGAGGGTAGGGTCATGAAGCATCTTGTTGACCAGCGACGGAATCATCCGCTCGAAGGCGGCCCGGTCGTTGTCGGAAAGATGATTCAGCCCGCCCACGGTCCGTTCGATCTCTTCGGTAACGATTCCTTCCATTTTTTTTCGAAGCGCCACGATGGTGGGCACCACATCCAGGCTTTCGCGCCATTGGCGGAAGCGGATAACCGCCTCGTCTACGATCCGCTCACCGGCAACCGCTTCTCGCTGCCGATCCTCGATGTTTTCCTCGATGATTCCCTTCAAGTCGTCGATATCGTAGACATAGGCATTGGTCAGACGGTTGATGGCCGGATCGATGTCCCGGGGAACGGCGATGTCGATGAAAAACAAGGGACGATTTCTTCGGCTGCGCATGACCGCCTTGACCATGTCCCGGGTCACCACGTAATCCGAAGCGCCGGTGGAGCTGATGATGATGTCGGCTTCCTTCAGACAGTCGCCGATCTCCTCGAACCGCAGGGCCCGTCCCCCGAATCGTTCGGCCAGCGCCATCCCCCGCTCGAAGGTGCGGTTGGCCACAAGGACCTGCCCGACCCGGTGGCGGATCAGGTGTTCAACGGCCAGCTCCGCCATCTCACCGGCGCCCAGCAACAGCCCCTTCTTTCCTTCCAGGGTGCCGAAAATTTTACGCCCCAGCGCGATGGCGGCATAGCTGATGGAGACGGCATGGTCGCCGATCCCGGTCTCGCTTCGCACCCGCTTGGCCACGGAAAAAGAACGGTGCAGGAGCCTGTTTAAGATCACGCCGGCGGTTTTTTTGCGCGTGGCCCGCCGATAGGCTTCCTTGATCTGACCGAGAATCTGCGGCTCTCCGACCATCAGCGAGTCGAGGCTGGCGGAAACCCGAAAAACGTGCCGCACGGCTTCGTCGTTTTGAAGGACGTAGAGAGACGGTTCAAATTCCCCCAGCGAAACCCGATTATAGTCCGCCAAAAACCGCTTCACCAACGGGACGCAAATGCCGCTGTCGTCGGCAACCATCAGCACCTCGACCCGGTTGCAGGTGGAGATCACCATGACCTCTGAAATCTGCGGGGGCTGATGGAGGCCGTCTAAGGCTTCGGCGGTCTGCTCCGGGTTGAACGCGATGCACTCCCGAAGCTCAACCGGCGCCGTTTTGTGGTTCAACCCGATGAGAACGATATCGGCCATATTCCTACCAACGCGTGAACTGGCCATGGTGGCCCGTAAACAGGAAGTTGACGCCGAAAAAAGTGAACAACAGCACGGCGACACCCACGATGGCCATGATTGCGGCCCGCCGGCCCCGCCAGCCGACCGTGAGGCGCTCGTGGAGCAGGACGGCGTAGAGCAGCCAGGTGATGCCCGACCAGACTTCCTTGGGATCCCAGCTCCAGAACCGTCCCCAGACCGCCTTTGCATAGACAAAGCCGGTGACCAACCCAACGGTCAACAACGTGAATCCGACCACCAGACATGCGTAGCCGGTGGTGTCGAGAAGGTCCAGCGACGGCAGCCGCCGAAAGAAAAAGCCGCGCTTTTTTCTTTTGATGGCCCGCTCCTGGATCAGATAGAGCAGGCCCACGCCGCCGGCCAGCGCCAGGGCGGCTTCTCCGATAAAGACCGAAAGAATGTGGATGACGAACCACGCGCTTCCAAAAATGTTTTCGGAAACCGTCGCTTCCCGGGGGATCTGGGATGCGAAGACCATGACCAGGGCGACCAGGGGGGCTGCGTATATGCCTAAAATCTTGATCCGATAGCGGGACTGGACCAGCAGGAACACGCCGGCCAGAGCCCAGCCGGCCAGGGAAAGGGTCTCATGAAGATTTTTCACCGGCAGATGGCCTGCGGCGACCGCTCCCTTCACCAGAGCGACGGTGTGAAGAAGGACTCCGGCCAGCAACAGGAAATAGCCGGTCCGGTGCAGGACTTCCCGCTGCAGGAACAGATAAAGGAAATAGCCGACCGTGCTGAGCAGATAAAGAATCGTGGTCAAGACAAGGATCGTCTGCATGAATCACCCGCTTTCAAATCGGCTTCGTCGATCAGTTCCCGGTATCGGAACCCGCTGCCGAGGACCCCGGCCAGCAGCCGGTCCACAGGCTCCGGATCTCCCTGCCGGATTTTTTCCAGCAGCCCTCCTTCGATGAGGGCCTCGAACAGAGGTTTGTGCTCTTCCGGCGCGTGTTCCTGCAGCAACAGGCGGCTGCGGATCGCCCCCATGAGCCTAAGAAAAAGACCGTATTCGGGCCCGAATTCGTGCTCGATCTTTTGACGGAGCCTTTTGGCGAACGCCGGGCTGTTGCCGGAGGTGGAAATCGCAATGATCAAATCGCCCCGGCGGACCACTGCCGGGAGGATGAAGTTGCAGCCCTCTGGAAAATCAGCAATGTTGCAAAGCAGTTGGCGCTTTTCAGCCTCGGCCCGAATTTGTCGGTTCAACCGTTCATCGTCGGTGGCACCGATCACCAGAAATCGGCCGTCCAGATCCGAGGGAGAGAACGGTCTTTTTTCAAGGACCAGGGCGCCGGATTCGGCGAGGCGGTCGACTTCCGCCACAGTGTCCGGACTGACGACGGTTACCCGGGCGCCGCAGTCAAGAAGGGTCGACACCTTTCGGGCGCCGACAGCCCCTCCGCCCACTACGAGGCAGTCCCGGTTTCGAATGTCGAGGTTGATCGGGTAATATTTTCGCCGTTGTTCATCCATTTGTCCGTCATCCCATGGCCAGGCGCATCAAATCCGCTGCAACGACGACCTTTCCGTCAAATGCTTTGCGGCACTGACCGATCAGGTCCACATCCTCGCATTCCGGATAGAGATGGGTCAGGATCAGGGTGTTGACCCCGGCCCGGGCGGCGATGTCTCCGGCCTCGGAGGGGGTGAGGTGGCCCTCTACTTTGAGTTCGTCAGGCATGGCCGATTCGCAGATGAACAGATCGGCCCCTCGGGCCAGCCGCACCAGGTGTTCTGAATAGTCTGTGTCTCCTGAAAAGACCACGACCCGGCCGGCAGCATCGGTGATGCGAAACGCGATGCTTTCCGGGCGGTGCACCGTGGGCGCGGTCTCAATCGTGAGAGAACCGGCGCGGAACCGGTCGGAACCGGCGGTGCTCAGTTCCCGAATCCGGAGCATTCCCGGCGCCAGGTCGATCCACTGTCCGTAGACCCGGCCCAGGCCGGCGAAAAAGGCGGAAAACCCGCTTCCGGCCGCCAGTTGAAGCGGTGTTTTGCGACGACGGCCGTCCGGGTATTTTGTTGAAAACAGCAGGGGGACCAGCTCTCCGGTGTGGTCCGGATGAAAATGGCTGAGACAAACCGTCGTCAGCTCGAAGATGGTCACGCCGGCCTCCAGCAGCCGATGCATGGTTCCCGGCCCGGCATCAAACAAGATCTTTTCGTTTCCGGCCTCCACCAGCACAGCGCAAGCGCTTCGTTTCAGCGACGGCACGCACGTGCCCGAACCGAGGATGGTGACCGTGGTCGAGGATGTCGTCATGACGGCCTGCCGAAGATGGCTTTTTTCATTTCCGCATCCGACGCCGGCTTGTCGACGCTGTCGGTGGTCCGCTTCTCTACCTGGTCGATGATCCAGCGGGAAACCGATTTGCGGTACGTCTCCCCGGGCGGAAAATCGAGCCGTTCCAGGGAGATTTCCGCCCGGGACATGCTCTGGTGCCCCCCGGCGGATCCGATGCGGCCGAAGCTTTCTTTGGCAAGTTTTCCGGCGTTTTTCCGGATGCCGTCGTTTCTCATGACGATGATCAGTTTTTGGTCGCTGATCCCCGAGACGACGCTCCAGTCAACGCTGGCCAGCCGCATGAAAAAGTCGGCGACCAGGACGCAGACATCCGGATTGACCACCTCACCCAAATGGACGAACATGCGCCCCCCCCGAAGCTGCATCTCGTCTAAGGCGATACGGAAGTATTTGAGGAAGTCGAACCGCAGGTCGGCCTGCTCGATGCGCCGCGACAGGGCAATATTGGCATGCCGGAAAAGAAACTGGAATGCCTTGAGGTCTTCGAGAAGAGTCTTGCGCTCGAAATTGCTGGTATCGGTCTTGATGGCATGGAACAGGGCCGTGGCCAGTTTTGCCGATGGCCTGATCCGGGCCGCCCGGAGATACTCCGTCATGATGCTCGCCGTGGCGCCGTATTTTGGCCGGATGTCGACAAAGGGGGCTTTGACGCCGGTGTCCGGGTGATGATCGATGACCGCCTCGAGACTGAATGTTTTGAAGCGTTCGTCGTGGCTCGGCTGAGAGTCGACCAGCACGGCCTTTTTTACCCGCTTCTGATCCAGTTCGTCGATGTGGACCATCCGGACGTCGAGCAGGCGGACCATGGCCAGATTGTCCGGCCGCTTGATCACATTCACGTGGCAGATGGTCACGCCGGCAACCCTTCGCCATAGGAGCCGCTTGACCGCCATGGCGCTGGCAATGGCGTCCGGGTCCGCGTTGATGAGCACCAGCACGTGGTCCTCGCTGGAAAAGCAGGCGAGGAAACGCTTCAGTCTTTCGTATCTTGTCAGTTTCGTCATTAAATTCGGACCTCTAAACAATGGCAGAATCATAAGGACAGATCCCCGATGTTGCAACACCGATTTTTCAACGCCCTTTTGCAGGCCATGAATGAACGTTCATTTGACGACATTTCATTCAAAGTCTATCGGCGGCTAGAAAATTAAAGGTGCCCATTCTTTATCTTGACATGAAAACGGTCCTTTTGTTACCTAACGATCTCTTGCAATATGGGGATTTCAGGCCGGTACTTTTCTGCCGCCGGTCCATCGGGCGCTCGATCCCCAAGATTCGTTCCACGGCCCATGGTCTTTAACTACAAGAAAAACCGCGCCTGGTCGGAGAATCTTTCGATCGTCATGCAGCTGGGCCTGACCATGGCCGGTTGCATCGTTTTTTGCTTCTTCGTCGGCTTTTATCTCGATCGTTGGCTGGGAACCCGGGGGGTGTTTATCACGATTTTTACCCTTTTGGGCGTTGTCGGCGGCGCTAACGTCGTATACCGGCAGATTATGGAGCTCTTTCGAGAAAAGGAAAAAGAGGCGCAACCGGATCCGGAGCGCAAAGATGATGGAAGCCATTAGAGAAGTTCAAAAACGATACTGCTCAGCGGCCCTGGCCGTGGCGATCTTGCTTGCCCTTTGCTTCGTTTTTGCCGGCATGAAGCCCGCCGGAAAGGGTCTGGTGCTGGGCACCCTGTTCAGCATCCTGAATTTCATTCTCATGGGGCAGACCTTGCCCCTCCGGCTGGGGCGGACCCGCAATGCCTCGATCGCCGTTTCCTTCGGCTCTCTCGGCTTTCGATACCTGCTCCTTGCGATTCCCCTGATCGTGGCCCTGCGGGTGGAGACGGTTCACCCGGTGACCACCGTTTTCGGCATCTTCATGATCCAGATCGTGATCCTGGCAGACCACTTCACCAAGGCTTTTCGGCGCGGGGACGAAAAAAGGGCATGACATGCAAGATCTGGGAAGAGTCCACCAACTCCTGATTCCGGTCGAGGGCTACACCCTGACGTTCAACCTGGAAGCGATCATCATGGCCTGGATCGTGATCGCCGTGCTCATCGTTTTCGGGTTTCTGGCTTCCCGCAAGCAGGAGCGGCTGCCGGGGACGCTGCAGCTCTTCGGCGAGATGATCGTCACCGCCCTTTACGGGCTGACCGAAGACGCCCTGGACAAGAATCTGGCGCGAAAATACGCACCGCTGGTCTGCGCGCTGTTCATGTTTCTCCTGCTGAGCAACTGGATCGGCATGATTCCCCATATGCACGAACCGACCAAGGATCTGAACACGCCGCTGAGCCTGGGGACCATGGGGTTCGTGATCGCCCACGCGGCGGGGATCCGGTCCAAGGGCTTCAAGGCATATATCAAGGAATATTTCCAGCCCATCTTTTTCATGATGCCGCTGAATCTCATCGGGGAGATCGCCAAGATCGTATCGATTTCCTTTCGGCTCTTCGGCAACATCATGGGCGGGTCGATCATCATTCTGGTGGTCTCCTATCTCGTTTACAGCATTGTTCTGCCCCCGTTTCTTGCCGCATTTTTCGGACTGTTCGTCGGCGCGGTGCAGGCATTCGTGTTTACGATGCTGACGGTGGTGTACATCTCGGTGCAGGTCAAATAACGATGGCTGTTGATTTGGAAACATGGGTGCGTATGGCGGCGTTTGCCGGCGGCGGCATGGCCATGGGGCTGGGGGCGGTCGGCGCCGCCATTGGTGAAGGCTACACCGCCGCCCAGGCAAGCTATGCGGTTTCCCGAAACACGGCGCTTTCCGGCGACATTTTCAAGTCGATGCTGGTGGGCCAGGCCGTGGCCGAATCGGCGTCGATCTTTGCGCTGGTCATTGCGATTCTTTTGCTGTTTCTCGATCTGCCGGCGCCGAACATGCTCCAGGCCGCCTCCCTGTTCGGCGCCGGGCTGTGCATGGGCTTCGGTGCGGTCGGCTCGGGGGTCGGATCCGGATTTCCCGGGGGGCAGGCCTGCGCCGGAATGGTGCGGCAGCCGGAAATGGCCGGCAAGTTGACGACAAACATGCTGGTCGGATCGGCGGTCTGCCAGACGCCGGCCATTTTTTCCATGGTCGTGGCCCTGATTCTCATGTTTCTCGATTTTTCCCGGGCACCGGTTTCCCCGACCTGGGCGGCCCTCATCGGCGCCGGATTGAGTACGGGCCTGGCGGCCATCGGCAGCGGGATGGGCGGGGGGTTTGCCGCAGGCGCCAGCTGTGAAGGGGTGGCCCGGCAGCCGGAATCGGTGGGTCCTGTGACCACCACCATGCTGGTAGGGCAGGCGGTGGCCCAGACGCCGTCGATTTTCGGGCTTCTCATCAGCTTCGTGCTCATTTTCAAAAGCTTTCCCGAATCAAGCTCCCTTCAGGCGGCGATGGCGCTTCTCGGGGCCGGGCTGTGCATGGGGTTCGGCGGCATCGGTCCGGGAATCGGAAACGGAATGGCGGCTGAAGGCGCCGTGCGCTGGGTGGCCAGGAACCTGAAAAGCGCCGGAGACCTGATGCGAATCATGCTGGTGGGCCAGGCCGTGTCCCAGTCCACCGCCATTTACGCCATGGTGGTCAGCCTGGTGCTGATTTTCGTCGTGTAATTGCTCCTGAGTAAACTCCCGGCTCTGCCGGGAGACTCACCAGAGTTTGACATTTACGGGAATAAATGAAAGCCCCTCCAGATGTGAACCGCTCAAAATTCACAAAGGAGAGGCTTTCATAAACGACGTTGCAAGT
>JAIPEL010000086.1 GCA_021737185.1 Desulfobacterales bacterium | reverse complement strand
GGACGCGCTCTGTCGCGTCCGTGTTGCCAGCAATGACCCAATACCGGCCACGACGGAGCGTGGCCCTCCAACCTCCAAAACCCAAGGCGGGGACAGGTCGGTTATTGCCGCCTGCCTCGGTCGAAGTTTCACATAAGCAAATTCAAGGACTTCTGGATCCTCCTTTGATCCCGCCTCGGCGGGACCCAGGGTGGTGAACCTGTCGAACCACGGCTCGCGCCCTGCTTCGCGGGCTTGGCCGGGATGACGACTAAAGACACAGCCTCGTTTGGTTTAGCGGTTTCCGCGGGCCTCCCGGTAGAAGCTTTCGATATACTCCTTCTTTTCTCTTTCTGCTGGCGCCAGCATCGGATTGAACGCTTCGAACAGCGCGATCAGCCGGGAACGGGGCATCAACAACCCCGAGTTGACAGCAAGAGAAGCCCGATACAGCTCCGCCGCATCTCCGAATCGCATCTCCCGCACAGCCAGATCGCCCAGGAAAACCAGCTTCTGGGCTTCGGCGTATGAGCCGGAAGAAATCTTCTCCAGCCATTGCCTGGCCTCCCACACCCGCCCGGCGGAAGCGGAATATCCGGCCAGCGACAGGTTCGCAAAATCGGAAAAGCCGCCTTCCATCTGCGATGACGCCTTCCAGTATCGAACCGCTTCCTCGGTTCTACCCGCTGCATTCAGAACGATGGCGTGGGTGTTGTAGTACGCGGTCGTGTCGGCGGTTCCCCGGACCGGGAGCAGCTCCAGCGCGGTGCCGGCAGCCACCAGGGCAAAAACAGGCAGAAGAGGACGGAGTTTGCGAGCTATTCGGTGAAACTTCTTCTTTGCCGATTCGTTGTTCCGGCTTGGAAATGATCGTGTTTCACCATTGATCAGTTTGGGCGGCCTCGCCCGGCTGGCGTCGGGGCTGAAATTTTGAACCACTTCCACCAGCAACAGTGCCGCATAGGGAATGAGAATGATCAAAAGAGGCAGGCGGTACCGGGCGTTGGTGAAGAAAAGCACCAGGGTGGCAGCGTAGAGCAGGAAAAGTACCAGCAGGGAGGCCGCCGGCTTCGATTTTTTGAAAACCGCCAGGATCAGGCCTGCAAAACCGAGCGGAAAGACCAGGGCCAAGCCTGGAAGAAAGACGTTCATGAAGCCAGCTTCCCGCTGAAGAAAACCGATGTCGTAGTGATCCCCTGCCTCGAACCGGTTGAACAGCACCAGAGCCTTGTGAAAAAGCTTGGTAAAAAAAGCCTTGGGCTGTTCATTTGCAAGATCGAAGACTTCCCCGGTCCAATAGCGGGACGCCTCTTTCGGAGAGAGGCGGCGACCCTCCCTGCGGCTCGCCTCGATCGTGAACTGCACCCCCTGGGCAAAGGGCGAAGTGACGGCGAAGGGCACCGGGCGATAGTAAGGATCCGGGCTGTGGAGGTGGTTTCCCAAATACAGGTTGAACCCCGCCTGGGAGGTAGTCAGGGCAAATCGGTCGGCTGCCTTTAGATTGCGAATAACAAACGGGGAAACTGCGATGCCGAAACCAACCAGAAAAAGCCCAAAGATGACGACCGCCTTTCTGACAGCGTGCCGATGTCTTTGCACCCACAACAGAATCAGGGGAAGAACCGCTATCATGGGCAGGGCATTGGGCCGCACGTTGAGCAGCAGGCCGGAGGCGGCGCCGAGAAAGAGCAGGCTTTTCCATGCCGGACGTTCCAGGCAGTGAAGAAAGAGCAGCACCGCGATGGCAAAGAAAAACACTCCCAGGGTCGTCTTGAGGGGAACGATACTGTAAAACACCAGCGGTTCGTAGACCGCGGTCAGGAGACCGGCAACAAGCCCTACCCTTCCGCCTCCGATGCGCCTGCCGATCCCGTACACCAGCCCACAGGCCCCCGTGCCGAAAAGGATGTTCATATACCGGACATAGACCACATCCGGGGAAAAAAGCCGGTAGACGAGGGCCGTCAGATAGGCGGGAAGCGGAGAAAACTCGTAAACAGCTTCGGAGGAAAACGTTCCGTCCGCGATTTTCATCGCCCAGTCGTGGTAGATGCGCTCGTCCCAGAGAAGGAAATCGAAATAGGGGGTCTGCCGGAGGCTGGTTAATGCCAGAAGCCGGAGGGCAAGGCCGAGGATCAGGGGGAAAAGAACAAGCCAGGGATTTTCGGGATGAAACATCCGGCGCCACGGGAGTTTTCCGCCTCGCCACTTAGAGGATCTCTCTTTCATTTCATTCTTTTCAGGCTGGCCATATCAGCCGAAGCCTCCCCTCATCATCATCCTCCGCCAGGGTCGGGGAAGTTTCACCATTGATCAAACTAACCCCCCCTCGGTCAGAGGCAGTGCTCATATGAAACTTCGACAAACCAAGTCCGTCATTCCGGGCTTGACCCGGAATCTATTCTTTTTTCCTGGATCCCGGCTCTCCGCTTCGCTGCGGCCGGGATGACGAAAAGTGATGAATTCGATTTTCACAACATTTCAATATATTAAGTGCCATACCCTATCAAAATTGTTTAAGACGAAACGGAATTGTGGCACTCTGCTATTTGAACAGTTCAGCCCCGCCGCCGTTTGGCGGGGCTGAACCGGTATTTGAACAACACCCAGACCGCCATCAGTCCGTCGATCCAGCGGATCTTTTTCCCCTCGGAAAAAGACCGGGGGATATAGCGGATCGGTACTTCGCAAATCCTGATCCCTCTTTTGGCGACCTTGGCCGTCAGTTCCGGATCGATGTCGAAGCCGTTTCGCTCCAGGGGAAGCGATTTCAAAAATTGGGCATCGAAGGCCTTGTACCCGCAGGGTTCGTCGGTGATGTGCTGGTTGTACAGCAGGTTGGCGAGCAGGGACAAAAAGCGCCCGCCCAGGTAGTAACGGACGTAGGAGTGCGGATTTCCCAGGGGCACCCGGGTGCCGAAGACCACTTCTTCTTCTCCATCGACGATCGGTGCGATCAGCTTTTCGTAGTCTTGCGGGTCGTACTCCAGATCCGCATCCTGGATGATTGCGACATCACCGGTGACATGGGCGATGGCGGTGCGAACCGAAGCACCCTTGCCCCGGTTGCGGCGGTGCCGGAAAAGCCGGACCCCTTCCCTGCCCCGAAACCGTTCCAGTATCTCCGGGGTGCCGTCCGTCGAACTGTCGTCGACGATCAAGACTTCTTTTTGAAAGGGGGATTCCAACACAAGGTCCAGAAGCGCCTGGAGGGTGGTTTCTTCGTTGAATACAGGAATGAGGATGGAGAGTTTCACGTCATATGTCAGGTATGAATCTATGCCAAAGTGCCACGGTTTCTTGTCGTGTGCAGCTGGCCGTTCGGACGGCCACTGGCCTGTTCCAGTCCGTCATTCCGGGCCCTGGATCGAGTCCAGGGCAAGCTTTTTTGACAAGCCTGCCCCGGCTCGATCCGGGGGAATCCAGCCCCGCCGTTCCGTTCTCGAACGGGATTTAATCAAAAAGGAAACTATTTTTATATAATACTTTGATATTTTTATCTTTATCTCCCTACTTTTCTTTGCTCGCCCAAAGAAAAGTAGCAAAAGAAATGGCGCCCTGCGCCCCGCTTCTTCCTGCGCGTCGCTGAAACGGGCGGGCCCTTCAAGAACTCGGCATTTTCTCTGCTGCCGCAGAGAAAATTAGGCGCCCGTGCGGGCGCAAAGGACAAGAACGATAATTGGTTCTTTCACCTTATCTAGCCGGTGGGAAATGGCCGTGACGTGACCTTTCCCGTTTTTGGGGAACAGATAGAGGCTATTTTTTCAAACGGCGGCGGAGCCGCCGCAAATAAATACGCGAAAGCGGGTTTATCCTCAAACAGCTTGAAGGGCTTATCCGCCCGTTTCTGCGATGCTTGGGGCGTCGCTCTGCGAGCTATGCCCCCACAAGCGGCGCGGGACGATGGGCCCCCCGAGGGCATTCAATGGTCTATCTTTGGGGCTAGTTTCATATGAGCCCGGCCGCTGGTCACGAGGCGGTCAGTTTGATCAATGATGAAACTTCCCAGTTCGTCATTCCGGGCTTGACCCGGAATCCAGGTATTTCTGGATCCCCCTTCGGCGTTGCTCAGGGTGGTGAGCCTGCCTGCAGTGAGCTTGTCGAACCTGTCGAACCACGGATCTCGCTTCGCTTCCGTCTTCGTCACGCCACGGCGTGACTTCGCCGGACAAGCCGCCCGGGATGACGAATAGGATACGCTGCGCCCGTTATGGCGGTTTGGAAAGGAATCATGACAATTTCTCTCATTGTTTGGCACAGAGGGCACCTGGGATTTTGAGATGAAAAAAAAGGGGGCGCAAAGACGTGCCTTGCGCCCCTTTGTTTTTGTGATGTTCTGGCCCAGGGAGCTGGAGCCTATTGCGCCACACCAGCACCAGTGCCGCTGAAACTACCGCTGCCAAAAGTCCCTGCTGCGCCTCCCTGGATCGTAACGTTGTGTTCCGTTCCGGGGACAGTGCCTGCGCCGTCTATAGTGGCGCCCCATCGGTCCGGAGATCCGGTGTAGCCAAATTGATCGACTTTGAAGTTGACATTTGAAAAGCCCTGTCCATTGAGCAGGACAGTCTCGTTCACCGCGGGTGTAGTACTGTATGAACCGTTGACGCTATTTGTAGCCCAAATGGAAGGCCTTGCACCGGTAGAGTGAGAAAAGAAAATCATGTCGTTGATATTGACATTCATGCCGTTTGCATTTGTACCGGCAAGATCGGTCCGCCCAACCTCGAACCGCGGGATCAGGAGCTGGTCCAGTGCGCCCGGATTCTCTTGCACCATGGACAGGAACTTTTGTGTGTCCATGAAAGCCCCGCCGGCCACGGCCTGCCAGACCGAGGTTGCCGGATCGAAAGTCCCTTTTACCGGACCGCCGATAACCCCGGTGGTCACATCATCCAGGTCCACCCATGCACCGGTCGCTCTTCCCTCTAAAATCCGATCTTCGCCTGGCTTTCGTCCGCCTTCTATTCCAAACCAAATGTGGGTTCCATCACCACTATCTCTATAGAACGAGAGGTTCCAATCGGAAAAATCAGAAGGTGCTGACGTCTGGTCTGGAGTGCTGGTCAGGTAGGTCCCCCATATCCCCCATAGCTCATCGAGACCGATAAAGTTGGTGCTGGAAAGCTCACCGCTACCCTGCAGCGCAACCGCCCCATTGATAGGGTCATAGCTTTCTCCGGTACCAGATATAGGATCTTGAGAAGGATCCAACTCAGCCTCAGCTATGGAATCCGCCATTTGAATCCAAGCGGTGTTTCCAGTCGCCAGCCATCCGCCAGAATTCGGAGCTCCTCCTCCACCATATAGCTCATTATAATTCCCTAAAACGTCCGCCACCAGAATTCCTGAACCCATTCCAGATACATCATAGCCGTCGATTACCGCGAAAGCTTTACCGTCCATGGCACCGCCACTCCAGATACCGCCGCTGAACCCCTGCATATCGTATCCATCATTCAAATTAGTGGCCCAGACTAATTTCTCTTCAGAGGTGACAGAATAAGTGGCGTTTACAACGAACTCGCCCATGGCCATATATTGAATCTGATTGCTTTCATCCTTGTAGCCGGCAAAAATACCTGTATCATTTCCAACCTCTATGCCGTAATGGTATAGGCTTCCAACGTATCCACCCCAATCCATCCATCCCAACAGGTTTTTTTCAGTTGGAGTTCCAGATAGATCCAGAGTGCTGATCGGACTGCCGTATATTTCTCCGCCAACTCTTCCCAGGACTCCGGTTTGAACGCCAGAAACATCTTCCTGGATATCCAAATACCAAAGTTCTGCGTGACCTCCGCCGTCGTAATAAATGCCCTCTGTATCCAAGTAACGACCGATCGAAGTCATCGCCCAATAGTACATGTCTACTGGATATTCAGACTCCCTATATTCTGAGCCGAACCCAATAGTACGATGGATGCCCGGGGCTCCTGAAGCAAAAGAATAACGCACTCCCCGGATATCTCCGTTAAATGATTTTGATACGTCAGAAAGAGCAATATTAAGACCATTGGTATACACTGGTGATTCTGTGAGAACGGAATAACTGTAGGCAGCCTCCCCTAACGTTATCCGCCCCTCAGCGTCAAAAACCGGCACCTTGCTGTAATGGGTGCCTGAGAGGTCCGAGAAATTGGTATAACCAAAGGTTTTCACTTCGGGATAGGGCTGATCGGCATAAAGGCCTACGCCGTATCCCTTCAGCTCCGCTCCTTCAGAATAAAAATCGAGCAGAGTTAAGTACTCCTTCCCGCTGCTGTCAAGGTGCACGCCAGTTGAAACCGAGGTGATCGGGGTATTGGCAATACTGTGACCTATTATGTAGTAGGGCGTACTGCTGGACGGATCGACCGTGGTTCCTACTAAGCCGTCTACAAGACTGCCTTTCGAAGAAAGCCCAAGATATCCTCCGTAACCGATTTCTGGGTGCTGTCCATCGAATCGCCCGGACAGGCTCAGCAGACTGCCTGAGAACATCCCCACGCTCTGGCCGATCCACGTCCCCTCGCTGCTGTTGATCCCGGTAAAATCGCCGCCGATGCCGCCGCCGATGTCGGAAAATCCGCCGACCTGATAGGAGGTCATGTACTTTCCGAATGCGCCGGCTGCCGTCGATTCGGTGCCGATCTTGCCGACGATTTCGCCTGCATCGTTCCAGGTGCCGTCCGCACTGGCAACGAAGATGCCGCCGTCTCCGGAGCCGTCGTCGAAGAAAGCATCGCCGCCGGCAATCACCCCGGACCAGGAGGCGTTTCCTTCCGGCCGCCGGGTGAACATGCCCCCGGCACCCAGTTTCATATTGTAAACACCCCAGGGAAGATCCCCCTTGGTACTGTGGGTTAGAAAAAGGACTTCGCTGTCGGGCAGGATGTCTCCGCCGAATCCCGAAAAACCGTCTTCGGCAAAGGAGCCGGTCATGGCGCCCACACCGATGTTCCGGAGCACCGCGGTCGCTCCGGAAATCCCGGTCTTGTATTGCTCTGCGACCTGCGGGGGAAGCGTCTGAACGGAATCCGACTTGGCGTACCACATGCCGTTCTCCACCCCCGTTACCGGCATATCGAAAAACCGGCCGGTGAGATCCGCTCTCATGATCTTTCCGTTTCCGTCATTGTCGAGAACCAGGAACCAGCCGTCGCCGTTCATCAAACCGCTTGAAGCGGTTTCTTCCGCCCTCGTCCAAAGCCCGGCGGTGAATCCGCTGGCGATGGTGCCGATGCCGAATTCGTCGTCCACTCCTGTCTCGTTGAGAAGCTGATCCCCACCGAGGTAAGAATTCCACAGCATTTTCTTTCCGGCAAGAAGATCGTCATCGTAGAACTTCCCAACGGCCAGAAACTCTTCACCCTTGATTCCGAAGCGCCCCCACTCTTCTCCGGCAGAAAACGTGTGGCCGGTGTCGTTGTAATATAGGGTGCTTGGATAACTTCCCCAATCTCCTGAGAAATCGACCCGCTCGCCTTCGAAACGCCCGATGCTCTGGGCAAGCCAGTTTCCATAGTCTTCCCCAGACGGGCTGAAAAATCCCTCCAAATTGCCCGAGATGCGTCCCATCTGGATGGGAGTCACGTAATAGCCGAAGGCATCCTCATGGGCTGCCGACGTTCCAAGCGCTCCTTCGATCCGCTGATCATCGGAGATAAACTCCCCGTAGACCGATGCAAGCCAGTAATGTGGAGTTCCGGAACCATCGAAGACACCGGTCCCGCCGATGGTCGCCGAAAAACCGCTGTCTTCTGCAGGTGCTCCTGTGTAGCCGTGGTAAATGCTTTCGGGCGCTTGCATCAATGACAGGTACGTGCCAAACGGCAGGCTCCTGCCTGCTGCCAGGTCCTTGATATAGCTGACCCCGCCGCCATTGGCATAAAGACCGCTGATCGAGCCGCTTCCGTCAAACTCTCCGGCCATATAGGCGCTCAAGGGGTTTTCGATCATGAAATAGGTGTTTTCCAAGTTTTCAGACGGAATCAGTGCAATGTTTTTCTGTACTGGGGGCAAGGAGCCTTCCAGCTTCCACAGTCCGCTCGTCGAATCCAGGGCGAACATGTCCGCGTCCACCCCTCCGCTCGAAAATCCGGCGTTTCCGTTCTCGTTGAAGTAGACCAATTCGGCACGTCCCACGCCGGCCGAATGGTATTCTCCTGCAAACGGCTCCAGCCCGGCCCCGGCGATAAATCCGCCGATTTTACCATCCTTCAGGGTCATATCGGCCTTTCCGGGCCTATTGTCATATGCGCCCGATTCGACCGAAGCATTCCAGAAAAATCCACCGCCGGAATAACCGGTAAGATCGTACTCGCCAACACCCAACAGGTTGATATTCCCAGTGGCCGAGTCTAAAAGGCCGATAAAACCAACAAGACTGCCGCCGTTTTCGATCATTCCGACACCGTCATTCCAAGAAAAAACCGAGTTTGGCGTTGCGGCCTGATAGTCGAGCCGATCGCCGGTATACCGCCCCACACTCTGACCTATCCACCCGCCTGAGCTAACATCAGTCTCGAAAAGGCCTGAAAATTCTCCGGAGAGGGTGCCCATCTGAATCGGGGTGACATACCATCCGGAAAGCAGGCCGTCGATAAAGCCTCCGCCGGACCAGGTACCGCCCACTTCTCCCAGCGAGTATACGGACCCGGCGGAGTCCATGGAAACGCTTCCACCCACCGCAGCAGTCCATGGGGAATCGCCTGCGGGTTTCCCCGTAAAATCGGTAGCCGCACTCTCTACACTGAAATGATAAACTCCGAAAGGCACGGAGCGCATCTGGTCTATGTCGTAAAGGTAAGCGAAATCTGCGGTGAAAACACCGGCTTGAATGGTTCCGATACCACTAAAATCGCCCTTGAGTCCGAAGACGGTCGGGCCGCTGGTATAGTAGGTCAGATCGTTCGGATCGTGGCCCTCTCCGGCCGGCAGCATCGATTGACTGGTCAGTTCCCCCTGACCGCTCCAGGCCGCGAGTTCAGGATAGGTTTCGGCATTCATGTCTCCATAGGCAAAGCCCATATCTCCGGTATGGTCGAAGTAAATCAGCTCCATGCGGCTCAGCATCTGTCCGGCGGAAGATCCGCTTGGCGGCAGGGCAATTCCAGCAGAATAGCCCTTCAGCAATCCGAGTCCACCACCGGTGGTGTCCGGATTGACCGCCGTTGCGAAAATTTCCGAATTCTGCATGTAGGGAACGCTGTCGGCCGAGCCGAGATTATCGATGAAGTCTCCCATGGCCCAGTAGGAAAATCCGCTGCCCTTGACAAAACCGATGATGCCGGCATCCGAGCCGGCGATAGTAATTTCCCCCGGAGTCGAACTGGCATCGTATAGGGTTCCAGACGCACTCCAGAATCCGCTGTAGTCGAGGCCTTGGGTAGGCTCGAAAATCCCGATGCTCTGGCCGATCCAAGGATCAATCTCCCCTCCGGTACTCGTTCCGTAATACGAGCCCGTGAGCTGTCCCAAATGGGTGTCCGACAAATACGTTCCAAGGACGGTTCCGGTGATCTCGGCATGCTCTTCCTCGGCCCAGGTGCCGTTCACATCGGCAAGGAAATAACCCAACGACCCTGCTCCGAAATCGGCCTGCCCGCCTAACTTGGCCGACCAGGCAGTCTCGCCGGTGGGACGGTCGGCCACGTTGTCAGTGCCGGCGCCCAGCTTGAGGTTGTAAATGCCCCAGCCCGGACTGCCTCCCTCTCCATAAAAATAGGAGGTATAACCGTAGTCGAGTCCGCCCGCGATGGAACCGGAGCCGTTGAAGTCTCCAACCAAAGATGCCTTTGAAATATAGGAATAACCACTGAGATAAGGATACGCAGTGCCGTCCTCGGGGCTGCTGCGCACCCACGAACCGACCAGGTTGAACATTTCAATGTTGCTGTATGTGGGGCCTTCAACGATTCCCACTTTCGGGTAAAACCGTCCGGCCATGTCCTTGCTGGCCATGATGCCGATTTCATTGGTGGCCGGATCCCGGAAAAGAGCCACGGCTTCGCCGTTGATCATGCCGTAATTGATCTGGTTAGGGCCGTAGGCAGAGGCATCCTGCATCTTCCAGAACCCGGCCGAAACCCCGTTCGCATTCACAGTATCGCCGTCAAGATAGAAATCGGTGTTGTACAAATACTTCTCGTTCGGCGCGAAGGCAGTCTCCGACGAGAACTGCCCATACACGACCAGTTCGCTAAACGTTCTTCCCCCCATGAGGCCGTAATCATAAGCAATAGGTGTAACGGCACCTTCGCTGTTGGCGTATACGCTGTCCCCTGCCCAGTATCCGCTGTACGCCAGCGGGTCTAAAGTCACGGCCGAAGCAGAAACGATGCCGACTCCTTCACCTACCGTGCCCCGGCTCCAAATGTTGACGTTGCCGAGGTAATTGTAGTCCATGTAGGTCAGATTGCCGCTGTAGGCGAGATGGTTTGCCAGATCGTCGGTGCCGTCCACGCTTCCAAGGAAATAGTGCGCAGAGTCCGAATACCCGTAGATGGAAGTCCAGCTCTCATTTCCTGTGTAGGAGTAAGTGGGATAGGAATCTTTTGAACCGATTCCCAGGACCCTGCCGCTGTCGGTGGCCAGAGTCGCCAGTGTACCGCCGGCACTGCCGAAGACCGGCTTTCCGGCCTCTATCGTACCGCCGATGCCCGGAGCCGGTATATTCGAAGGGCCGGAACTGCCGATTTTGTTTTCGAGTGCGTCGTGAAGCGTACCCTCTTCAGGAATCGTCAGGCTGACCTGCCCCTGGGGGTTGCTTCGGTAGCCTTTCCCTCCGGCGGAAAATGCAACGCCGTAGGTCGACAGATCCTGGCTCGAGGAAAGTGCCCCGTAAAGATATCCCACATCATACAGACTGCCGGCGGGCTCTGCCGGCTCCTGCGCATACAGGCTGACCAAAAGCCCGCGCCAGGAGCCGCCCACGCCGGCGATCTGACCGTCGAAGGCCCCCACTTCGGTGTCGTCGGGCGAGGTCAGGCTCCCGCCGACCATACCGAGTGTAGTTTCCCCGGGATATATTTCCCAAGAGGATGTTCCGGTAAGGGTCATGGATCCCTGGTTCGTATCGTCTTCGATCTCTCCTGCGAGCCAGCCGCCGGAGAGAAAGCCGACAGCTGCCTCACCGGAAAACAAGGTGATCCCAGTGATTGTGTCAGCGGCGGTGTCTCTCAGATCGAGAATAATTTTGTCGTCGGTTACAAAGCCGCCGATGCCGTCGGTTCCGCCCGTGCCGCCGGTATCTCCGGTGTCGCCGCCGTCCATGGTCAGTCCTGCGCCGGGGTCATCCCCGCCGTCGCCGCCTTCCTCGCCCTCGGTCGGCATCGTGTCTTCCAGGTGCTGCTCCAGATCGGCGTCGGTGGCCGGCTTGACCACCGGTGCGGCATCCGGGTCGTCCACGTAGCCGGCTTCGTTCGTGTTGATGTTCCGGGACAGGGCCGGGTTGTTTGCCGGGTAGATGTAGCCCTGGCCTTCTTTAAAGGCCGTTCCGGTCTGTCCGTTCATGAACCAGGTGAAAAAGTCGGTTCCCCGCACGCCGCAGACCGCCGTGGGCGTACGGATTTCGAACCGGTTCTTCCTTGCCTGGCCGAAGGAAAACCCGGCCACCTTTTTGACCAGGCTCTGGATCTTTCCGCGGAACAGGCTCAGGGTGGACCGTCTCTCCTCCTGTTCGAACATATATTCGGTGATCTGCAGCCGGCTTTTCTGGGCGACGCGGACAATGCTTTCGTCGATGAAGGTGATCTCGACCTTGGCGTTGGTCTTGGTCCGGACGATGTCCCCCACGTAAATGTCGTCCCCCTTGACCAGGGGTTCCGCATCCTGGCCGGGCCGGGTGATATCGGCCTTTCCCTTGACGAAGGTTACGCTGCCGACCGGCTCGGCTGCCAGGGCAACCGCAGGCAGGACCCAGCAAACGGTCAGAAGGATCATTAAAGAGACTATCCTTTTCATGTTGCGCCTCCTTCGTAAAGTTCCGTATCGTTCCGGCAAGCTGTAGCTATGTCACTTACTTTTGCAGTTGTTTCGCGAAGCGAAACCTTAATAATAAGGGCAAGGCCGCAGCTTAATGCGGCCGCACTTTTATTATGTCTTGAATTCGCCCTCCAGCGGACGAATGCTGTATTCCGGGTGAAAGCAGACCGACATCCCGGACGCTTCGCTCCGGTTGACGGTTCCCGTCAGCTCGATGTGGACGTTTCCCACACGGGTTTTCAACGTCTTGATCCGGTCGAGGTTCAATACGAGGTCGATTCGCACGTCCGTGCCCTCGGGAAGCGGGGTCGGAGTTCTGAAAAAAGCGCCTCCACAGGAAATGTTCTCCGTTCGAAGCTCGATTTCATCGACGGTCTCATCTGCGGCCATGATCCGAAGTCTTGCGGGGATCTCCAGATCGAACCTTTCGACGATTCTTCGCTCCGAACTTTCCATGTCGGCACCCCGTGGGTTTGGTGAAATCCGTGTAATTTTTACGAACGAATCAATCTTGAATCTTGAATCCCACCGGTCAGCGGGCGGCCTGGATTCCGGATCTCCCCCGCTTTACGCGGGGTCGTCCGGAATGACGAGTTTAGTAATTACGGAACGTCCCCGGAAGCCGGGATCACGTTATTTTCATCATACCGGATCCTATTCGAGGATCTCAATACGCTGTGGGTATGATTTTCATTCGTATTTTTCCGCCCATCCGCGGAATATCGGCTTAGTACTTTCAGGGCCTATCTAATGCTTTCGTACTATAAAACCGCGTCAGCGGTTAGAGGTTCTTGACGGCCCACAAGGCGGCCTGGAGCCGGTTGGGAACACCGACCTTTTTGAAAATGTTGTAGATATGGGTTTTTACCGTATTGGGGCTGATATGGAGCTCTTCGGCAATCTGTTCGTTTTTCGACCCGGCGGAAACCAGGACGAGGATCTCCGTTTCCCTCGGGGTCAGGATGTTGGTTTTCATCAACGGAGGCGCCCGATGTCCGTCATTGCTCCCCCGCAGAAACGACTGGGTCAGCACTTCGCGTGAAACCCAAAGCTCCCCATTGCACACCGCCTCGATGGCCCTGGGAAAAAGCTCGATGGCGTCCTCTGCGTAAAGAAACCCCCTGATTCCGAGCTTCAGCGCCGGCTCCTGGAGGGCCGACCCCGGTCTCAGGTTGAACAACAGTGTGTAAAACGATTGAAAGAGGCGGCTGTTGGCGGCTTCCAGCTCCGGAAGGCATTGAGAGAGATCCTGGTCCCGGCAATCCCACAAAATGCACGCCTCGGGACGGGACGGGTTTCCGGATGCAGCCGGAATCTCTTCGGGCCCCGCAAACCAGAAGCAGGAAAAGCCGCTATTCTGCTCCAAATACCGGGCAATGAGGCTGTTTTGAAGCTTTCTTGGGCCGAGGATGTGAACCTGCAAATTCATCAGCAGAATTGATCCTGACAGTTGTTTTATTTCGCGAAGCGAAACTTTTATAAAATCACGGCAGCGATTGTATTAAAATCGATACTCGATGCCGCAGGTGTAGAGATTTCGATCATAGCTGAACAAATCGATGTTCGAGTCGGATTTGGTGTACGACCACTGAAGCACCAGATCGGTGTTTTTGTAAAACTCCCATGTCAGTCCGGCGGTGGTCTGGTAGATATCGTCTGTTCGCGCCACGTATGTTACCGGCACACCGGGCCTTGGCGCAGGAATCTTGGTCACGGAATGGATGTGATCGTACGGTTCCAGTGAAAACTGCCCGGAGAGCTGCAGGCTCAGCTTGTCCATAATCGGATGGATGATGTTCAGGCTCATCCGGTACACCTGACGGTCGTAGTTGTCGCCGTCGGCATCGAAGTCTTTATATTCGTATTTAAAGTTGGCAAAGCCGCCTTCCTTGTATGTCCAGTACCAGCTCACGTACCCCTGGAGTCCTTCCGAGTCCCGGTCTTCCTCCGGTGACAGGGGGGTACGGTGGTAATCTTCTTTATTATAGGCAGCGTAAAGTTCCAGCAGGTGGCTGTTTCCGACCACCGTGCGCAGCAGTGGACCGGAATTCCAGGTTTCCAGATAGACGTCGTCATCACCGTCGTCGGCGACGATGACATGATTGTAGCTCACCGGCAGGTTCAGGGAAAAACGGCCGAAGTTGTACCCGGGAGATACCCGAAAGCTGTTGATCATTGAATTGTAGTTTTTCCGGATTTCTTTTTCCTCGTAGAAACTGCCCAAAAACGCATACTGGGCGTTGAACAGCCATGGGCCTTTGAAAATCGGGACGTAGTCGAGCCTTAAAGACGTCCGCAGCAAAGCGCTGCTTTCGTCGGTGGGCCCGAACACCACGTCGGCCACCTCCGGATTGAGAACGACGTTGTCATCATATTGGGGAAAGACCCCGAGGGTCACCCGCAGCGGCTTTTCAAGCTCCATGCGCCGTTCGACAAGATCCTGGTACCTTCGGGCGAAACCGGCAAGATCGGTGGCCGGATCGATCTGGATGGCGGTCTGGAGCTTCTCTTTGGCCTTGGCAAGCTCCCGGTCCCGCATGTAGCACATGGCGATCTGGATCTCCGCAGACTGCCGAAAGGAGGGATCCAAAGCGATCGACCGTTCAAAAGAACGAATCGCCTCCTGATTTTCCCCTTCCTGTTGAAGAATCAATCCTTCCAGAAAGGCGACTTTGGCCGGAAAAATGCCCTCTCTTTCGGCAACGGCGATCCAGCTCTTGGCCTCTTTGAGGCTCTTTTCGGTCTTTATCCGGTAGAGCACTTCGATGAGCTCCACCAGCGCCTCTTTAATCTTGGGCTCCAGGGAAAGAGAGCTGCGGAACTGGTCGGCCGCCTTTTGGTATTCGAAGAGCTGCTTGTAGGTCAGCCCCAGAAAAAAGGCTGCCGTGGAGGACTTGGGGTTTTGCCGGCGGGCGTTTTCGAGAATTTCCGCCGCTTCCTCGTAGTTTTCCGCCTTGTACTGGTCAAGCCCCTCTTTGAGGAAATCGTTTTCCGTCGCCCAGGCAGAGCCGGAAGCAAAAAAAAGCAAAAAAAACAGCACCACAGTGATCGCCGGAATGGCTTTGGCCGTCTTCACATCCCCTCCTTCTGGTCAGCGATACACCGGTCTGCCATGTGTTCAAGCGGCAGCCGCTTTTTGCTCACCCTCGGTTAAAATTGGCTGAAGCGGGGTTTTATCTCTTTATTCTGATTTGTTTTGAAGGCGACAGATGTTCGCCAATCGATACTGCGTACAATTTTTTGGGTAGGCATTCAGACTCGGTATTTGTAGCAATACCCGTTCTGAAAAGTCAATAAAAATAGAGCGCTTGGCAATATGAAACTTATGTCGAAGCCCCTGCCGGCGGAGGGACGCGCGCAGTCTAGTCCGTGTTGCCAGCAATGACCCAATACCGGCCACGACGGAGCGTGGCCCTCCAACCTCCAAAACCCAAGGCGGGGGCAGGTCGGTTATTGCCGCCGGCTTCGACCGAAGTTTCACATAAGCCCCGCCTCTGGCGTGGCGTTCGGGGTTCGGGGTTCAGGGTTTGCCGGAAGAAATTCTATAGGAATTTTTTGGCCTGAGCCGACCAGTTTGATCAACCGTGAAACTTTTGTCGGAGTCTCAGCCTATGTAGTGAACGGCCTCCGCCTGTCTCGGCGAAGTTGCGGAGCAACGAAGACGGACCTGTCGCGGCGTAGCTCGAAGAGCGAAGACGGATGCCGTTCATGAAGGCACGGCAGGGACGCCGTGCCCTACGAAAAACCGCGGCTTCGACCGAAGTTTCATACGAGCGGAGGCCTCTGGCCGCCGGGGCGTCCAGATTGATCAAAAATGAAACTTTGCCTCGAAGCCTCTGAAGGTGGAGGGACGCGCTCTGTCGCGTCCGCGTTGCCGTTAACGACCAAATACCGGCCACGACACGGAGCCTGGCCCTCCATACCCGCACCCATCGGCCTCCGGCGGGTCCAAGCTGGAGGATTCCGGATAAGCGCATTTCGTACTTTTTACGATTTCATCAATCTTGAACTTTGAACCTGGAACTTTGAATTCCGTCTGCCGACGGCGGGGTTGAGAAGTGAACCGCCGAAACCGAGCGGCGGCCGTCGATCTTCACGACCAGCGGCGACGGCAATCGAACATGGCGCAAAAAGGCGGTTTCCTGAATGGCGGGCAGTCCATTGATCTCTTTCCAGCGGATAAAGTCTTGCCCGCCTTCTGACACCGTAATGTAGGGGATTCCCAAGGAGGTGATGTTCTGAAAAAAATGGGAGCCCTCGGAGGGGTCTGCGCTCAACTGGGCGTTGCGAAGCTCGACCATGGCGCCCACAGCGGAGATGTCGGCCCAACGAACCGGGATTCCCAGCCAGGGATCTGCCGTTCCCCACCGCCCCGGGCCGATCAGCAGGTACGGCCGGTCTTCCTTGGCCAGCATCGCGTTGATGCGGCCGATCTCCCCTGCGATGGTTTTGGTGGCGCTGCTCTGAAACGATTCGGTCCTTACGTAGACGATGTCGCAAATCCGTTTGTGGATGCCGTTTCCCAGGGCCTGGGTGGAAAAAATCAGGGCACTGTCAAGGTCTGCTTCGTCGATGTTAACCTCGGTGCCGTCGATGTTGCCGGCCATAGGGCGCATTTGAAGGAAATAAAATGCCCCTTTTTTCCCTTCGGATCCGGCCAGATTGGCCGAAAATTCGATCTCCACCGGGCATCCCATTCCCTTTTTGCCAAGCTCCATGATTTCAGAAAGAAGTTCCGGAAGAGGAAACATCTTGTATTTCAAAATCTGGGCAAAAGTCAGCACCCGGACCCCGGGAAGCGTTGCACTATCCCGGATCGCATGCTCATCCGGGCGATAGGTGCTGGCCACCCTACGCACCGGCTCTTCGGTGTCTGCCTCGTCCACATCCCGCCGCAGGAGGTTGGCGTTTTGGTCGAAGGTCAGCTCGTCCGGATAATCCTGAACCTGCAGCGCGTAAAAAAACCGCTGGGCATTGGCCAGGATGTCGTCGATGGTGGAAAACTGCGGCAGGATGGTCGGGTACCGCGGGCAGAAGCGAAGAGACCGCTCCCCTTCCATCACGCACCGGCCGAAGCCGAGCGCAATGCGGGCGATGCCGTCTTCGGCCTTCATTCGGGATACCGGGTAAAAGTTATGGGACTGGGCAAGACCGGAAAGATCCGGGTAGAAAAACTTCCCATAAGATCGGCCGGCCAATTCCTGGATGATCACCGCCATCGACTCTTCGTGGGGCGCGTTTCCCGTCTTTTTGCTGAACGCCTTCGGCCCTTGGTAATAGGTGGAGGCAAACACCCGTTTGACCGCCTCCTGCAGATGAGCCAGGCGCCGCTGCGGGTCCGGGTGGTTGTTTGGAATCATGTGCGTATCGTAGAGCCCGGCATAGGGCTGGAAGTGAGCGTCTTCAAGCAGGCTCGAGGACCGGACCGAAAGCGGATAATGCACCTGCTCCAGCAATGCGGAAAGATCACGGGCAAGCCATTGCGGCATGCGGCCTGCAAGAAACGCGGCAAGGACTTCTTCGTCGGAGAAGGATTCCCGGGCAAACCGATGCAGGCTGTTTTCCGAGACAAAGGACTCGAAGCCTTCCGTGGTGATTACGATGGTTTTGGGAATGCGGATGTCGATTTCGGAAAACCGCTCGAAGATGCCGGCGTTTTCCTGCAGCAGGGTCGACATGAAAGCCAGGCCCCTGGCCTTTCCCCCCAGGGAGCCGTTTCCGATCTTGACAAAGTCCATGACATCCGCATCGAAGGTCTCTTTTTTAAAAACGGTGACCACTCCCCGCTGCCGCCACTTGCGAAGGGCGTGGATATTGGAAATGATAAACTCCCGCAGGTCGTCGGCGTGTGTAAACTCGCTGGCCTGAACCTCCCGAAACCAGGAGGCCAGCACAATTTCGCTTCTGCCCATGATCCAGTTGGAGAAATGATTGCGCTCGGCATGATACCAGAGCGATTCATCCGGGATGGACGTCAGTTTTTTTTCCAGTTCCCGGAGGCTGGACGCACGCTCGACTTCGGAACCGTCCGGCATTCGAAAGACGAAATCGCCGAATCCCAGATGGGTCAGGAAAAAATCGTGCAGTTCGGCCAGCAGGTTGGGAGAGTTCTTGTCCAGAAAGGCGGCGGGCACGGCCGCTGCGAGGTCTCGGTTGGCCGGATCCGAGCTGAACATCAACAGCGGCAGGTCGGCAATCTCCTGCCGGACCTGGGACAGGAACCGGAACCCGGCTTCGTCGTCCATGCGGCCGTTTCGGGGAAACCTCGCATCGGAAAGAATCCCGAAAAGAAATTGCCGGTATCGATGGTAGAGCTGCTCGGCTTCTTCGTAGTTTTCGGCCAGCACGATCTTGGGCCGGGCCCTCATTTTCAAAAGCCGATGCTCCTCGTTTAGCCCTTCGCCGAGCACCGCCTGGGTCTGACGGACAAACTCCTTGTAGATGAGCGGCAAAAAAGAAGAATAGTAGACCGGCGAGTCTTCCACCAGGATCAGCACCCGGACCCTTGCCCGCTGGGTGTCGGCTTCGATGTTGAGCCGGTCCTCCGCGTTTTTGACCAGGGCAAGAAGCAGGTCCGAATTGCCGGACCAGACGAACACCTTGTCGATGCCTTCGAATTTCTGCGCCTCGGGGCGGATGTGCTGGCTGCCGTGGGCCAGGAGGATGACCGGCATGTCGGGTCGGATCTTCTTGATTTCGGCCCCGAGGGTGAATGCGTTCATGTCCTCCAGCCGCGGCATGGTGATCACCATGTCATAGGGGCGCTCTCTGAGAATGGAAAGCGCGGTGGCGGCCGATCCGGTTCGCGTGATCCGGGGGGGCTGGCTCAGGTTCAGTCCGCTGTATTCGTTGATGATCCGCGACGCCAGGCTGCCGTCCTGCTCGATGATGAAGGCGTCGTAAGAGCTGGCCACCAGGAGGATCTCCCGGATCTTGTTGGCCATCAGCTCGTGGAAAACCTTGAAGTTGGGATAGAATTCGGATGTCTTCATGGGGACGAGTTTAGAGGTTCAAAGTTGACTCGCTGGTAAAAAGTCGGAGCAGCGTTCAAGGTCCGTAATGAGCAAATGCTTTTGCTGCTGGTTTTATGCTGCTCCATTGGGATAAAGAACGAAAAATCCCGTAAAATAGTTCTTTGACAGTTCGATAAACTC
>JAIPEL010000085.1 GCA_021737185.1 Desulfobacterales bacterium | reverse complement strand
GGGCTCCGCCAAAGTCCGCGTAACGGACGAACCATTGATGGGGCGCCGGTCGTATCGACCGTTGGAGGGACGCGCTCTGTCGCGTCCGACCGCGGGCGGCCACGACAGAGCGTGGCCCTCCATTTTTGGACTTTGACGGGACCCTGCCAGCCGGGTCCTTTCGCTTGACAGCCCTGTCTTTAGACGGATAGAAACAATTGGAACGTTATTTTGGCAAGCGTTCTAGCAGTACCCATAACTCAACTTTCGGGATTCATGATGCCGCGAAATGAATAATTTACTCCACTGGAGGTAAAATCCGAAAGTTGAGCCATAATACTAATAAAATCGCGGCAGCGATTTTATCCGAAAAGGAGAAGCCCATGGATCGGCACTGCACCCTTTTAACCGGCCTCCTGGCAGTCGTCTTTGCCGGAATGCTGGCGGCCGGATGCTCCAAGCCTTCCTATCTCGACGTCCGCTATGCCCTGCCCCCTTCATCGCAAGCCCTGAGCGGGATGAAGGCAGCGCTCGATATCCGCGACCAGCGCTCGACTACGGAGATCTTTGCCGGAGACGCCAAAAAGGAGTTCGAATACTTCACCGGCATTTTTTCCCTCTCCCTGGACCGGGGAGGAGCCAGCCACGTGGCCGGCACCTACGATCTGCCGATGCTGTTCAAGGAGGCCTTCCGGCAGCGCCTGACGGCAATGGGGGTGGAAGTCGTCTCCGAGGCTTCGGAGAACGTGCCGCGGGTGGAAATCGTCCTTCATCGGTTTTTGATCGAGGGCGCCGGCCGGAAATGGATCGCCGATGTCGCCTATGAAGCCCGGCTGCTGGTCGAAGGCCGGACCAGGGCCACCCAGGCCGTTTCAGGAAAAGCCGAACGTTTCAAGATCATGGGCCACAGAGGAGCCGAAAAGGTGATCGGGGAGATCTTCACCGACAGCGTGAACAAGTTCGACCTGTCCAAACTCCTGGATAAGGCGGGGATGTAGTAGTTAATTGGTCGATTGGTTTATTGGTCGATTCGTTAAACCCAAAATAAGCCCGGTTCAACCATAGCGGCCAATGACTTCATGGTCATCGGTTTATCAGATGGTTGGCATTCACACGAAGACCCAATAGACCATTCAACCAATTGACCATTTAACCGTCTCCCCTCAAAGCAGGAGCCGGTCCGACTTGTAGGCGTCCACGGCTCCTTTGATGAACCTCTCCAGAAAGCTGTCCACCTGCTCCTTGACCAGGTCTTCCACCTTGTGGACTTCTTCGTCCATCTCGACTCTTTGAGGAAGCCGCTGGGGAAACCGGATGATGAGCGCCACTTTTCGATAATCGCCCGAGGGCCGAAAAAAAGCTTTGTAAGAGGCGTCCACCAGGCGCTGTCGGTGATAGTTTGTCTGAAATTTTTCCGGAAAAAAGTAGAATGCCACATCTTGGATGTTCTGCCTGCCGGTGTTCGGTGAGGTCGGCTGGCCCACGTGAATCTTGTGCCACAGTCCGAAGCCTTGCAGGTCCTTTTCCACCTCCCGGACGGAGGGAAGAATCACCTCCTCGAAGCAGCGGTTCAGGCGTTCGATTCTGGCTTCGATCTGCTGGGCGGTCTGTTCCTGAATCTCTTTCCAGTGCTTCTTTTCCGGCTCATCTTTCAGCTTGAAATCGTCCAGGATTTCCTTGATCGTCATCGGTTCACCTCCGTCGATGGAATTGCACCCATGCTAATCCATCTGCCAAAAGCTGGCAAGGGGTTTGCCGCTCCATACTCCATCAGGGCGATTTGCAGCCGATAATGTTGATGGTTTCGAAAAAATCCGGACTTCCTTTTTTCGCCATTCCCGCCCCGGGGGAATCCAGGCCTTTCTGGATCACCAGCCCCTTGCAGGGGATGACGCGAGGCTGCCGCGAAATCATCGCGGCGATGATATGGCCTGTTGACTTGGGCCGGACAAAAAGATAAAAATCGAAGGAACTTGACCATCGACGACCTTATGAAATCGCGCAAGCGATTTTAGATCGCTTGTAAGAATAACGTTCCGGTAGCAAGGGAGATCATCCTGTGGAAAAAATGGATAAACGACAGGTGATGGAAATCGCCGAGGGGCTCAGGCTCATCGAGGAAGGCGTGGAAAAGATTCAGGGGACCATGCGGGAGCTCAACGCCAAATCGATCAAGGACATCGCCGAACAGCTCCTCCCGATTTTCAAGGAAGACGACGATTCGCTGAGCGACTCGATCATCAAGCATATCGGATAGGCCGCCGGCAAACGCCCGGCGAGGTAGCGTTGAACCGTTTCAGGTATTGGTTTCCAAAAGAAGGAGGCCTTCCATGAAGCGTCCGAATGCAGTCGGTTTCTGTCCCCGGTGCGCGGAGCCGGTGGCGGTCTGCTGCCCTGCCCCCAACCACGGGCTGCATTTTTTGCTTTCCGCGATCAGCCTCGGCGCATGGCTTCCGATATGGCTGCTGGTGGCCGTCCACAGCAGGACCTGTCGATGCCAACAATGCGGCGGCCGGTTTTCCAGGAGCAAGGCCGAACCGGTGATACCGGGTTTTTTAGACGCCAACCGGAACGAAGAGTCCCGTCTTTCTCCGGCGGCCGCCCTCCACGGCCTGCTGATTTCAAAAAACCTCGTCTACTACATGCCCACCGCCGCCATCCGCCGGTAGAGCTGCCCGCTAATCCATAGGCTTCCCGTCATTGCGGAATTACCGTCTTTCCTTCTGCGTGGTTGGTTTAGCTTTTTGCGGTTATCCAGAAAGAGGGCGCCGGCGGCCAATGGGCGTCGGCTGAATGCAACTGGAGTTTTATAGAGAACCGGTTCGCTTTTTTTGTTTCGCGGAACGCGAAACCTTAATAAAATCGCGGAAGCGATTTTATTTGTTATAGCTGGGGCCTGACGACCTTGGGTCTTGCCCGCAAAGAACCCTGCTGAAGAAGGTTCATGGCAGCCGCACTGCCGACGATCAAGACCGCCCCCGCCCAGAACCGCCAGCCTACCGCCTCGCCGAGAAGAAGAACCCCGAAGAGGGTGGAAAACAGCACCTCGCTGGTCATCAATAGCCCTCCTTCCCAGCTCGAACAGTATTGAAAGCCATGGTTCATGAGAAGCTGGGCGCCGATCGAAATCACCAGGATCGCGGAAACGATCCACCACTCTTCCATCCGCTGGGGAATGTGGGGATCTGCCAGGAACGGGCCCAGGGCCATCAGGGTTCCCACCAGACAGAGGTAAAAATAGATGATGATCGAGCCGTGGGTTTCCCGCAGCTTCTTGATCAGGGAAATGGTCAAACCGGCGAAAACGGCCGAGCCGACCGCCATCGCCTGGCCGGCGGCCGAGCCGGTCATCTCGAAATCGAACAGCACGGCCAGCCCCGCAATGGCGGTGACCAGGCACAGGATCTCCCCCGCCCCGACCCGGTCCCGGAACAGGAGAGCCGAACATATCGCCGAAAACGCAGGGAAGCTGTAGAAAAAGACCATGGTGGTGGAAAACGGCAGACGCTGCACGGCCAGCACCAGCAGGATAAAGGCAACGGAGCCGACCACGCCGCGGAGCAGCATCAATCTGGGGCGCGATGGGCTGAACAGGCTGTGGCTTCGGGCAAAGAGGAGAAAAAGAACCAGGCCCCCGCCGCCGAGCCGGTAGATGGCGATGTCCCATACGTGAAACGGCGGGCCCAGCAGCTTGATCAGCAGCCACAGCAGAGAAAACAGCAAAGAGGAGGCCAGCATCAACAGCGGGCCGGCGTATCGCGGCACAGGAATCGGTGGTGAAATTGCGGGCACGGTGTTTCCCTGTCTTGGAATCATGAGAAGCACTGGTCCGGGAGGTTCCGGAGACAATCGCCGCATCTGGCCGCGGCGGGATTCAAAATTCGAGATTCCAGATTCAAAATTCTCCGGCGGGAGATTTATACTAATCTTTTGGTCTTAACCGGCCAGTTTGATCAAACGTGAAACTTCTGTCAGAGCCCCTGCCTGTGTAGGGAACGGCCTCCGCGCCGTTCCGTGCGGCAGGACATCCGTCTTCGCCTTCGCCCGGACAGGCAGAGGTCGTGCCCTACAAAAACCCCGACTTCGACCGAAGTTTCACATGAGCGTTGTTGTATTGCCGGCTGCGGCAAACCAGCGGCCGATGAAGAAGCGGATCATAGGCGAAGGGTTTTTATTTTTCAAGTGGTCCATGTCTTTTCCAAACAAGCGATAAATCTTGTTCGATATTGACAGCAGCCCATATTCGTTTATACATATTACTGTATGAAAACAACCGTAGATATATCAGATCCTCTTCACGAGGAAGCACGCAAAGTCGCCGCAAGCGAAAACTCCTCGATCAAGGCCCTGATCGAGGAAGGACTGCGTAAGGTGGTCGATGAGCGAAAACACCGCGGCAGTTTCAAGCTTCGGAAGGCGTCTTTCAAGGGAAACGGTCTTCAGTCGGAGCTGGCGAACGCATCCTGGGAAAAGATCCGTGATCTGAGTTATGAAAACCGGGGAGGAATACCATCGTCGGGGGCTTCAGGGGGAGGCGGATGATCGCCGTCGACACGAACATCCTTGTCTACGCCCACAGGGAAGATTCGCCATGGCATGTTCAGGCGTACACCCGAGTCAGGGAACTGGCCGAAGGCAAAAGCCCTTGGGCCATCCCGTGGCCATGCATCCATGAGTTTCTGGCCATCTCGACCCATCCTCGAATCTACGCCCCCCCGACACCGGTCGATACTGCCGTCGATCAGGTGGCGGCATGGCTGGAGTCTCCATCCCTTGTGCTGCTGTCCGAATCAGAGGGCTATTGGCAAGGCCTTCGCGAGATCCTGACAAAGGGGATGATCTCGGGGCCACAGCTCCATGATGCACGCATTGCCGCCTTGTGCCGCCTTCACGGCATCCGGGAACTTTGGACCGCCGACCGTGATTTCAGTCGATTCCCCACGCTGAACCTGCGAAATCCCCTTTTGGCCTGATTCATAGTGCTCGATGGCATAACTGCGACGACGTATTATAGGTCAACGAATGCTCACCGCTGAGACGCGGAGGGCGCAGAGAAACCCTTAAAATCTTCTCTGCGCATCCTCCGCGTTCTCAGCGACTCAGCGGTGAAACAATCGTCATAATCATTGCGCCGGTATGTACTTCGCCGGCAATGGGGCGAACAAAATATTTATTTATATTACAAATAGTTATAGGTTGACGGTACAAGCCGCACCCATCCTCTACCGGTTGCTGTCGGCAAGGAGCGTTGACCGAGGCATCAGCTCAGGACAAGATTCGGGCAGGAGGCGAGCGCTTCTGGTCAGTGTGGGGGAACCGGTTTCGATGCTGCGGCAATGCGGGTAAAATCAGGCGCGAAGTTCTTCGATCCGTTTTCTGGCCAGCTCTCGTACTCCCGAATCCGAGTCTTTTTCGATCACCTGCTTGAGCAGCTTCACGTTGCTCTCGTTTTCCACGGCCTTTTTGCGCACTTCCGGATCGGACCGGGCGATTTTGGGAAGAAAAATGTCGCTGAACTTCATAGCATTTTCACCTCCCTTCATTGATGGTATCGTAAAAAGTCCGAATTTTCCTTTTTCGTCATTCCCGCGAAAGCGGGAATCCAGTATTTTCTAATACTTATAAAGGCCAGATCAAGCGCGACGAAGATTTCGGCTAATTTTTACGATTTCATCTTCATTAGAATATAACCTACGATAAATTTTGGCCTCCGGTCTGTCAACCCATGAGCTTGCGGCTATACTACTGTCGAAAACCCCTTGAATCTGTTACAAGTTGTTTTTTGGGGCAGCCTCGATTAAAGAGGGAGTTCTGCTTTCGACAGCAATGGGGTATGAACCCGGATATGGGAAAATAGAAGCCACCTCAAGATTCTATGGAGAAAATACTCTGATGGAAGCACTCAAGGGGTTTCAGAAAAAATATCTCAGGGGCCTGGCCCACTCCCTCCGGCCGGTGGTCCTCATCGGCCGGCAGGGGATCACCGGTGCCCTGCTCAAATCGGTGGAGCAGGCCCTGAACGACCATGAACTGATCAAAATCAAGTTCAACGAATTCAAGGAAAAAGAACAGAAGGCCGAGATTGCCGCCCGGATCGAAGAAGCCGCCGGCTGCCGCCTGGCCGGCATGATCGGTCATACGGCCGTCTTTTTCCGGCCGCATCCCGACCCGGAAAAAAGATCCATCCACCTGCCGGCCCCTCAGGGGTAATGCGCCGGCTCCGATCTTTCGAGGCGACTTTTTACGATTCCATCAACCCTTGCTATCTAAACGTTATTTTGACAAGCGCTCTAACCGGGAAGGAGTGCAAGGCCATGAAACTTCGATTCAAAATCCTGTCCGGATTTTTGATCCTGTCGATCATGCTCTTTGCAGCGGGTATTTTATCCATTTATGAACTGACGAAAATCGGGCATTCCGTCCAAGCCCTCCTCGATGAAAACTACAAAAGCATCAATGCCGCCAAAACCATGATCGAAGCGCTTGAAAGGGAGGACAGCGGCGTACTTCTTCTGCTGTCCGGTGAATGGAACAGGGGCCGATCGACCATCGAAGATGCCGACAAAGACTTTCAGAACGCCTTTCAAGTCGCAAAAAACAACATCACGATCGCCGGAGAGGCCGAGCACGTCGAAACCATTGCCAGGTTCTATGACCGGTATAAAACACTTTGGAACCAGCCGGTGGCCGGAACCGCCAAACAGGGCGACCTGAACTGGTACTTCAAACAGGTACATCCGGCATTTCTCGAGGCGAAAACCGAAGTCAACCGGCTCATGACGCTCAACGATCAGACCATGTACAACACCGCGTCTGCGTTGAAAAACCGTGCAAGCCGGGCGATCATGCCTGGGATCATCGCGATTGTCTCGGCCCTGATCTTCACCGCAATCTTTAACTTCTTCATCAATCTGTATTTCATTTCACCCATCAAGAAGCTTGCCGATGGGATCCGAAGCTACATCAAAACGGGGGATCGATCGGGAATACGGGCGGACTCGAGAGATGAAATCGGGGAGCTGGCCGCCGCCATTCAGGAACTTTCCACCTATCGCCGGGAGCTTGGACAATCCCGATGAGACCCGAAATCGTGATGAGATACCTGGGTTTCATCCTGCTGATCAACGCCCTGTTTCTTTTGATCTCAACGGCCATCTCCTGGGGTCAGGGCGACGGTTCCTTTGCCCCCCTTCTGTTCAGCGCCGCCGTCTCCTTTCTTTTCGGCGTCTTCCCGCTGATTTTTGTGCCTCCGGCCCTGGAGATCACCAACAAAGAGGGCCTTTTCATCGTCGTTCTCGGCTGGCTGATCTCTTGTCTTGTCGGCGTGATGCCCTATGTGCTCTGGGGCGGGCCGTTTACCTTCACCAATGCCTGGTTTGAAAGCGTCTCCGGGTTTACCACGACCGGATCTTCGATCCTTTCCGATATCGAAGGCATTCCGCCGGGGCTGCTTTTCTGGCGGGCAAGCACCCATTGGCTGGGAGGCATCGGGATCATCGTCTTTGTCCTGGCCGTGATGCCCTCCATGGGGCCCGCGGCGATGGTCCTGTATCGAAGCGAGATCTCTTCACTGGCCACGGACAATTTCCGGTACCGTACCCAAAAGACACTGATGATCATTCTTTACGTCTACGTCGGGCTGACCGTGCTGGAAACCCTTGCGCTGTTGACCCAGGGATTGAGCTTGTTCGATGCGGTGGCCCATTCGTTTGCGACGATCGCCACCGGCGGCTTTTCCACCAAAAATACAAGCATCGCCCACTTTGCCAGCCCGGGGGTGGAATCGATTCTCATGGTGTTCATGCTGGTTTCCGGGATTCACTTCGGCCTTCTGTATCTCTTCGCCACCGGTTCCTTTCGCAAGATTTTCGAATCCGCCATGGTCCGGTACTATCTGGGGGCCGTCGTCCTGGGGGTTTTCGCCGTCTGCATCAGCGTATACACAGCCAATTACGACAGCCTGACAGACGCTTTGAGGTATTCGGCCTTTCAGGTGCTTTCTGTCGGCACCAGCACCGGTTTTGCCAACGCCGACAGTTCGGTCTGGCCCCCTCTTTCCCAACTCGTGTTACTGTTTTTTACGCTCCAGTGCGCCTGTGCCGGATCCACCTCAGGGGGTATCAAGGTGGATCGGATCGTTCTGTTCGGGAAAACGCTTGAAAAACAAATTTTCAAGCTTCGGCATCCGAAAGGGGTCTTTGCCATCAAGATCAAAGGCGCCACCGTCGATGAGGAGATCGTGGAGGCGGCCATGGTCTATATCCTGCTTTATCTCGGGATTCTGCTGGCGAGTACGATGATCATCACCGCATTCCATGTGGACCTGTTATCGGCCTTTTCCGGGGCGGCGGCGGCCATGGGCAATGTGGGGCCGGGTTTCGGCTCGGTCGGGTCCATGGCCAACTATGCCCACCTGCCAAGTGCAGTAAAATGGATCCTGACCGCAGACATGCTGTTGGGACGTCTGGAGATTTTCGCGCTGATTCTTTTCGTGACGATACGCCGGTGGAAATGAGGCAACACCGGCCGTTGCCGACGCCTTCTGCCGGTCCTACAAATCCCTCTGCTCGCGATGGACGAAACGCCACCAGCCAACCGCGGTGGCCGCGGCGAAAAACAGCAGGAGATAGGAGATCTCCGGCAGCACGCTGCCAAGGTTTCCCTCCCGGACGAAAAGATCGGTCAAAGCGTTCAGCCCCCAGGCAAGTGGGGAAAAGCGGCTGATCTCCCGCATCACCTCGGGCATGGCATAGACCGGAATCATGATGCCGCCGAGGGCGGCGGCGATCACCACCGACACCGCACCGAACATGGAAGCCTGTTCGTAGGTGCGGGCCACGGCGCCGAGCAAAATACCGTAACCGGTCGCTGCCAGGGCCGCACTTGCCACGACCAGCAATATGGCCCCGTAGGCCGATCCCATCTCCAGCACCGGGGTTCCCAGCAGCGGCAGGACATAGATTCCCATCAAAACGATAATGCCGAACTGGCACAGGCACACCAGGACATAGGCCAGCACCTTGCCCAGCAGCAAAACCGCGTGGGAGATCGGAAGAGACATGAGCCGTTTGAGGGTCCCCTCCTGCCGTTCCCGGATGAGCGACCCGCCCATGGGCACCACGATAAAGAAGATCCCGAAAAGGGCCCAGGCCGGCACGTTCTGCTGCACCGAACTGGGAAGCCGTTCGAAGCCGCCCCGGGACGCCTGCCGGGCCTGGACCTCCAGAAGCCGCTGCCGGCCCCAGGAAGGATCGATCCTCGGAAAAGCCCCCGCTGGAGGTTCCGGGCCCGGCATTTGGCCAAGGAGCCGGTCTGCCTGGCGGGAAACCGCCTCTGAAAAAGCCCGGGCCTTCATCTCCATTTCCAGGGCCAGGACGATCTCCCTCAGTGCATTGACCACCGCCGCGCGGAAGGCCCCCTGAACCAGGGGATCGAAATAGACCGTCAGGCGAGGGGATGAGGCGGCGTCGTTTTCCGCCCTGCCGCCACCGTCTTGTGCAAAGGCGTGGGCGATCTGGCCGGAAACCCGCTCTTTCAGCGATGCTGTCAGCCCCTGGGGGACGACGATGGAAAACTGGTATTCGCCGTCCGCCAGGGAGTTTTGCGCGGACTCATCGTCCATGGCACCGGAGGCTGACACGAGCTGGACCGCATCGGAGCGGTCCAACTGCGCGTGGATGGCCCTTCCCACCGCTTCTCCGTCCTTATCGATGAAAAGCACCCGGATGCCGGCCTCTCCGGTGGTTTTCAGGACATTTTCCTGAACCAGCGCCATCACCACCACCAGGGCTGCAGGCATCAGAAAAAGGACCAGCAGGCCGGCCCGGTCCCGAAAGAGCAGCAGCAGTTCCTTGGCGATCGTGGCACCCAGTTTGACCATGTCTTCAGTCCCGAAGCTGCTTGCCGGTGAGACGGAGAAAGAGTTCGCCCAGGTTTCGGCATTCGGCATTCTGCTCAAGCAGCTGCCGGGGCAAGCCGCGATCCACGATCCGGCCTTCGTCGATGATCGCCACCTGGGAACAAAGAACTTCCGCCTCTTCCATATAATGCGTGGTGTAGAGCATCCCCATGCCCTGGTCCCGCAGCAGGGCCAGTTTTTCCAGGATCATGTTCCGGGACTGGGCGTCGATTCCCACCGTGGGTTCGTCCAGAAAAAGCAGGGGGGGCTCGTGCAGAATGCCGGCGGCCAGGTTAGCCCGGCGCTTCATCCCGCCGGAGAAGGTTTCGATTCGCTGGTCGGCACGGTTTTCCAGGCCCGTCAGTTGCAGGCACTTTTCGATCCGCTTTTGAAGCGATCCACCCCCCAATCCGCACAACCGGCCAAAATAATGCAGATTTTCCCTCGCCGTGAGTCTGGGATAAAGGGCAATGTCCTGCGGCACCAGGCCGAAGGCCGCTTTTGCCCGCCGGGGCTGCTTGAAAAGATCCAGCCCGCCGATGAAAACCGTCCCCTCATCGGGCCGCAGCAGGGAGGTCATGACCGAAATGGCGGTCGTCTTTCCGGCCCCGTTGGGTCCCAGAAGACCTAAAATCTCTCCCCTGTGGACGGTCAGGTCCACATTGTCCAGCGCCGGAAAGGTGGCCTTCCGGTAACGCTTCCGGAGTCCCCGCGCTTCGAGCAGCGGCGGTTGATGATCGCGGGATTCAGGGTATGAGGAAGGGGCCATTTCGTTGTGCTTTATCAAAAGAGTATGGATCGGTTCCGCGCATCTGTCCGGATGCCGGAACCAGAAATGGAAACCGGTTCTCTTTCAGACTCCAGTTGCATCCAGCCGGCGGCCAATGGGTGTCGGCTCGGATGCCGGACAGCTGTCTGAGCCATAAGGTGGAATTCTGGGTCAAACACCAAGATCCTGTCAATCCTTTTATCGGAATCGCGGCGTGCATCGGAAGGGCCCGCAGGGCCCCGGCAAAGTCCGCGTGGTGGACGAACCATTGATGGGGCGCCAAGTCGTATCGACCGTTGGAGGGACGCGCTCTGTCGCGTCCGATCGGAGGGACGCGCTCTGTCGCGTCCTACCGCGGGCGGCCACGACGGAGCGTGGCCCTCCATTTTTGGACTTTGACGGGGCCGTGGGAAGGGCCGAAAGACGGTTGCATTTTCAGGCACAATCGCTAAAATATTTAATTTGCGTTCTGCAGCGAACCAAGCCAGGATCGGACTGTGATGAAAATTCTTCTCGTCAATCCGCCGAACAGCGGGAAAAGCATCCCCGAAGAACAGTACGGCATCACCACCATCAAGATGATTTTCCGGGGAGAGCCCCTTGCCCTGGAAACCCTGGCCGGCAATCTGACGGGCCACGAGGTGCGGATCTGCGATCTCAAGGTAACCCCCGACGGGTTGGCAGCGGATCTTTCCGACATGGCGCCGGACATCGTCGGCATCACCGGCATGACCTGTGAGGCCAACGCGGTGCTGGCCATCGCTGAATCCGTAAAATCTCTTTCCGGGGCGGTGGTCGTGGTCGGCGGCCACCATGCCACCTGCGATCCGGAGTTTTTCAACCGGAGCTGCATCGACTACGTGGTGTTGGGCGTCGGAAAGCAAAGCTTCCGGGAGCTGGTCGACGGCCTGGAATCCGAACCCGGCAACGACATTGCCGGGATTGCCAAAACCCGCCCGCGCAGTCCGCTCACCTGTTCTCCTAGAAAGTACGGGCCCGCCGATCTGGTGGACGACGCGCCGCCGCGCTACGACCTGGTGGCACACCACCGGGACCATTATGTGATGCACGGCGTCGGGGGAAAAATCGGATTCGTGGCATCCGCCTTCGGATGCACCCACCGCTGTTTTTTCTGTTCGGTACCTGCCATGACCGGGGGCCGGTACCTGACCCACTCCGTCGATGCGGTCGTACGGGACATGACGCTGCTGGCCGACATCCCCGTGATCCGGCTGGTGGACGCCAACACCTTCGGCGATCCTGCCATGGCCGAGAACCTGGCCCGCCGGATTCTGGAGGCCGGCATGTCCAAACCCCTGGTCGCCGACGTCCGATCCGACACGGTCGTCCGGCAGCCGGAGCTGTTCCGGTTATGGAAGGAGGCCGGTCTGGCCACGGCGGTCATCGGCTTCGAAGAAATCACCGACGAGCGCCTGCAGGACTACAACAAAAAAAGCAACGTGGCCGTGAACGTCCGGGCCATGGAGATTTTAAAGGATCTGGGCATTCGGATCATCGGGGATTTTATCGTATCGCCGGACTACGACGAGGCCGATTTTACGCGGCTTTACCGGTTCGTGGAAAGCCACCCCATCGATCTGCCCATCCCGTCCATCCTGACCCCGGTTCCCGGAACACCGCTCTACCGGAAGGTCAAAGACCGGATCACGATTCACGATTTGGACTATTACACCTTTCTCAATGCCGTCGTGCCGACCCGGCTGCCCGAAAAGGACTTTTATGAAGCCTATTCGGATCTGCTCAAACGATGTCTTTCCCGGGCGTCGCATTGATCCGGCCGGCTCCGATATCCTGCGGGCGCCGCCGTGAGCCGTTGCCGGTGAATGGATGGCTCACGGTCTTTTCGAAAGTCTTCTCCGGAGCCTCGCGTAAATCTTTGAAATGACCGCCGCTGACAAGAAAAATGCTGGTCGCACTTTATATCAGGAGGCAGGAATCGTTTTATGGAAACAGTCTACATCAATGATGCAGCCGCTTTTTTGCCCAACGAACCGGTGTCAAACGAGGATATCGACCGTGTCCTGGGAGAACTGCCCAACATCGGTTCCAGAACACGGCGTATCGTGTTGAAGCAGAACCAGATCCGAAACCGGTATTACGCCGTGGACCGCAAAACCGGCGCTCTGACCCACTCCTGTGCCGAACTGGCGGCAGAAGCCGTCCGCAGGCTGCAGCCGTCGGAAGACTTTCGGCTTCAGGACATCGAATGCCTCTGCTGCGGCACCTCTACGCCGGACCTTCTGCTGCCGGGCCACGGCCTCATGGTCCTGGGGGAACTGGGGATCGACGAATGCGACGCCATATCCACTTCGGGCATCTGCCTTTCGGCGATGGCGGCGCTCAAGTACGCCTACATGAACGTGGCCGCAGGATTCAGCAACAATGCCGTTGCGGTCGGCGCCGAGCTGGCCTCTTCTCTTACCCGCGCCAGGTTCATGGTCCCGGTCATGGAGGCCGCCAAGGCGGATACCCTGGAAAAACGACCCATCTCGTCATTCGACGCCGATTTTCTGCGCTGGATGCTCTCCGACGGCGCCGGCACCGTCTACCTTTCCGCGGGCCGCCGCCCGGACCGGACCGCTTTGCAGATCGACTGGATCGAGAGCATCTCCCTGGCCGGCCGGCTGGAGACCTGCATGTACGCCGGCGGGGTCAAGGGAGGAGACGGGCGGATCACCGGATGGCGGGATACGGAACGGATTCCGACCCAGGCAGGGCCTTACCTGACGGCGATCCGTCAGGACATCAGACTTCTGGACCGGGAAATCGTCCCCTCCATGGGGCGGGTGCTTTCACGAGTCATTGAAAAGCGGGGGCTTGATCCGGAAAAGGTCGATTGGTTTCTGCCCCACTATTCATCGGCCTATTTCCGGCCCAAATTCTACGACGAGATGGCGCGGATCGGCTTTGAAATTCCCTATGAACGCTGGTTCACCAATCTTTCGGAAAAGGGCAACACCGGCACAGCGGCGATCTTCATCATTTTGGAGGAAATCTTCCATTCAGGGCGGCTGAAGCCCGGACAGCGGCTGCTTTGCTTCATTCCCGAAAGCGGCCGCTTCACCCACTGCTTCATGCACCTGACAGTGGTCGGATGACCGCCTCTAATTCATCGTTTTTCCAACAACACGCGTCCGTAGCCGCCGGCCGCTCCGATTTTCAGGCAGTGGATTTGCCCGGACTCAAGGGGTCGGGTCTCTGAAATCAGCTCCGGCCCGCCGGGCATCGGGACCCCGCCCCCGGCCGAGGCATAGACTCTTTCAGCCCGCAGGCTCAAAACGGCCGCGGCGACATCGAATGCCATCCCCACCGGCAGATGGCCGTAAAGATGTGTGTAGCAAGCCGCCGGGCCCGAAACGCATCGGCCGTATGCTTCCTCCCCCGGGGAAAACCCGTCGGCCCCGATCACGCAAAGATCGAAGCCGGGGATCTTCGGTGCATCGGAAAATCCGCTTTCCGCCCATGCGACACTCACCCCATCCTGGCTGCCGGCATGGTCGGAGACGAGAAAAAAGGCGCTGCCTTCTCCGACCGCCGCGGCAGCCGGTGAAGAATCTCCGACCTGCCGCCCGGAAAACCGGCAATGCCGGTGGTAGGCCATGATCCTGGCAAAGTCGTCCACCCCGCCCACCAGGACCCGATCAACCCGTCCCTCGGCCAACCAGTGCGCGGCGGTCAGAAACGCCATGGGAATCGACAGATCGAACTGGTTGATGGAAAGGTTGGGGCCGCGGGACCTGAGAACGGCCGCAATATGGGCCCCGGCCGCGTTGTGGACGGAGTTGGAAAACTGGATGGGGGAAAAGCTCCGCATGTCAGCCGCGGGGCACAGCTCCTGAATGTCGAAGGTATTGCAGGTGGAACCGTATCCGGTGGCCACGATAATCCCCAAGGATTCTGCCGCCGGCTCGGAGATGCCGGCGTCCTCCATGGCCAGCAGGCATGCAAGAAGGGCCATTCGGGTGTGATGATCGATCCGACGCAGGGTCCGCCGGTCGGCCATCGTGCTCAATACGGCGGTATCGGCCAGGAGCATCGGCACCTGGAGCTCTCCGTGAACGGTGGACAGGGGAAAAAATTCCGCCGGGCTCCGCCCCTCTTCCATGCCGGCCGCCAGGTCCGAAATCCCGCAGCCAAACCCGCCGACCACGCCCATGCCGTCGATGCGCATGTTCATCCTTTTATTCGTCCTTTCCCAGGATGAGGACCGCGTTGTTTCCCCCAAAGGCCAGGGTTTCTGACATGGCGGCGCTGCCGGTGACCGCAGTGGTCTGCGAGACCGGATGCGCCGGCAGTTCGGGGTCGGGATCGGCGAAACCGACGCTGGGCGGAACCTGCCCGAAAGACAGGCAGCCCAGGGAGAAGACGGCCTCCACCGCGCCCGCAGCACCCAGTGTGTGTCCGGTGTATCCTTTGGTCGAGAGAAAAGGAATTTTAGGGAAAACCGCGTCAAAGACCCGGGATTCGATCCGGTCGTTGTCCGCGGTGCCGGTGCCGTGGGCATTGATGAAGGCAAGCGCGTCCGGGGCGATGCCGCTGGATGCAAGGGCCTCTTGTAGGGCAAGCCGCAACCCCTGTCCGTCGGGGTCGGGGGCGGTGAGGTGGTAGGCGTCGCCGGCGGCGCCGTAGCCCAGTACCCGGCCCCGGCATATGCCGGCGCGTTCGCGAAGAAGTTCCTCGGATTCGAGGACCAGAACCGCCGCCCCTTCTCCCAGATTCAGACCCCGGCGGTTCACATCGAAGGGCCGGCAGGGTCCTTCGTCGCTGTTCATCAGGGAAATGAAGCCGTTGTAAGTGATTTCGTAGAGTTCGTCGGCGCCGCCCACGAGGACCGCGTCGCAGAGCCCCATCCGAATCCAGGCGGCCCCCAATCCGATGGCGTCGGTTCCCGCGGAACAGGCCGTGACCACCGTCTCTACCGGGCCGGTCAGATCGAACTCCCGGGCGAGTCCCACGGCGGGGTTGGCAGCGGCAAACCGCCGGCCGGAGGTGGGATAACCGTTGTCCCAGGATTCCGAAGGCCCGAAAAGCTCCGGGTTGCTGACCGATCCGGCCACGTTGGAGCCGATGCACACCCCAACCCGCTTTTGCTTGAGCAGATCCCGTTCGAGCCCTGCCTGGGCAAGGGCCTCATGGGCGGCGGTCAGGGCCAGACGAACCGTCCGGCAGCGGGGGGAGGAGCGAAACCGCTCCGGGGACCAGAACCCGCTCTTCACCTCGAAGACGGGAAACCCCGCCCCCGGATCGGTGAAGAACCGGGACGGACGAGCCGGAAAGCGCTTCCCCTGAAAAAGAAAATCCATGCAGGCTTCCACGGTCAGGCCGGCCGCGCAGAGACATCCCATTCCGGTGATCGCCACGGGTGCAAGGGGCTTCTTCATGCGCTTCGATGGGCTTCGATGTATGCGGCAAGGGTATTGATGGATTGCAGGACTTTCCGGCCTTCTTTCATGTCCCGGATGGCCACTCCGAAATGAGCCTTGACCTGGAAAACCAGTTCCACGGCATCGATGGAATCGAGCCCGAATTTCTCTCCGAAAAGGAGGTCGTCGTCTCCGATCTGCGCAGGATCGATATCTTCCATATAGAGTTCCCGGCAGATGATCGTCTTCAGGGACTCTTTTATGTCAAGTGTTTCGTTACCTGATTTGGCAAGAGAATCCATAATCGTTTTCCGCATCCCGCTGTAAATTGACGCCCTGACGTCTGCCGCCTTTTGCCGGCGGATAAGTCTACTACCGGCGCACCAGCCCGTCCAGCTTCCGAAAAAGCAATTCTTCCAGGTCGGCGCAGCTGCGCAAAATGTCCGACAAGGCCGCGTAGCTTTCCATTTCAGAGGCCCGTTTTTTGCAGATTCGCGCTCCGATGACGGCAAAGTCCCGCCACCGGTCGCCGATCTCGGTCATCTGTGCGGAAAGGTCGATCAATTCAGGCCGGTTAAGTATCGGAGCCGCTTCCTGCAGGAAAGCCGCATAGATGAAGCGAAAGCCGGCGCCGCCGGTGCCGATCTCTTCCTGCATTCGGATGATCTGTCCGAGATGGAGGGCGGCGCTGCGATCGTCCAGTTTCCGGGGCCATCGTTCGATCTTTTTCGCCAAATACCGAATGCCTTTGGTGCCGATAAACGGTGCGGGCACGCTCAACATGGACCGGCAGACTTCCTTGATCCCTTTGCGCACCCCTTTTTCAAAATCGGCGCTCTGCGGCATTTCGGCCACGTGGTACATCCGGCCCTTGGGGGCCATGATCCCCTTGGCGAACCTTGCCTTGACAAGGTCTTCGGCCGGACAGTCGACGGGTTCGGGCAAGACCGGATCGCTGATCCGGTAGCTGCCGTTGTTTTTGCCGATCGCCACCACATTGTGCATGTTGAAATGAAACCGGTATCGACGCGGGAAATAGCTGAGCCAGTAGGCCCCGGTGCGGCATCCCACCGGAATTCCCGCTTCAAGCTTCCGGTCCAGGGCGTCCATGGCCTTGACAGGGTTTTTGAACTTTTCCCACTGCAGCCGGACCCCCAGCCGCTTGGTGGCACGGCGCATGATACCGCCGGTGGCGATCCGATAGGCGGTAAGCGGAAGGTTGTTCAGTCGAACAAACGGGAAATAGCCGAAGAAAAGGCCTGCGCCGATGCCAAAGACCATGGCCTCGCTGATCTTCAGACCATGGTGGGATATCAGATTCGACAAGACGCCGGTCTCGCAGTGGGCGGACTGCCGGTGGGAAAAAGAAATTTCGATGGGTGCACCGTCATTCATTGGGATTGCTGTCCGTCGCTTTCGGTACTTCATGAAGGCTGGCCATGGAGATGCCGAAAATCTCCGCATAGCGCGCCTTGATCTCGGCCGGAAGCTTGTTGAAGGCTTTGGGTTTCAGATGCCGCCGGACCCGCCATCTGCTAAGACCCGCGTAGCTGGCCAGCAGTCCGACATCCATCAGGTTGCGGGTCATGTGATAGGCCAGAGGACTTCGCTTGCCGGCCTCGACCAGGCGGATCTGCTCGCGGGTCTTTTCGTCGATCACCTCCCATGCCTGTTCGTTGGCGACCGTCTTGGGCTCCCATCCCCGGCTTGACACCAGCGAATACCGGCCGCGTTCATCCACCGCATACGATATTTCAGGAATTCCGTTACTGAAGCCCGGATCCTGGGGAACATCTTCTTTCTTCATGGTGCTGTCCTGCCGTGCAGCGGGGTTCTACTGTGGCAATCTCAAGGCCCTTGCTCTTTCAAGGAGCCGTGAATATCGCCAAAATATTCATAAATGTCAAGGCCGGGCGACGATGATCTCCCGATTGTCCCCCATGGACGATGGCGATGTCCTGGCTGCCCTAAAAGCGAAAAAGGCCCAGCCGACCTCGGCTGAGCCATTGCTTTTTGTGGCGTCCCCAAGGGGATTTGAACCCCTGTTGCCGGCGTGAAAGGCCGGTGTCCTGGACCTGGCTAGACGATGGGGACGAGCTGGTATTGCTTTGTCTTCTATCGTCCCCTTTCTTGTTTGCCAACCCCTGTTGTGCCGCTTGCAAAGCGGGATGTCCTGGACCTGGATAGACGATGGGGACGGACTGATGTCGCTTGTTTTTCTATCGCACCGCCGCTCGTTTGCCAACCCCTGTTGTCCCGCTTGGAAAGCGGGATGTCCTGGACCTGGCTAGACAATGGGGACGGGCTGGCAATTATGTTACAGATCGGAAAGTTTTCTGAAAAAGTTGTCGTCATTCCCGCGAAAGCGGGAATCCAGGTAGCATCTTGAAAAACGCGGCTGGATGCCCGCCTCCGCGGGCATGACATAAACTCTCCTGCCTATTCACAATCGAATTCCGGCGGCAAAGCCGCCGCTTATCCTCAAATTGCGTCAGCGATTTGAGGATTGGTGGGCCGTGTTGGACTCGAACCAACGACTCTCTGCTTAAAAGGCAGATACTCTACCAACTGAGTTAACGGCCCTCCGCAAAAGAACCTGCAAGGTAACCGGACAGGTCGGTGTTGTCAAGAAAAATCGTGCGCCCGGACCCCGTTGTTTACGGAGCTTCAGGCGCCCAAAGGAGGCCTGCAGCAGTACAATCCAGCCCCGCCTCCGAGCGGCGGGATTCAAGATTCAAAATTGATGAAATCGTAAAAAGTACCCGAAACCTTCGTCGCGCTTGATCTGGCCTTTATAAGTATTAGAAAATACTGGATTCCCGCTTTCGCGGGAATGACGAAAAAGGGAAATTCGGACTTTTTACGAAACCATCAAAATTCTCCGCTGGGAAATTTATACGAATCTTTTGGCCTGACCGGCCAGTTTGATCAAGAAGGGAATTGTGTCATTTTAGCATAGTTTCATACGAGCGCCGCCTCTGGCCGGCCTCGCCGACCAGTTTGATCAGGGGTGAAACTATGCCATTTTGGCCTAGTTTCACATAAGCACCGCCGCTGGCCGCGCCGCGGCGTCCAGATTGATCAAAAATGAAACTTTGCCTCGAAGCCTCTGCCTATGTAGGGAACGGCCTCCGTGCCGTTCCGAAAGGCACGACACGGAGGTCGTGCCCTACAAAAACCCCGGCTTCGACCGAAGTTTCACATAA
>JAIPEL010000084.1 GCA_021737185.1 Desulfobacterales bacterium | reverse complement strand
TGTGAAACTGCCGCCGATGCTGCCGAAGTCAACGGCCAAGGTAGACACCAAAAAGAAGCTGACCTCACGCAGGAAAAGTTAATATTTTACAGGGACTTATCCCTCACTGGCAGACTGACTCTCAAAGGGAACATCTGTTTTATTATGAAGCCTGAAGAAGAATATTTATCGGTTAATTGGCTTGAATATTTTGGAAACATTGGAAGAAATGCACAGATAGCGCAAATTCGAGAACATATAAATATTAAGTTGGCGAAAAGCGGATTATTCGCCATTTTAAACATCAGTGACGTCGTTAATCTCATCAAAGATAAGAGCCTAACCGTTCTTCATGAGCCAGAAAATGGGGATCCTTCCCATAGCGGAATACATGGATATGATCATGAGGACCTCATGGTTGCCGAACTCATGGCTCAAACGGTATCCGGTGTATATCCTGCCAGGTTGAGCTAACCATTTTCAGCATTTCACGCCGATAGAAGCTCCGAAAAATTGACGTGTTCCCTCCGGCCTTCCGGATCTGGCCCCGGCCATTTTGCATCGTACGATACAGGGCCGGGGCCGGTTTCGGTTATCGAATTCACTATCGGTATCCGAAGACTTGCCGAGAATTACTGTCCCTTCGCAAGAATGGTTGATGTGCTGGCTCAGAATTGGTAAAAATCGTTAGTTTTTTCCAAATTTTATGAGGAGCAGAAAAATGATGAAAATCAAGAACTATTAAATCGTAGAGGATATAGGCGGCGAGATTGTAGAGTTTCCGAAGTATACAACGCAACTGATAAACCTTGCCAACCAAAATGCCGGTGGGACACGGCCCAAAGTTGTAGGACAAATGTCTGAGCTAATAGAACAATTTCCAGGGAGATTATTTCACGAATGGGAAACTTGGTGCCTAAATCAAATGCCAAACGCGATAGAAGATGCAACGGCAAAAATTATCGATATGATCGAAAGACTAAGGATGGCAATGGAATTGATTGACGAGGATATGGTGAGAAAATGGGTCACAGATTTGGTGCTTACAAAAACCTTCACCGGCCTCAAATTCCAAGAAAGTATTCTAAAGAGAGTAGCTTCGCGCTACGGCAAAAAATACCGACGATCATCTCCGGCGGAGGAGTCTAAAGCCATCGACGGATTTATAGGAGATGAACCGGTGTCCATCAAACCCATCACTTACAAATCGAAAAATATGTACCAGGAAAGAATTGGTTCAAAAATGATTTTTTATGACAAAAAGAAAGATGGTGTAAAGGTAGAGTGGGATTTTGAATTTTGATATCAACTGCATTAGCTGTTATAGCTTTGGTATCTCAACGCTAATCATGGGGATAAGATTAGAATAAATTCTGTTGTTTGTGATTTGATTTTCGCTTCCTCGGCGTAGTGACTGTACCTTTATTTTCAGAATTCGACATGACATATCCATCCCAGAATCCGACATAATCGGACTGCGGATCATCTGCATAGACTGCTTCGAAAGAGCCTTCTCCAGTCTGTGCAACCGATATTACCTCATTGATCATTAAGTCTGTTTCCTGACGTGTCATTACCGGAAACTGATAGTGACAATTTGAGTATTTGAATTTTCCCCTCTTTTTGAATTGAGCTTCTACAAATTCGAAATGTTTTTCGAACCGTTCCGATATTCTGTTGTTGGAAAAAGCTGTGATTCCAGGAATCTTTGATAGAATGGCTTCATGAAAATGCTTATCGATTTCATAGCCGACGCTGTTTCGACCTGCTGAAATCGCGGCATACATCGTGGTTCCAATCCCTAAAAATGGATCCAGGACTGTATCGCCCTTGACTGAGAACATCGTGATAAGCCTGTAAGGCACTTCAAAAGGGAATGCTGCGCTTCTACTGCGAGTTTTATTATCGAATAAATTTTGTGCCGTTCCCTTTAGATCCATCCAAACATCTGAAAACCAGTTATTTCGCTCTTCCCAGAAGAATGCACTTTCCCGGCGAAGCATTTTTTCTTTATGTGTTTTAAATTCTCTTTTATTTCCTTTGCGAAGAATCAGAACATACTCATGTTCGAGAGTCACATAGGCACCCGGAGGCATCATCCCCGATCCCATGAATTTATTTGGAGCATTGGTCTGCTTTCTCCAGAGGATCGCAGGAAGTGCCGAAAATCCAATTTTCTGGGCGTATTGCTGGATTCGAGAGTGGCTCGTGTAAAGCGCAAAATGGCCATTTATTGTCCGGGTGGCATCTCCAATATTGATACAGGCGATACCCCCCTCCTTTAGTACCCGATAAGATTCACTCCAAACCTTATCGAGTTCTTTATTCATCAATTCAAATGCCAACGGGCCATTCTTGGATTTTAAGGCGCGGCCTATCTGATTGTTTTGAAGTGTAAATATTTCATCCCACATCTCAATCATTGGATAGGGTGGAGAGGTGACGATCAAGTCGATGGACTCATTTTCCAACTCTTCCATCTTCTTGGAATCGCGATAGATTATTTTGTGGCTTGATTTCATTGTTCCTCCATTTCATTTTTCATGTTTCACATCAGGGATACAGCGGTCAAGCTTTTGTCCCCGGACAATGCTTCAGCCGAGGGATACACGTCTCCGCTGGGATGGTTACCAGAAGTTGCATGTTTGCGACGGATCGGATAAATTAGATCATTCAAAATATCTATAGAGGAGGATAATTATGGATTTCGTCATACCACTCGACGAGATGACAATTGAAGATAAGCTCGCGGCTATGGAGCGACTGTGGGAAGATTTCTGCCGAAATCCTGAATCAGTACCATCACCAACTTGGCACGAAGATGTCCTATTGGCGAGAGAGAAACAAGTCCAAGAAGGCAGGGCCAAATTTTTCAAATTATTGCCAAAGGAAACCAAAAGCGCCTCAGAAAAAGGTGCGGACCGATTCAGCAGTTCATCGGTCAGCTGGGGGAAGGACCCGCCCCCCGGCTGGCGAGGGCCGCGATTTGGTTGATGCGCGGTTCAGGATGGCGCATCAATTCGGCCATGGTCTCGACGGCTTTCGGGTGATGGATCTGACCGATGGCATAGGCGGCGGTGACCTTGACGTCGGCGGAGTACCGCCTTCGTCGGAAGAAAGAGCCCTTGTGGCGGACGATGTCGGCCAGCGGCGTCAGGCAGTCCGGGTCGCCGATTTGTCCCAGCGCCAGGCAGCAGGCCATGAGCCGCTTTTCCCCCTTGGCAGCATTGAGCACGGTCAGCAGGTCACGGCCGGCCCCCGGCGCTTTGATTCTGGCGAGGCAGGTGATGGCATCGACCGCCACATCGTCCTTGGGCCCCCCGGCCACCTCCAGGAGCACCTTTGCCAATGACGGATCCTTGATTCGTTCCAGCAGTTGCAGGGCTGCCTGGCGCACCCCGCCGTCCGGATCGCTCAAGAGACGGAGCGCTTCTCCCCGGACATCGGCCTTGATCAAGTCGAGCACCTCCAGAAGCCGGATTTTTTCTTCGGGCGAGTCTACCAGGGCCAGCGTTTTCTTGATACGGTCGTCCGCCGCCGATTGAAGGTTTGCCAAGAGCGACGCGGCAACATGGCGGCTTCGATAGTCGTCCACCGTTTTGACGATGTCGACAAGCATCGGCAGGGCGCTTTCGCCGAAGGCGGCCAGCAGCCGCACGGCGTTGCGCTGCTTTTCTCCGCTTCCGGAAAGGAAATCCTCGACCACCAGCTTCCGGGTCGACGGGTTCATCAGGCCGTCAAAGCTTTTGGCCAGGACTTGAGCGACGGCGCTGCCGGAGGTTAGAAGGGCCTTGCGGCGTTTGCGAAGCGCCGTCAGCACCTGCGACGCCGCCGCATACTGGGCAAACTGGATCAGCACGGCAGTCAGCCGGTGCATGAGCGCTGCACTTTCGGAGATGATTTTCGAATCGGTTTCCTCCATGAACACGCTGGCCAGCGGAGCTGCTGCCATCCGGGCCAAATCATGCTGATCGGCCGGGGGCAGCTCTTGGAAGGTGCTGGCCAGGGTTTGAAGAGTCCGCTGCCGCACTTCAGTGCGGCATCCTGGAAATTGTTCAAAAATCTTTGACAGAAGCCATTGGAGTCTGTCCAGGTCTCCCTTCAGAAAAAGGTCGGGAGCCATGGTTTCAAAGTGGTCAAGCAGCTCCTCCACCGGCATTTCCGGGGCGGCCGTTTCCGGTGTTTGACGCTTCGGTTCAGGTTCCGCAGGCGCCGTTGCCCCGGAGCCCGGGGCCGGCTTGGCCTCCTCTGGACGAACACCGGCGGTTCCGGACTGCTTGACCCGCACCTCAAAGGCGTGCTGGTCAAAGAGGATGCCGGTCATCTGCTGCTGTTCGGCAATTTTCTTCCAGAATTTTCCGTCGGCCCCCGCCGCAGGGACTTCGCCAAAAGCAACGATCAGGGCACTGAGTTCATCATCGGTGTAGCTGTCCAGAAACGTCAGGCTCTTTAGTCCGATGATGCTGAGGTATTTGATCATCCCGTCGGCCAGAGCCTTGAACCCGGAGATGTCGATTTTTTCTCCGTTGATCAGCAGCGACGATCCCACATGGGACAGGCTCAGGAGAGAGTAGCGCGACAGCAGCCGTCGCAGGGCCTCGGACAGGGTGTGGACGGTGTTTTTCGAGGCGTTGCTGGTGATGGGGTAGAGTTTGATCGTCCGGGCGGCGCCCAATACGGCCCGAAGGACGTCCGGGATCTGTTCGAGGGTCTCAGCTTCCAGCCGCGGGGCCGCTTTTCCACCGCCTTTCGCGGATGAGGCCGGGCCGCTTCCCGCAGTCGGCTGCATTCTGTAGCGCATCTGTTTTAAATCGACGTGCTTCAGACCGTGCGTTTGTAAAAACCTCTCCCAGTGGGTTTCATCGAAGAGCTTTTGCTCGCTGCGGCCCATCTCCTCTGTGAGGGCCTCGATCTCTTGCTCCGTCAGTCCCTGGTGAAAGGCGATGGCCTTGAGTTCGAACCGGTCCAGGATCTGGATCAGCGAGTCGGCCACCATCTTGAAATCGGAGGTGTCCATCCGCTGGCCGTTGACCAGCAGCGTCCGGTTTACCTGTGAAATACTCAGACATCCATTGTCCTTGAGAATGTGGTCGAGGGTGTCCTTCAGGTCCTGGTTGACCCGAACAACCGATTTGCTGCCCGGTGGATAAAGTTTGATGTTTCTCAGCGCCACGGTAAAGCAGCGGACCAGCTGCGGCACCTGGACCAGTCCGGCGGAGGATAAGGGGGTTTCTGCAGGAGGCTCCGGCGATGGCATCCCGCCGCTGTATCCTGCGGCTTCACCGGCGTCGAAAGCGAGAAGACTGGCCTCGGACTGGATCTGCTCGTAGCGTTTCGCCTTGCCGGCGTCGTCGGACCGCTTGAAATGGTAGGCCAGGGTGGCGGCCGGAACACGGTGCTGTTTGAAAAGCTCTTCTTGGTAAGTGCCGATCTGGCCGTGCAGCTGTTTTCTTCGTTCCGGCTCGATGGCGTTGTAGGTAATGTCCATGATCTGCTTGCTGAAAAAGCGGACATTTTCCTCGTTGAGCGCAAAATCGGAGGCAAGCAGCCCGTGGGCCGCCGCCTGGTCGATGAACTCCAGGACCTTTGCCTCCATCAGCGAGGAGCTTCCAACCAGGGTGCTTACCGGCACATGCTCCCCCATCGCCGAAATCCGGTCCAGGAGCTGGCGGCTGCTTTCATCGAGGCCGGCGATTTTTTCGGAGACCATTTCCTCCAAGGAATGCGGCAGATAGCCGTCCTGGAGGGGACGAAGCGTCCACTGGTGCCCGACGAGAGTGATTTGACGGTCCAGCACCATTTTTCTGAGGATCTCAGATAAAAAAAGCGGATTGCCACGGCTGATCCGGGCCAGCTCGTCGCAAAACGCTTTCTGCAGAGCGATGCCGGGAAAAAGGCCCCGAATTTGCTGATAGATGTCTCCTGGTTCCAAGGGCGTCAGCAGGATCGAAACCAGTTCCTGTTCTTCGCCGTATCGCGCAACGAAGCGATCCAGCGGACGGGAAGTTTCTTCTTCGTTGATTTTTTCGTCGTCGGATGTGGTTGCGATCACGAAGAGCTTCAACTCGCTTTGCAGGCTCAATCGCCGGATCAACAAGAGGGTGGCTTCGTCCCCGAAGAAAATGTCGTCGATGAACCAAAACAGGGGTCGCTTTTCTGCGATTGCGGAAAAAATCCGGGCCAGGGTTTCGAAAATTCCCTTTCGCCGTTTGGCTTCCTCCAGAGGCTCCGGGCCGGTTACGTCTCCGACGAGGCCCGGCATGACCAGAGAAAGAAGACCGAGAGCGGGCTGGCCCAGCCCGTCGAGCAGCGACACCCCCTTGTCCGGGAGTTGATTCAAGAGATCGACAAGGAGCTGTTCCACCAGGTAATAGGGGCGATACGCTTCCTGGGGAACGCCCCGGGCAGAGGCGTGGAGAATCTTGTTGCGGAGCAGGCTTTTTTTGACGGCCTCGAGAAAGGCCGTCTTTCCCATCCCTGCAGCGCCTTTGACGAGAACGAAACCGTTGCTTCCTTGTTGAAATTGTTTCAGCGCAGCGTTGACGGTGTTCGACTGGTCTCGTCGGCCGACCATTTTGACGGCGCCGAGCTGGTTGAAGGCGACTTTTTCGGGAGCTTCCTCTGCGCCGACTTCGGCAGCGTCGACGACCTGGTCCCGGCCGCGCTTTTTCGCCAGATACAGGGCCAGGTCGGCCTTTTGGATGAACCCTTTCCAATCGCCGGCGTCAGCGGGGACGGTGGCCACTCCCAGACTAACGGTGATGTCGATGGCGGTCTCGGCCTCTGGAATTTGAAAAGGATCCGCATGGATCCGGTCGAGAAGTCTTTGGGCCGAGGAAACGGCAAGCGGCTTGTCGCTGGTTTCCAGCAGGAGAATGAACTCGTCTCCGGCGTATCGAATCGGCAGCCCGTCTTTTTTTGCCGCCGCTTTCAGATGCTCTGCGAACCAGATCAACGCCCGGTCGCCCACCAAGTGGCCGTAGGTATCGTTGACGGACTTGAAATAATCCACGTCCATCATCACGAGCGATACCGTGCGTTCTTCCAGGCTATTCCAGGGAATTCTCGAATCAAGATACCGCAGGAGAAATCGCCGGTTGTAGATGCCGGTCAACTCGTCTTCGAAAACCAGCCGGAAGGGGTCTTTTCCGGTGGATTCCAAAAATGCAGTCAGGTCCTGTACCTTCATGCCTTGCCCCGGCTTCAGGGTGAGCCCTCCAAGGCTCTTACCGCCTCAAGGTCGGTGCCGACGGCCGTTGAAAGTTACATGGAGGGGCGAATTGTCTGAAAATAATAGATAAAACAATAAAGTGTCAATGAAAAAGAAAATTGCGCCAGGACTTGCCGCAGGCTCATGGCCTGCGTTCTGATGAAGCGCTGCCCAAATCGCCGTAGCGGTGCTGGGCCAGCGCGCAGGCGACGACTGCTGCAGTTTCGGCCCGCAGGATGCGCGGCCCCAAAGACGCCGGAACAAATCCCCGATCCCGGGCGCGAGCGACTTCCTCTTCGGCAAATCCTCCTTCCGGACCCACCAGCAAAAATACGGAATCGGGTGAACTGCCCGGATTCGGCCATCCACCGGAGACCGGAGCCCCCTCCCAGAAGGCGATCTTCAGGTCGAATCCATCGGCCGCGGCCAGCACCGCTTCCAAATCCCCTGCCGGACGAATCCGCGGCACCTGAAGCCTGCGGCTCTGCTTTGCCGCTTCCACGGCGATTTTCCGCCACCGCTCCGTCCGGGCGGCGAGTTTTTTTTCTGCGGGTCGTGCCACACTCCTGGCGCCGAAAAAAGGGATCCAGGCAGTGACGCCGATTTCGCAAAGCTGTCTTACGACCCGGTCCATCTTCTTTTCTTTGAGCATGGCCTGGGCCAGGACGATGCTTACCGGAGACTCCCGAACGGGACGGCTCGAAGCCAGGATCAAAGCGGTCACCGCTTCGGCTTCGAAGCCCACGATCCGGGCCTTGAATTCGTCTCCGCTGCTGTTGAACAGGATGATGCTGTCGCTGGGCTTGAGCCTGAGGACGTTTCGGACGTGGCGGGCATCCGATCCGACCAGCGTCGTGCGAGCACCGATTTCAGGAGTTCCATCGATGGGAAAACGGTAGTGTTTCATCGGTTCTTTCCGAGTTGCTGAGTTCCATCTGCCGAGTTTCGGTTTTATTTAGCCCGAAGCGGGCGCCGATGCAAGCCGGTCCTGGCCTGCAGACGCTTGAAAGAGCCTGCAAATGTTGACACCATGCCAGGGACGTGATAACTTTTTCAAAATTTTTTGAGGGGTTTTCCTATCGATTGCACCTTTGGAGGCGGCTTCTATGAACGCGAAGGATAATTCGGACACGCAGAAGAATCCGATCCAAGACGACGGCATCATCGAGCTGACCGATGTGGTGTCTTCGCCGCCTGAAGATGAGGAGATCATCGATCTGGTCGAGGAAGTCGACAGCGCGGGACAAGAAGATGAAGAGATCATTGAATTGACCGACCCGGTCTCGTCTATGGAATCCGGCGAGGAGATCATCGACCTGGTTGAAGAAATCCCCGGGCAGGCCGCAGAAGAAGGCGATGTCGAGTCTGTCGGAGAGTTTGCCCAACCTCAGGCGGAGGAAATGGAGCTGCCGGAGGCGGTTGTCTCCGAACCGGAAGATGTGGAAATAGACCAAGAGACCGCCTATGGCACGGAAGAGCCGGCCGTCGAAATAGAAGAGGAGGAGTTCGAAACGCCGGAGGAAAGCCCCGAACCTGCCCAGGAGGCAATGGAGGAGGAAGTCCTTTCGCCGTTTGAAGAGCCATCACCGGCCGAAGAGAACATCATCGAATTTTCCGGCGCCCCTTCAGAGACTTCCTATGAAGATGCGGCCGAAACTTACGGGCTGGACAATGCCTTGGACGATGGGGAGTCGGAGGAATCGGAGGATGAAGATTTTGCCGATGCCATCGGCTTGGAGCTGGACCACGATACGGCCGAGGAGCCGTCTCCCAGTGCACCTCATGCGCCGGTCGAAGTGACCCCCGATCAGGTGGAAGCCGCCGTAGAACGGGTGCTGGAGCGGCTGTTTTCCGAGAAAATCGAGGCGATGATCGGCGAGGCCATCGAAAAAGCGGTTTCAAAAGAGATCGAGGCCCTCAAAGCGGCCCTCCTGGAAGATCAAGGATAAATCTCTTCTCCCCGCCATTGAATATGACTGCCCCATCGGGGATTATCCCATAATCCCCGATTTGACGTTTACGGGCTCTTGAAGCGCTCATTCATTCATGCAGCCGCCCGGATCAGAACCCAAGGAGTGACTGGATATGAGTTCCGAACCATTAGCCAAGGGATACGAACCGACAGAAGTGGAGGACCGCTGGTATTCTTTCTGGCAAGAGGCCGGTCTTTTTGCCGCCCGGGAAAACAGCCATGCTCCGGCTTATTCCATTGTCATCCCCCCGCCGAACGTCACCGGCGTGCTGCACATGGGACATGCGCTGAACATTACCCTGCAGGATATTCTCTGCCGTTATCGGAAGCTGAAGGGGGACAACGTGCTCTGGATGCCCGGAACCGATCATGCCGGGATCGCCACGCAGAATGTCGTTGAAAAGCAGCTCGCCGCAGAAGGCATGGACCGCCACCGGCTCGGCCGGGAAAAGTTCATCGAGAAAGTCTGGCAGTGGAGAAGGCAGTATGGAAGCGCCATCATCAACCAGCTCAAGCGGCTCGGTGCCATGTGCGACTGGGATAGAGAGCGCTTTACCATGGATGAGGGGCTTTCCAAGGCTGTCAGGAAAGTGTTCGTGACCCTGTATCAGGAGGGGTTGATCTATCAGGGCGACTACATCATCAACTGGTGCCCGCGCTGTCACACTGCGCTGGCGGACCTGGAGGTGGAGCACGAAGAGCAAGACGGTCACCTGTATCACGTGCTGTATCCGTTTGCCGAAGGCAAAGGAGGATTGATCGTAGCCACCACCCGGCCGGAAACCATGCTCGGCGATACGGCTGTGGCCGTCAACCCGGAAGATGAGCGCTACCGCAGCATCGAACACAGCCATGTCATCCTTCCGCTCATGAACCGAAAAATCCCGATCATCCGGGATGATTATGTGGATGTCACCTTCGGCACCGGCGCGCTGAAAGTGACTCCCGCCCACGATCCGAACGACTTCGATATCGGCCGGCGCCACGGGCTGGACAGCCCCAAAGTCATCGGCGACGACGGCCGGATGTCCGAGGCGGCCGGTCGATTCGCCGGGCTTGAGCGATTCGAGTGCCGCAAAGTGGTGGTCGCAGAACTCCAAAAAGAGGGGCTCTTAAAGAAGACCGAAGACCTCAAGCACAACGTGGGCCACTGCTACCGCTGCAAGACCGTGGTCGAGCCGAATTTGTCCCGGCAGTGGTTCGTCAGCGCCAAACCCCTGGCAGACGAGGCCATCGCCGCGGTAGAAGAGGGCAGAACCCGGATCATTCCGGAGATGTGGTCCAAGACTTACTACGACTGGATGTACAATATCCGGGACTGGTGCATCTCCCGCCAGATCTGGTGGGGGCACCAGATCCCTGCCTGGACCTGCAGCGCCTGCGGTGAAATTGTCGTGGAGATGGACGCCCCGGAGCGATGCCCCGCCTGCGGGAGCGAAGACCTTGTCCAGGAGACCGACGTGCTCGACACCTGGTTTTCTTCGGCCCTGTGGCCTTTTTCCACCATGGGGTGGCCGGAGCGGACCAAGCTGCTCGACCGTTTCTATCCTACGTCGGTCCTGGTGACAGGCTTTGACATCCTGTTTTTCTGGGTGGCGCGCATGATGATGATGGGAATCCATTTCATGAAGGATGTTCCCTTCCGTGACGTATACGTCCACGCCCTGGTCCGGGACGAGGACGGCAAGAAGATGAGCAAGTCGAAGGGAAACGTCATCGATCCGCTGAGCGTCATCGAACAATACGGCACGGACGCTTTCCGCTATACCCTGGCCGCGTTCGCCGCCCAGGGGCGGGACGTGAAAATGTCCGAAAAGCGGGTCGAGGGATACCGGCACTTTGTCAATAAGCTGTGGAACGCCGCCCGCTTTTCACTGATGCACCTGGAACAGGGCGCCGACGGGGTGGACCGAAGCCGCATCGCCACCGAAGACCGCTGGATTTTATCTCGGCTCAGCCGAGTGACCCGCGAGGTGACAGAGGCGCTGGAGGGGTATCGCTTCAACGATGCGGCCAGCGAGCTGTACCAGTTTATCTGGCATGAGTTCTGCGACTGGTACCTGGAAGTGATCAAGCCGGCGCTTTACGGCAAGTCATCCGACAGGGATGCCGGCGCAACCCGGGCAGTGCTGTGGACGGTGCTTAAAAACATCCTCCTGACGCTGCACCCGTTCATGCCGTTCGTCACCGAGGAAATCTGGCACAAGCTTCCCGGCACCGAAGGCTCCATCATGACAGCGACCTTCCCGGAGGCGTTAGACACCGCCTCCGGCGTGGTTCCAGACGAGGAAGCCGAGGCTCAGATGGCCCTGCTCACGGCGGTCATCACCGGGATTCGAAACATCCGCGGGGAGATGAACCTGCCGCCCTCGCTTCAGTTGACCGCCGAGGTTCAAAGTCCGGATGCCCCGGAAAGGCAAACCATCGAAGCTCATCGGGCCATCATTGCCGACATGGCGCGCCTTAAGAATTTTACCGTGGGCTCGCCTGGAGAAAAGCCGAAGGCGGCGGCTACCGCCGTCGTCGACAGCTGCGCCATCTATGTCTCCCTGGAAGGGGTCATCGATTTTGACAAAGAACGGCAGCGGCTCGAAAAGGAACTCGGCAAACTGGCTGCAGAACTCAAATCTGTCTCCAAAAAGCTCAACAACGAAGATTTCCTGGAAAAGGCGCCGCCGGCCGTGGTGGAAAAAAGCCGGGAAAGGCAGGAGGCCCTCAACGAGCGGCAGCAGAAGCTGACGGCCAACCTGGAACGGCTGCGGGAGATGCAGGAATAAAAAAAGTGCCTAGAGTGCCTAAAGTGCCTAGAGTGCCTAAAGTTATGGAATTTAGCCGTTTTTTATAAAAAACCGGAGCGAAGCGACACCGCTACTCTAGGCACTTTAGGCACTCTATGAACTCTAGGCACTCCATGCTATATCTTTGACCTCGGCACCTGCAATGACGCACAAAAGGTGCCTTTTTCCCGACAGGCGGTTGCCCATGCAAACCCTCGATCACCTTATCGACATCGCTCTGGAAGAAGACATCGGGCCGGGAGATATCACCACCGACGCCCTGATCGATCCGGATCTCATCGGAAAAGGAGTCGTTTTTGCCCGGCAGGACCTGGTTGTTGCCGGCCTGCAGGTCGCTCGGCGGGTGTTTGAGCGGGTCGATCCGACTCTTTCCGTTCGGTTTTTTTGTTCGGAAGGAAAGGAGATCATCGCAGGCGACCGGGTCCTGGCGGTGGAGGGGCCTCTGGCCGGCATGCTGACCGCCGAACGGACCGCCTTGAATTTTCTCCAACGCCTGTCGGGAATCGCCACCCATGTTCGCCGGCATGTCCGGCTGGTGGAAGGAAAACGGGCCCGGCTGGTCGACACCCGGAAAACCACACCGGGCTGGCGAGTGCTGGAAAAATACGCCGTTCGGGTGGGCGGCGCCCAAAACCACCGAATGGGGCTGTTCGACGGCATCCTGATCAAGGACAACCACATCGCCGCCTGCGGGGGCATTGCAGCAGCGGTTGAAAAGGCCCGGCAGCGGGCCCACCACCTGGTGCGCATCGAGGTGGAGGTCGAATCGATCCAGGAGGTGCAAGAGGCCCTGGCTGCCGGAGTCGACGTGATCATGCTCGACAATATGTCCCTTGAGCAGATCCAGGAAGCAGTCGCCCGCATTGCGGGCCGGGCGACAGTGGAGATCTCCGGCGGGGTCCGGAGGGATGCGCTCCCCCGCCTTGCAGACACCGGCGTCGACCTGATTTCGGTGGGCGCGTTGACCCACTCGGCGGTCAGCGTCGATCTGAGCCTGGAGATCACGGCGGGAACTGTGGTCTGATGATCCCCATCCGGGACACCCACCCGACGCGAAACCGGCCGGTGGTCAACAATCTGTTGATCGCCGCCAATGCGGTCGTCTTTCTGATTCAGCTTTCCCAGGGGCCAGACGGCCGGATGTTCATCTATCTGTATGGTCTCGTGCCGGCCCGTTACTCCATGCCGCAGATTGCCGAATACTTTTCCGCATGGCAGCAGCTTTTCTCCTTTTTATCCTTTATGTTTCTTCACGGCGGATTTCTTCACCTGCTCGGCAACATGTGGTCCCTGTATATTTTCGGGGACAACGTGGAAGACCGGTTAGGGCCTGTCCGCTATCTGATATTCTACCTGCTATGCGGCCTGGCCTCCGGGGTTTCGCATCTGCTGCTCAACTATCAGTCCAACGTGCCGACAATCGGTGCCAGCGGCGCGATTGCCGGCGTCATGGGTGCCTACTTTCTGCTGCACCCCAACGCCCGGATCCTGACCTTGATTCCGATTCTGTTCATCCCGTATTTTGTCGAAATTCCCGCTTTTGTCTTTCTGGGGATCTGGTTTCTGTTCCAATTTCTAAACGCTGCCGGCAGTGGAGGCGCCGCAGGCGGAGTGGCGTGGTGGGCTCATATCGGCGGGTTTGTGTTCGGGATGATTTTTCTGAAAGTCTTCGAGCGGGTGCCGACCACCGGCATCACCCACAAGATTCGGCCGATGACCGAAAGAAAAAAGACCCATCGGCTTCAGGTGATTCATCCCTCCGGCCCGGGCGACGACCCCAACCTCTATGGGATCATCCGCATCTCACCCTACGAGGCGGCCGCCGGTGCGCGAAAAACCGTCAATATTCCATGGGGTTTTCACAAGCGGTTGTATCGGCTTCGAATTCCGCCTGGCATCAACCCGGGAACCCAGCTTCGCCTGGAAGGGCTGGGAAAGAGCCTTGCCGACGGCCGAAGGGGGGATCTGTTTTTGAAGGTGGAGATCGACCAGCGTTCGTGAAATTTGATTATTCCCCGCTGCAAGCATCGGGGAGAAAATCAAATTTAGATGAAAATCATATAAAATCGTTTCACGATTTTATTCTTCTTCGGATTCCGGAACCATGAGCGATACCTTGTTTCGGCCCTCGATCTTGGACCGATACATGGCCTTGTCCGATCGGTTGATGAAGGATTTGACGTCTTCGTTTCGCTGGTATTCGGTCACGCCGATGCTTATCGTAACCTGGGACTTCTCGCCTTCTGCCGTAACGAACTTTTCTTGTTCGACTGCCCTGCGGATCCGCTGGGCCACGTTGAGGGCTTCTCTGGCGTTGGTTTCCGGGAGGATCACGGTGAACTCTTCCCCTCCATAGCGGTAGGCCGAGTCCATTTTTCGCAGAAGAGACCGGATCACTTCACCGAGCCGCACCAGGACCCGGTCGCCTTCCAGGTGGCCGTGGGAGTCGTTGTATTGCTTGAAAAAGTCGATGTCCAGCAGCAGGAGCGCCAGGGGGTTTTCATAGCGATTGGCGCGGTCCGCTTCCAGTTCGAGCTGCTGATAGAAGTGCCTTGAGTTGTATAGCTTGGTCAAATCGTCGGTGATGGCCAGTTCCTTGAGCTTGCCCAGCATGTCCCGGCGCTCACGGGACAGGCGGCGCTCCCGGAGCACCCGCTTGAGGCGCAGCAGGAGCTCTTCGAAACGGATCGGTTTGAATACGAAATCGCTGGCGCCTTTCTGGACGGCCTCCTCGTAGGAGTAGTCCCCGCCGTAACCGGTCATGACGATGACGTCGGCATCGTATTCTTCGCTTATCTTGCCGGTGAGCTCGAGCCCGTCTATTCCGGGCATCATGATGTCGGTGATCACCACGTCGATGTCGTCGGTCTCGAGCTGATCCAGCGCTTCCTCGCCGGTGGCCGCCGTCAGGGCCACATAGCCCGAGCGGGCCATGAACTCCGCGATGGCCTCAGTGATGGCCAGATCGTCATCGACGATCAGCAACCGGGCGGCATCGGATCTGCCGGCGGTGTCCAGGCGCTTCGACCCGTTTTTTTCGGAAATCGGCTCCTTTGCCAAACTTGACATTCCCCGGACCGGTCTGCTAATATCCATTTTTTTTCAATAATTAGAAATTACTGGGAATTTTTATAGTACTGGCCTCTTGACGGATTGTCAACTGACAAAGCAACCCGATCGCCGCCCGGCCATCTTTCGGGGCGGGATTCGGGTTTTATTGACTGGTAAACAATGAACAACATCCGAAACTTCAGTATCATCGCCCACATCGATCACGGAAAATCGACGCTTTCCGACCGGTTGATCCAGGCCGCCGACGTGATTTCCGAACGGCAGTTCCACGACCAAGTCCTCGACACCATGGATATCGAACGGGAGCGGGGGATCACCATCAAGAGCCAAACCATCTGCCTGCCGTGGAAGACCAAAGACGGCAGAACCTACTTTCTGAATCTCATCGACACTCCGGGGCACGTGGACTTTTCCTACGAAGTCTCCCGGGCCCTTGCTTCCTGCGAAGGGGCCCTGCTGCTGATCGATGCCAGCCAGGGAGTGGAGGCCCAGACCCTGGCCAACCTGTATCTTGCCCTGGAGCACGATCTGGAGATCATCCCGGTGATCAACAAGATCGACCTGCCGTCCGCTGACATCGAGCGGGTCAAGGGACAGATCGCAGAAGATCTCGGCCTCGATCCGGAAACCGCGCTGCTCGTGTCGGCCAAGGAAGGGATCGGCATCGACACGGTGTTCGAGGCCATCATCAACCGGCTGCCGCCGCCCAAGGGAGACCCCGAGGCCCCTTTAAAAGGGTTGATCTTCGACTCCCACTACGACGCCTTCCGAGGGACAGTCGTTCATTTCCGGGTTTTTGACGGAACCCTGCGAGCCGGGGAGACCATCCGTTTCATGTCCAACCGGGCGGCCTACAAGGTCGAAGAGGTCGGCTACTTTCAACTGGAGAGGATTCCCCAGAAGCAGCTTTCCGCCGGCCACGTGGGCTACCTGATCGCCGGGATCAAAACCGTCAGCGACACGCGCAGCGGCGATACGATCACCCACCGGGACCGTCCCTGCGAAAAGCCGATGCCGGGCTTCAAAGAGGCCAAGCCGGTGGTGTTTTCCTCCATCTACCCGGTGGCTTCCGACGGCTACGAGGATCTTGCCGCCGCCCTGGAAAAGCTCAAGCTCAACGATGCTTCGCTGATCTACGAAAAAGACACTTCCGCGGCCCTCGGCTTCGGATTTCGCTGCGGCTTCCTCGGTCTTCTGCATCTGGAGGTCGTCCAGGAGCGCCTGGAGCGCGAGTACGATCTTTCCCTGATCCTGACCGCGCCTTCGGTCCGCTACCGGCTGCACCTGAGCGACGGCAGCATCGTGGTGGTGGACAACCCCACAATGTACCCGGATCCGAAAGACATCATCGGCGCAGAAGAGCCCTTTATCCGTTCCACGATTTATACCCCGGAGCGGTACATGGGCGCCATCATGCAACTATGCCTCGAGCGGCGCGGAATCAATAAAACCTACCAGTATCTGACCAGCGACAGGCTTGAAATGGTCTTTGACCTTCCGCTGGCGGAGGTGATTTATGATTTTTACGACCGGCTCAAATCGATCACCCAGGGGTACGGGTCCTTCGATTACGAACTGCTCGACTACCGGGATACGGACCTGGTCAAGGTGGACATCCTGCTAAACGGAGAACGGGTCGATGCCCTGTCGATGCTGGTGCACCGGGAGAAGGCCGAACAGCGGGCCAGGCGCGCCTGTGAAAAACTCCGGGAAGAGATCCCGCGTCAGATGTTCAAGATCGCCATTCAGGGGGCGATCGGCGGAAAGGTCATCGCCCGGACGACCGTTTCCGCTTTCCGTAAGGACGTGACCGCCAAGTGCTACGGAGGGGATGTGACCCGGAAGCGCAAGCTGCTGGAAAAACAGAAAAAAGGGAAAAAGAGAATGAAGATGGTCGGAAAGGTGCAGGTTCCCCAATCGGCCTTTTTGTCCGTCCTGAGAACCGATTCCGAATAAATTCGCTGCGCCATTCGCACAACGAATGGCGCAGCGAATTTATTGGAGGCGGCGTTGCCGCCTGGAAAAGAAACAAAGAACTCTGGAACTTTGAATCTGGAATATCGTATGAAGCTATCCCCAAAGATGGGCTATAGAATACCCGCCAGGGAAGCCCATCGTCCCGCGCCGAGCATCGCAGATCCGGCCGGATCATGCCCTTCCGCTGTTTGAGGCCCCCGTTCTTTGGGGGCCGAGTTCGGAAGGGCCCCGGCCGGATCAGCGACGCGCAGGGAGAAGCGGGACGCAGGGCGCCCTTTCTTTTGGTTACTTTTCTTTGGGCGAGCAAAGAAAAGTAACGAGATAAATGTAAGAATTTCATAGTATTATATAAAAATATTTCATTGAGATTCGAATAAAAGTCCTTCCGGTGAATCTTGAATCTGGAACCTGGAATTTTGAACTCGTCAGGGTCTCCGATCAAGAATACGCAGCAAATGGCATGAACGCCTCCGGATTCGGAGGCCAGCGAGGGAAAAGCCATGGGAAAAACGGTAGCGGAAAAGATCTTTGACGCCCACCTGGTGGATCGGCCAGAAGAGAACGTCTTCGTGCTTCGCCTCGATGCCGTATTTTGCCATGAAATCACCACCCCCCTTGCCATCAAGGACCTCGAGGCCCGGGGAAAGGATCGGGTGTTCGATCCGGACCGGATCAAGGCGGTGATCGACCATGTCACCCCGGCCAAGGATTCCAAAACCGCAGAGCAGGGCAGGGTGCTGCGGCTGTGGGCCCGGCGCCACGGCATCAGGGATTTTTTCGACGTCGGCAGAAACGGCATCTGCCACGCGCTCTTTCCGGAAAAAGGCTTTGTCCGGCCCGGCAGCACCATCATCATGGGCGATTCGCACACCTGCACCCACGGGGCCTTTGGAGCGTTTGCCGCCGGGATGGGAACGACCGATCTGGAGGTCGGCATTCTCAAGGGCGTTTGCGCCTTTCGCAGCCCGGCAACCATCAAGGTCGAGATCTTAGGCGAGCTGAAGGCAGGGGTATATGCCAAGGATGTCATTTTGTCGTTCATCGGCCGGATCGGGGTCAACGGCGCCACGGACCGGGTGATCGAATTTTCCGGTCCGGTGGTGGAGAAGATGACCATGGAAGAGCGCATGACGCTGTGCAACATGGCCATCGAGGCCGGCGCCACCAGCGGCATCTGTGCGCCGGACCGGACCACGGTCGACTACCTGTGGCCGTTCATCAAAGACGAATTCTCATCTCCCGAGGCTGCCCTGGCGGCCTACCGGGAATTTTGCCCGGATGCCGATGCTCAATACGAGGCCGTGATTTCTCACGATGTGTCGGATCTGGAGCCGATGAGCACCTTCGGATACAAACCCGACCAGGTGCGGCCGGTGCGGGAAATGGAAAATACGCCCATCGACCAGGTCTACATCGGCTCATGTACCAACGGCAGAATCGAGGATCTGCGGGTGGCCGCCGAGGTCCTCCGGAATCGAAAGATCGCCGACTCGGTGCGCGGCATCGTTTCTCCGGCCACCCCGGAGGTGTACCGCCGGGCCATGGAAGAAGGGCTTCTGGCCGCCTTTCTGGACGCCGGGTTTTGCGTGGCCAACCCCACCTGCGGGGCCTGTCTGGGGATGAGCACCGGCGTGCTGGCCGAAGGCGAAGTCTGCGCGTCGACCACCAACCGGAATTTCAGCGGCCGAATGGGCAAAGGAGCAATGGTCCACCTGGTCAGTCCGGCCACGGCCGCGGCCAGCGCCCTGGCCGGCCATATTGTCAACTCGACGCTCTACAGGGGGTAGCGACATGAAGCGCTTCGGCGGAAAGGTCCTGTTTCTCGATCGATCCGACATCAATACCGACGAGATCATCCCGGCCCGGTACCTGACCGAGCCGAGCCGGGAATCCCTGAAGCCTTATCTTCTGGAGGACATCCAGCTGGAAGGATTTTCCCCGACCAAAGACCTCGCAGGAAAGGGGGCGATCGTCACCCGGGCCAATTTCGGCTGCGGATCCTCCCGCGAGCATGCGGCCTGGGCCCTGGAGGTCAACGGCATCGAGTTGGTGGCGGCGGAAAGCTTCGCCCGGATCTTCCGCCAGAACATGTTCAACTGCGGGATGTTGGCTGTTTCCCTTTCACCGGAGATCATCGACCGGCTCTTTGCCGAATTTTCCGGCAAAGAGACCGAGGTTGCGGTCGATCTGGAGGCTCCTTCCTTTACCTTCACCGCAGACGGCTCGATCCTGGAAGTGCCCTTTACCCTGTCCCGGTTCGAGGGGGATTTAATCGAGGCCGGGGGCTGGGTCGAGCTGGCGGATGCGCGGTATTAGAACCATTCAACCGATTACATCCACTCCTGCGGCGGGGTCTTCAAAAACCGCTCCAGCGGGATGCCCTGGGCACCGACCAGCAGCTTTCGTTTGGTGGGGAATTCCTTGCTGAACGCCTCGGTTTCGGGCAGGTTCGTTTTCCGCCGGTTGCTTTTCACCTCGATGGCGACGCGGCTGTCTCCGCGTGCCAGAACAAAATCGACCTCGCGGCTGCGGCTGAGCCAATAATA
>JAIPEL010000010.1 GCA_021737185.1 Desulfobacterales bacterium | reverse complement strand
TGCCTCTGAAAAACCGAAATTACAACAGTCCCCCCGACTAGCTTCTTCATCGAATCGAATCAATCCCCTTATTGAAAATCGGGCTTCTTGAACATCGGATTGAAACCGACTTTTCAAGTCGGATCAATCCTTAAAGGTTGGATGAAAAGTGTTTGGGGCAGTACAGATTGCTAATTGCTCAGCAAGCCTTCTTATAAGAGGCATATATCTAGCGATCTTATTATTGTTATTTATTGTTGGCAGGATAACCTTGTCCTGCCTTCTTTCACGCGCATGAACAAGACAGTTTCTAGTTTTTGTCAAATGATCATATAGCTTAGGCATCCACATTGCGGCCCACGAAGCTGATGTTGTGTCGCTCGCTATCAATGCTGGGCACTCGAACCCACCATTAAACGTACATTTAGTAGCAAAAAAGTCTTTATCATGTTCTATTTCCTGCCATAATATTTCTGGATTACAATGATATTCAATAACTCGCTTCATTTTGACATCATCATTACATTGAAGTTCAGTGAGGATTGACATCAATTGGCCTATCTTATTATCATCGCAATTTATTAATGAAGGATCCCTCAAAAAATTCCTTAGCGATCTTTTTGCTTTATCATCAACAAAATAAAATGCTGAGTATTCAATAACCTGGTATAAATATAGAAAGGCATACCTAGGAGCACTGTGAGCTGAAACTTCAATTAATTTCAAAATGACATCGTCTATAGGGCTAATTGCTAAAGAAGGTGGGAAGTCTGCTTCAAAATATCTTTTAGGTCTTGGCACAGAATCTAATTCTTCAGTATCCTTATCCCTTATTTCAATAAACGGAGATCTTCGGTCATAGTATTTTGTTAAAAAATTTATATGGCGACATGTTGAGACAAGATCAATCTCTGATATTTGCAATTCTGTTGAAACAAAAAAACTTCGTGGCACTTTGTTTTCGAAGTAACTGGAAATGCCTTTAGGTAAAGAATCTAATCTTTGAAAATCCCTGAACGCCTTTAGCTGTGGAACAACTACAATTCCCCTATCTGACGGCTTTCTCCTAATAGCCTGCGCAATAAAAAACAACCTTTCACTTGGCTCAGCATAGGAACACTCGAAAGTAGCCCCGCTTAAATGGACTTCAAACTTTCTATCAAGATACGATTTAGAAGGTTCCTCGTCTGGCGATAAAAAAGCAAAGATAAATTCGATTTCATTTTTATCTAAATGTATGACTGCATCAAATTGTGGGTGTAACATTATACTATTTAAATCATTGAATTGTTCATACATCGAAGCATCAAATACGAGTCTCGCGTCATCAGTACCCCAAGGCTTCTCAATTATGATGGCTTTTTCATCGGTTATAATTTCACAATGAGGGTTGTTTTGCTTAAAAAGTGCTAAAGGATTAGCATCAAAGGAATCATTTGCCATTTCTGTTTCATCCTTTTTTTTCTGCATGATATCCATCCAACTAGTGAGTAGCGTGCGATTTTGCACGTTTATGGGTAAACGTGCATTTTTGCGCGTTTATTGAATAATCCGGCAGAAATACGGGCTGAATAAACATTGTTGATATCATTCCGGAAAAGTCAGGTGCACAGAATTCGGTGAAAACTGCCCTGAAAATTGTGCAATATCCGTCTATATTTCGAACCTTCCTTACATTGATCTTCCATCTCCATTTTCTCAAAGGCCTGGAAAGGAAGCGTCGGACAGATTCGGTAATCCTTGTAAAATCTGCCAGGTTCAGCGAGCACTATTACCATATTTCCTATAAAAAACGCAGCACCTTTCCTCAGTTATCCAGCTCCCAAAAAAGCAAGACCCCACCGCTCTTTTTGGGTGATGGGGTCAATTTGCCTTCCATGGCTCCTCCCTGGTACCGGTAAAAGCCTCATTCGTTCACAGGAAATACCATACAGCCCCGGAAAGTCAAGGTATTTGAAAATATGCTGGACAATCAGCCTATTGAAAAAGATTGCTTGGCAATCAGGTTCCCAGGAATGCTGATTCTCGCTGGTCCTCTGAGCGACTGCTGGCTGCGGAATCTTTTCGTCCAGGAGCAGTCATATCTTCCGCCACAGCACAGGTCCTCTTGATCTGTATTCGAACTCACCAGGCTCATCGTGGTCGTTTTTTCGGATTAGAGGCGATTTGACGAGCGATTTTATTTGAGATAAGGGCCAAGTCGCGTTGTCTTGAAATATCGCTGGAAAATCGATATGTGTTCGTTTAATCGCAGATTTTGCTTCGAGTCGTATCCGTTAAAATGATGATTCTGAATCCAGCGCAAAATTGGAATGTGAATGACAGAAAATTTCGCGTAAAGTTCAGATTGTGAATGTGAAGCTTTATCAAAGAAATTATTACCGGCGGATCGGAAAAATTTCAATTGAGTTAAAATCCAGGCTTTCTCAAGAAGATGATATTCAATCAATTTGGAATCTCACTTTTCTGTGAAAGCTCGGATTTTGATTTGTCTGAAAAGAATGGATTTGCATTCATCTCCTTGCAATTCATCTACTTAAAAACTTCATCTACTTATATGTGGCAAAAATTGCCCACATTTACCCAAAGTGTGGGCAGAAAATGCCCAACCCCTGGGCAAAAAATGCCCACGGTATCCCTCTCAATTTTTGCCCACCTTCGGTGAAAGAAATATTTCATCACGATAAAAATGCTCCCGATACTTTTTTCCATTTCCAGTCCAGTATCCGAGGATGATAACGATCTGCGAAGGATGCGGACCTTTCGGCTTGAAGATTTCAGTTTTGAGAATGCCGGCCTCTTCAAAACTGTCCAAGAATTTCTTGACCGTATGATGGGACATGCCACCACATTCATCGGCTAATTTCCGATAGGATGTGCAATAGACCAGGAGCTTCCTTTCATCGTGGTATTTTTTTCGGATGGGATATTCCTCCGTATCCCGCCACCCTTTGCGGACCAAGTTAGACCAGATCACCTCATAGACCAGTCCCGGGCCTTTGAACAATTTCCGATAGGAATGATTCCGTACAAGACCACGTTCGGTTTCGAGGCGATAGTCATCACCTGGTTGTCGCTGTCGCTGTTTGATTTCAGGTGGATTGGCATTTGAAGTATTGCCGGCGGCCTTGGAAGCTGGTTTTTGAGCTTCCGCTTTCTGATTGGGATAGGGTTTCCGGCCGGCGCGGATATCGCGGAGCTCCTTCCACAGTTCCTTGCTAATATGTCCCTGCTCCCGCTTCTCAGGCGGACAATCGTAGCTTTCCTCCAGTTCATCGAGAATTCGGTGATAAAGTTCGTATCCGTAAAAATCCATCACGGCCTGGTGGTTGGACTTCTTACCGAGACCGAAATCGTACAAAGGTTTTTCGCTGTATGCCTTCTCTGATTCTGCGATGGCTTCTTCGAGGCTGGCATAGGGAGTCCTGCACTCGAATTTGGCGTCTGCTTCGTCAAGCAGTCGTTTTCCCAGCTCTCCGATATCAATATCATCGCTGGGGTCGTAAAAATTGATGTTGTCTGAAAATGACGTATCTGTTTGATGGTGACCCCGCAATTTCGAGCGGTGTCACCGATGCTCAGTTTTTTCGGTTTGAATCTTTCCATGATACTAACCTCCTTGATGTGATATTGAGGGAATTGTCCCTCTACCCATAAGCAGGTTAGATAATTCGGTGCTTTGGAAAGAAATGAATTTTGATGGATTTTTAGAAAGGTAGGTTTGAAAATAGAAAAGAATATTTATAATTCAAAGCTACGAAAGTAATGGATAAGTTGTTATTTAAATTTTGTTAGATTTTTCCCGATTACATTTTTCGCATAACAATTCTATGTTTCTTGCCGTATTGCCTCCTCCCTTTGATACCGGAATTATATGATCGTATTCAAGCTTCTCCCTGCTTCCACACTTGACACATTTACCCTCATCTCTTCTCCAGACAGCTACCCTAACCTTTTCAGGTATCCTTTCTCTTCTGTTTTTTATCTCCTCTTCAGAGGCGGCAAATTTATTTTTTAATCTTTCGAACTTTCTTCTTTCCCTGTCATCCAAATCAAGAATCTGTAGGTATAGCTTGTCTTCAGGAAGTTTTTCATTAGTGTTATATATGTTATTCCCGTAGAGATAATAATTTCCTTTCGACCAATCGCGCTCACGATCACGATCCCAATCAATAGGATGTGGTACAAGCTTTATCAAGCCTACTTTTTCACCTCGTTTATAATCTGAAATATATTTTTCTAATGGAGATTGATTATAATCATTAAGGAAACAACTTCTATCATAAATGCAAAACTTGACGTTTTCTTCATAATCAAAACCTACAAAGGGTCCAGCCATCTCTACATAGTAAGGAAAAATATTTTTATGAATTATTTTTTTTGTGACTTTTTTAGGATACTTAAATATTTTATCTGCGCCTTTGTTTTTCTTTTTTTCCTCCGCAACTAATTCAGCCTTATACTCCTCAAGGAGAGATTTCATCTCTGCTTGTTTCTGTAAATTATTATTATAAACTTTTTTATATTTGAAACGTTTAAAATAATCATTCTTTATTTCATGCAATTCTTTTGGCGTCAATATGCCGAGTTTTATCCTCAACTCTTTTTTATATCTTTGTAATTTTTTATTAATTTCATCTTTTACATCTTTTAGATTCTCAGGCAATTGCACCTCAACAGTTTCTTTGCGAGTGAAATTTTCTTTTTCCGAGTATAATATCTTTATTTCACCAATCTTTTTAATACTCATTTCTGCCTTCTTATTATAATTATTACGTAGTTGAGCGATTTTCAGGAAGGTACAACAAGTCTCAAGTATATTTTTACATAAATATTACCCGGTCACAGGCTTATTTCGATAAATATAAGACGATGGTTTTTTTAGCCAATGTTTTTCATGGAATATGTTCTATGTAATCTTTACAGTTTATGCAAATATTTATCGCCTTTTCTATTTCTTCGATTTTGAGGGTATCAAACTCTTTTCCAGGTTGCTTTTCCTGCCAAATATATGCTTTGTTTATTATTTCTTGATTCGGACATTTTTCTTGCTTGAAAAGCAAACAATGCATCCATTTATCACTGTCTTTCTGCATATTATTTCTCCATAAATTTTCAGTTAATAAAAAAATCGTTATATCCAAAAACAAAACCCCACCACTCTGATTAAGTGATGGGGTCACTTTTAAATGCATGGCTTCCCTTTGTATCGGTTAGCGTCTTGAACTTTAACTCTGGATATCATAACCTCCTAAATTGTCAAGAATTTCAAAAAGTTTTCGGATAATACCGCCCCACCAGCCGCCATCGAGCAATGGCGCAGTCCACCTCTACAGATCGTCCTCGTCTTGTCTCTTTTTCGGTCCTCCTTCTCCAGATGCCTCTGAATCCGCCTTTCCTCGTTCAGCGTTTCGGACATGGCACCGAAAAACGCGATATGCTCCCAACCAGGTCCAGTCGAGTCGGAGCACGATTCTACGGGGTCATCCAGAGGCTCCGGATCATCCTCGAAGGGTTCCTCGTCCATGGGGCCTTCATCGTCAAAGTCGTCGAAGTCGTCATAGAAATCGTCGCACATAGGTTCCTCCTTTGCTTCTTTTGTTCCTTGTCAGTATTTCTTGACACAGGATCTTCAAAAGGTAAATTAGCAAGGGGATTGGCACCTCCTAAACCAGTCCCAGTCCCTGGGAGGGTTGAAGGTTTTGCCTCCTTTCCCGCTCAGGGGCACCCAAAAGGTCATACGGCTTTCATGGCGTTGGAGGATGGAATGGACAAAGACTCTCCCAGTACCAGTGCTTACAGAATTTTGCGTTGTAAGTCCTGCGGTAAAATCTGCGATGATTCCGGGTGCTGGAACCACCTGACTGCTGAGGACTCCCAACAGGATTCGTTCGATTTTCAAGAGAGCCTTTGTCCCGACTGCTCGAAGCGAATGTTCCCTCGTTCTTACACGAAGTAGCGTCTTCAGTACCCGCACTGCGACCACACAATCTTGATTCGCTGTCCGTTGTAAATGGTGATGTCATTGCCCAGAAAATGGCCGAAACTGACGGTATGGCCGCAGTCGAGGCGAAACTTCTTACCCGCCAGCATCTATTTCAGAATCTCTCTTAACACCTCTGGATACTCATGGTTACTTGTCGTTATGAATTTGGGAAAATTCAATGCGAGGCGGAATCCAGGCTCATACATATCTGGGTATATCGTAGGGGAGACGACCACGATGGTATTTTGAAGTGGGAAGGGTTTGTGCTATGAAAATGCTGAAATCAAAAGAAATTGCAGAGCAGTGTTGTGTTGTTCCGATTTCAGTCGATGGGATGTTCTGCCGCAATTCGCGGAAATTGTGCGCTGGGGATCAGCCGCTACATCTTGTGGGAAGCTTTTTGTTTAAAATCAATGGGATTAATGGTAACAGTGCTCGGTTTCGGCGGGTTGACGTCGTTTGAAGACTATTGGCCAAGTTCCTTGGTCCACCCAGCCCCGCAAATGCCCACGCTTGTACCTGTCCTTTTTTCTGTGTGTTTTAAAATTTAACTTTCGTCTGGCCTCTCTGGACCGTTGGGGCCTTCCTGCGCTGTCAAGAATACCATCTGTATCCTTGAAAGTCCGGCGACTCAAGAATAATGCAAGGATGTGAAAGTTCAGTGTTTGGAATAAACCTATAATGGTCCGATGAAATAAGCGACATAAACGGGCACACAAGCCTTGGAAGCGAGGACCCGACATGCCAAAAAAAGCGACCGATAAGAAAAAAAACAGGTCAGAGCCAAAGGCCTGGGCCGGCAAGTCCAGGGTTTCAACTATAGAGAAGGAAACGAACAAGCCATTCCCAGTTATCGGCCTGGGAGCATCCGCCGGGGGACTGGAAGCGCTGAAAACTTTCTTTTCCAACGTCCCTGAAAAAAGTGGCATGGCCTACGTCGTCGTGGTCCACATGACGCGGAAGCAGCCGAGCCTGATGGCCGATTTGCTTCAAAAGATCACCCCCCTTCCGGTTTCCACTGCCACAGACGGCCAAACCATCGAACCCGGCAACATATACGTTATTCCGCCGGATAAAGAAATCAGCGTCTACCAAGGAACCCTCCAGTTATTTGATATTCAGGACAAAGGGGTGCCGCATCCGATCGACCTGTTTCTACGGTCTTTAGCCCAGGATCGAGGTCGGCAGGCGGCCGCCGTCATCTTATCCGGAACCGGCACGGACGGTTCTCTCGGGGTCAAGGAAATGAATGCCAATGAAGGGGTGGTTTTTGCCCAAGACAAAGAATCCGCCGGTTATGACGGCATGCCCAGAAGCGCCATCCATACCGGTCTGGTGGATGCTGTGTTGCCGCCTGAAGAAATGCCCAAAAAGCTTCTTGAGTATTTCACACGCACCAAAACGATTCTGGCGAGGAAAAGCACCGCTACTACTACTACTACTGCGGATGAGCAGCAACAATCATTGAACAAGATATTTGCTATCCTGCGCACGCGGATCGGTCACGATTTTTCTGCGTACAAAGTCAATACCATTTTACGGCGCATCAGCCGAAGAATGGGACTGAATCAGATTGACAGCCACGATACATACGTACGTTTTTTGCGTGAAAATCCAGGAGAGGTGGAGACGCTTTTCCGCGAATTGTTGATTGGCGTCACCAGTTTTTTCCGTGATTCTGAGTCTTTTGACGTTCTCAAAACCAGCGTTCTCCCTTCGGTTTTAGAACAGATGAACGAAGATGATACGTTCAGGGCCTGGATTCCCGGGTGTTCCACCGGCGAGGAGGTCTATTCATTGGCCATCGTGCTTCGCGAGCTTTTCGATAATAGCGCCAAACGGTTCAACCTTCAATTGTTCGGTACGGATATCGACAAATCTGCCATCGACAAAGCACGTGAAGGTTTATTCCAGGCCAGTATCACCGCCGATGTAAGCAAAGAACGGCTCAAGCGGTTTTTTTCCAAGGAGGATAATTTTTACCGTATCCGCAAAGAGATTCGGGACTGTGTTGTTTTTTCGGTTCAAGACCTGCTTAAAGATCCACCTTTTTCGCGCTTGAATCTGCTCTGCTGCCGCAATCTGCTGATCTATCTGAACACGGAGATGCAAAAAAAGCTCTTGCCGCTGTTCCACTATACACTCAAGCCGGATAGTATCCTGGTACTGGGATCATCCGAGACCATCGGCGGGTTTACCCACTTGTTTCAGACCGTGGATAAAAAATGGAAAATATTCAGGCGTCAGGAGGTGCCGAACGCCCTGCGCATGCCGGTCGATTTTCCCAGCGGACTTTCAACCGTCGATAACAGCCAGGGCAATGACAAAATCCCTCAACCTGTTGCAAAAACAGACATTTCCCTGGCCACCCAACGGGCGATCCTCGATCAGTTTGCACCGACTGCCATACTCATCGACGCCAAAGGTGAGATTCTCCATATTGAGGGCCGCACCGGCAAATATCTTGAAGCGCTCAGCGGCCCACCTTCGCAGAACATCCTGGACCTTGCAAGAGACGGGCTTCGCATTGAACTTTCCTCCGCCTTCCGGGCCGCAAAAACCTCAGACGAACAGGTCACGCGGAAAAATATCCGTGTAAGGACTAACGGTGACGTGCAAATGGTTGACCTGCATGTCTGGCCGCAAAAATCATCCAAAGAACTGGCTGGAAAATTTCTGGTGGTTTTCAATGACATCGAAACCAAACCGAAAACTGACCTTTCAGATCAAAAATCCGAGAATCCATCGGACATTGAGACCTCACGGATCACCGAGTTGGAAAAGGAACTGCAAATCACCCGGGAAAGCCACCAGACCACCGTTGAAGAGCTGGAGTCTTCAAACGAGGAACTCAAGTCCACCAACGAAGAGCTGCAGTCATCCAATGAAGAGCTGCAATCGACTAACGAGGAGCTGGAATCCTCAAAAGAAGAGCTTCAATCGCTGAACGAGGAGCTTCAGACCGTTAACGCCGAGCTGCAAAGCAAGGTGGAGGAGCTTTCGGGCATTCAGGACGATATGAAAAACCTCTTAAACAGCACGGAAATCGCCACTATTTTCGTGGACAATGACCTGCGGGTGAAGCGATTCACACACGAAGCAACAAAAATCGTCAATTTTATCCAAACCGACATCGGCCGTCCCCTTCGGCACGTGGTGACCAACCTGGCCTATGAAGGCCTGATGGCCGATCTGACTGACGTCTTGAAAAATCTTGTACCCAAGGAGTGCGAAGTACAAAACACTGACGGCATATGGTATAAAATGCGAATCATGCCCTATCGTACAACGGACAACCGAATAGATGGCTGCGTTATCACCTTCTCGTCCATTGAAGCACAGAAAAAAAGTCAGACGGTGCTCAAAGAGTCAGGTCACAAATTCGGGAAAGCGTTGAAGCTTGTGAATACCATCTTCGACATGAATCCTGAGCCGACGGTCGTGCTTGATGATACATTTAAGGCAGTCCTATACAACACCGCTTTTTCTGGACTTATGGACGTATCTCAAGAACAGGTCGGGGAACTGGATATCCTCGATTCTCAAAGCAAGATCCCTAAACATACCGGGCTGGCGTCGAAACTGAAAACAACCATAAAAGACGGCAAGCCTTTCGAAACCAAATCATTTGCGTTGAAAACATCAAAAGGCGAGCAAAGGTATACAGTTCATGGCCGTATCATCATGGAAGATGACGAATTTCCATACAGAATTTTATTGCGATTTGTAAAGAAGGAAGAGTGACGAGTGAAGAGGGACTGAGCAAAGTGAAACCATAAATCGTCAATCGTCATTCTTCATTCTTCAATATCCAAGGAGTGAGCCATGCCTGACCCATCATCAAAATTCGAAAAGCTCCGGCAGCAAGCGGAAGAGCTGATTCAAAAACAACCGGACTTATCTTCAGAAGCCCCCTCCGATATCGTGGAACTGATCCAGGAATTGAAAATTCACCAGACGGAGCTGCAAATCCAAAACGAAGAACTTCAACGGTCACAGGGTGAACTGTCAGAACTGCACCGTGAATTTGAGAACTTGTATGAGTTTGCCCCGTGTGGATATTTGACGTTGACTGCCAAAGGACTCATCACACGTGCGAATCTTACAGCAGTTAACCTTTTGGAGACCAGTCGACAATTTCTTTCCGGGGCAGGATTTAGCCAATATATTGCTGAAGGCTGGTATGATACTTATGCGATTGCCAGAAAAAAATGTATTGAAACGCGAGAAAAGCAAAGCATCGAGATTCCGCTAAAGAATAAAAATGAGGTTCCTTTATGGGTCAGGGCTGACATAGAGGGGGATTTTGATGAGACCGGAGTGGCGATGCGTTGGCGGATGGTGCTGATGGACATCACTGCGCAACGCCAGACCGAGGAAGGCCAAAAAAGGATGGAAGCCATCGGAATGCTGGCCGGTGGGATTGCCCATGATTTCAGCAATATTCTGAGTTCCATTATCGGCTATGCCCAACTCGGCCTTGATGAGACAAAAAACGACACGTCACTGGCGGAGAATTATCGATTCATTCTGGGAGCTGGTTTGCGTGGCAAAAATCTGATCAAACAAATCAAGACATACAGTCGTTCCCAAAATGAAACGAGCCGGCCGGTGCTTGTGATTCCAATTGTAAAGGATATCCTGTCGTTCCTGAAAGCCACGCTACCCGCCAACATTGAAATGCGGCGACATATTAAGGCTGACCGGCAGGTGATCAAGGGAAACTTGGCACAGATGCAACAAGTTCTATTGAATCTGTGTACGAATGCCGCACAGGCCATGCGTGACAACGGGGGGCGCTTGACACTGAGCGTTACCAACGTGACCTTTACACCGTCAGATCCCGGGCTGCCTGCGGAAATCACCCCGGGAGCGTATTTGAAACTGAGTGTGGCGGATACAGGCTGCGGTATACCACCGGATGTTCAACAAAAGATTTTCGATCGGTATTATACCACCAGAGACCCTAATCACGGTACGGGCTTAGGCCTGTCCATCTGCCATTCAATCGTGAGACAAAACGGTGGCGCTATCTCGTTGGACAGCAGTGTGGGGGAGGGAACAACCGCTACTGTTTTTTTCCCAGTTACCGGCGAAGACCCATTATCGGAGAAGGATATACCAGAGGCATCTTTTGCCGGCCTGGAGTGCATCCTGCTGGTCGATGATGAAAAACCGATCATTCATATGGGACGGAGGATATTGGAGCCGTTAGGGTATACGGTTGTTACAAGCCTCAACGGTAGGGATGCCTTGGAAATGTTTCGACGGAAACCGGACCAATTCGGTCTTGTCATTACCGATATGATCATGCCGGAAATGTACGGCGATGAGTTGACCCACAAACTGAAGGAAATTCGGGATGATATTCCAATCATCCTTTGTTCCGGAAAAGACGATCAAATTTCGGAAAACAAGATCAGGGATTTGGGTATCAGCGCCTTTTTATGCAAGCCTTATACGAATCACCATTTTATCCAAACCATTCGCAGTGTGCTGGATGGCTGGTGATACCATGTGCGGAAGCAAGACGGCGGTATACAAATTGCTAAGAATTGGTTCGAACAGGTGGCATTGCCGGGCACCGGATGAAGTGTTGGGATTGACCGCCAATGCCATAAAAGGAGGAAACAGTGCCGGATATCGGCTGCGGAGACCCCACCCACAATCCGTTTTAAATGTGTTTGAAATATGGAAATGATTCCATACAATATGGAAATTTTTCCATAGAGAACTTTACATATCCGTCTCATATTTGAGGTTCAACCGTGAAAGCCTTTTCGAGGACTTTGATTTACATCCCTGTCGTGCATACGCAGGCCGACCTGGGTGTTTTGGGCCGATCGATTCATCGGACCCATCGCCAAATCAACGGGAAAACATCTCAGCAACGCAAGGCATCTGCCATCGATCAAATATGGATCGATATCGAATCGGCGGTCACCGGGTTGGACCTGGATTATGGCAGCGTCCGGTTGTACCAGGACAGTTTGCCGGTTTGCGGACATGAACTCGATATTGTTGAGGAATTGGCGGCCAAGGGCAGCCGGAACCATCAGTTGCTGCTGCGGATGACCGAAAACGGCGCAACGCTTATGGGTACCGAGTCCGCGGAACTATTGATCAAGGAATACGAGCATTACAAACATATCCTCGAAAACGGCCATCCGACGGAGAAGACTGAAACGGACACGCGCCGGAAGGCATCGGCAGATTCGCTGCTCCATGCGCGTGACCGCTATATTGGTCAGCGTGTCAACCAAACCCTTCCAAAGGGGGATACGGGGATCCTCTTTTTAGGGGTGCTTCATAGGCCCGAGCCGTTTTTCGAGCAAGATATTCACTTGATCTATCCGATTGGAAAACCCGCAGCTTCTTGAGGCAGAGCAAGGAGCAGGAGGTAGACGGAGCAGTAGCCATGGACCGAGCGAGTGTTAAGATTTTAATCGTGGACGATGATGATAACATTTGCCGGATGCTTGCAAAGCTCATGGAAAAGGAAGGGTTCAAAACGATTGTGGCAAATGACGGTGTACCCGCCATTGACGCTATCCGTTCCCATTGGCCGGATGTGATGCTGCTGGACATGAAAATGCCCGAAATGGACGGCGATGAGGTTCTGGCCCGTTCAAAAGAAATTGACCCTGACCTTCCTGTCATTATCATTACCGCTTTTGGTGAAATTCAGGGAGCGGTCGAAGCGATCAAGCACGGGGCATACGATTATCTTGCCAAACCCTTTGACCATGATGATGTGCTTCGTTTGGTTCAAAGATCCCTGTCGGAAAGAAAACTCAAACGGAAGCTGAAAAATCTGGTCAGCCATATGAATCAGGACAGCCCCCTGAGGGATGTGATGGGACCCAGTGAGGCGGTGGGATATCTGGTTGGCCAGATCAACCAGGTCGCTCAATCCGAATTCACCGTCGTGCTCCAGGGTGAAACCGGATCCGGAAAAGAAATTGTGGCCCAGGCGATCCACAAGGCCAGTTTGCGTGCCGAAAAGTCCTTTGTGCCGTTGGATTGCGGGGCCATCCCGGAAGCACTCCTGGAAAGCGAACTGTTCGGACATGAAAAAGGCGCTTTTACCGGCGCCGTGCAAAAGACGGTCGGTCTCATGGCCGCCGCCAGCGGCGGCACGCTGTTTTTGGATGAGATTTCCAATTTGCCGCTGCCATCCCAGGCCAAACTGTTGCGGGTGATTCAAGAAAGAAAAGTGTATCCTGTGGGCGGCAAGACACCGCACCCCATAGACGTTCGCCTGTTGGTCGCCGCCAACCAGGATCTTTCCAGCCTTACCGAAAAAGGCCTTTTCCGAAGCGATCTCCTTTATCGGTTGCGGGAATTTTCCATAACCATCCCCCCCCTGCGTCAGCGAAAGGATGATATCCTGTATCTGGCCAAACGGTTTCTTGATATCACCTGCAGCGAATTGAACAAGGATGAGAAGGGATTTTCCGAAAACGCCCTCGATATGCTGCTCAATTACGATTGGCCGGGAAACGTGCGGGAATTGCGGTCCACCGTGCGCCGGGCAGTGCTTCTTGCCGACAAGCTCATCACCAGAGATCACCTGGATATTCGCCAAAGAGGCAATGAGATGCCCTGTGGCATATTGCCTGAAATGATAAACGAACTGTCGCAGGAAAAAGAAGTTTCCTTTAAGGCCATCGTCCGTGAAAGTACGGCAGCGGTGGAAAGGCAGGTTTTAACCCGCACCTTGCAGGCAACGGGGGGAAATAAAGCCAAAGCCGCGCGGAAACTGCAGATCGATTATAAAACCATACTTACCAAGATTAAAAAATTGGGGCTTTGACCAAAACAGGAGGGATCATGGCACGTAAAAAGAGCAAGGGTGGCCTGGAGGGAATCATAAACGGTTTTGCGGAACTTGTGGACAAACTGGGCGCTCTTGCGGAAAAAGGCGAGCAATTGTCAAGAACCGGAGAGTTGAAATTCAACCAAAAGGGCGAGGGCATTAAAGGGGTTTACGGCTTTTCCATCAAAACGGGGATAGGCGGCGATCCAGTTACGGTCGAACCCTTCGGAAACATCCGCAGAGATGAAGACACCGGAGAGGCCGTGGTGCAGGAGATCCGCGAGCCTGTTGCCGATATATTCGAAGAGAAAGACTGTACAATCATCGTCGTTGAAATGCCCGGCATCAGCGAAGAGGACGTGCAAATAGATGTTCGCGACGACCTGTTAACGTTGTATGCGGAAAAAGGTGAAAAGAAGTTTCGCAAGGAAATTCTCATGCCCAAAAGCTATCTCAGGGAAAAGATGCAGATCTCATGTAATAACGGGATATTGGAAATAAAGTGCACATAGGGTTTCCCGGTTGAAGATGGCCATGAAAGGTGTGGGAGAATAATCGATTTCCCAATTCAGTTCAGTGGCCCCTCGTTCCTCGGGCTGCTGACCGTAGCTTTCAACGGCCGGCCATCACAGGAATAGACTTATGGAAAAGACAGACGTTGTAAAGCTCAAAGTCACCGAGGCACTCAGCAAGGACGTCGGCAGAGCCCTTGCCCGAATGGGGCCGGAGGACATGACACAGCTGGGATTGGCCATCGGGGACATCGTGGCCGTCGAGGGCAAACGCCAAACCGTATGCAAGGTCATGCCGGCTTTCAAGGAGATGCGCGGCCAGTCCCGTATACAGCTCGATGGCCTCACCCGGGAAAACGCCGGCGCCGGCCTGGATGAGCTTGTGACCATTCGGAAAACAACCTGTCACCCAGCACAAAAGGTATCTTTGGCCCCGGCAACCGTTATTCCGGGTGAACGGGACCTGAAATATATCGGAAGCCTGTTGGACGGAATCCCCGTTCTGCCGGGTGATCACATCCGGGCCAATCTTTTCGGCAGCCGGTCGGCGGATTTCACGGTGGAAGGAACAACGCCCAAGGGCCCGGTGCTCATCAATCCCATCACCCGGCTGACCATCGGCAAAACCCGGGAGGCCAATGCAGCAGGCCGGGTGGCCTACGAAGATGTCGGCGGGCTCAAGTCCCAATTATTGCGGATTCGCGAGATGATCGAACTCCCGCTTCGTTATCCGGAGGTGTTCAACCGCCTCGGGATCGACGCCCCAAAAGGGGTGCTGCTTCACGGGCCGCCGGGATGCGGCAAAACCCTCATCGCCCGTGCCATTGCCCATGAAACCGATGCCCAGTTTTTTTCCATCAGCGGCCCGGAAGTAATCCACAAGTTCTATGGGGAAAGCGAGGCCCATCTTCGCAAAATTTTTGATGAAGCCAGCCGCAAGGGACCCAGCATCGTCTTTTTGGACGAAATCGACGCCATTGCCCCACGCCGGGAAAAATCGGCAGGTGACGTTGAAAAGCGGGTGGTGGCCCAGCTTTTGGCCCTCATGGACGGGCTGAACAGGCGCCAACATGTCATTGTCATTGCGGCCACCAATATCCCCAATGCCCTGGATCCGGCGCTTCGGCGCCCCGGCCGTTTTGACCGGGAAATTACCATTCCGATTCCCGATCGCTTCGGCCGGCTGGAAATTCTCAACATATACAGCCGCGGTATGCCGTTGGCGCCGGATGTGGATATGGCCCACCTTTCCGAAATTACCCACGGTTTTGTCGGTGCGGATCTTGAAGCCTTGTGCCGGGAAGCGGCCATGCTTTGTCTGCGACGGATCATACCTGAAATCGATTTCGCACTCTCCGCCATCCCCTACGAACAGCTTGCTGAGCTGGAAATCCACATGGACGATTTCCGGGGGGCACTGCGGGAAGTGGAGCCGTCAGCGATCCGGGAGGTCTTCGTAGAGGTGCCGAATGTCGGATGGGATGATGTCGGCGGGCTGGATACGGTGAAAACATGTCTGGTAGAAGCCGTCGAGTGGCCGCTGCATTATCCTCATCTTTTCGAGCAGGCCGGCATCAGACCGGCCAAAGGCGTGCTGCTCTCCGGCCCGCCGGGATGCGGGAAAACGCTTATCGCCAAAGCGCTTGCCAGTGAAAGCCATGTCAATTTCATTTCCGTCAAAGGTCCGGCACTTCTTTCAAAATATGTGGGCGAGTCGGAACGGGCCGTGCGGGAGGTCTTTCAAAAAGCACGGCAGGCCGCGCCCTGCATTGTTTTTTTCGATGAAATCGACGCCCTGGTTCCGGTACGAAGCGGCAGCGCATCGGATTCGCATGTGTCGGAGCGGGTTCTCAGCCAGCTTCTGACCGAACTTGACGGGATCGAAGAACTCCATGGCGTTTTAGTGCTGGGCGCGACCAATCGCATCGACACGCTGGATCCGGCCGTGCTGAGACCCGGACGCTTTGATGAAATCATCGATATTCCAAAGCCGGCTGAAAGGGAGCGCAAAGAGATTTTTACAATACATTTGCGCAACAAGCCCCTTGAAGCGGATATTTCCATCGATTCGTTAGCGGCGAAAACAGAAGGTTTCAGCGGGGCTGAAATCAGCGGGCTTTGCCATAAAGCGGCGTTAACTGCGGTCCGCCGTGCCGTGCAGTCCGGCCGGGATACGGTTCTTGACGACGATTCGGGTTTATCCATTACGGCCGGCGATTTGTTCGACACCCTGCGTACGGAGTCTTCCCATGGCAATTGAATCCGGTGATACACAAAAGCAACCGTACGGCGCTAAGGGCGTTTATCTGTATTGTTTTGCCCCTGCCGCCGGTCTGCCGCCACTGAAAATCCCCGGCGTCGATACCGGCGATCCGGTTACCCAACAGGCATACAAGGACGTTGTGGCCGTGACAAGCCGGATAAACGTTGCGGATTTCAGCGGGCCGGCCGGCGAAACAAACCTCAAGAACCTGGAATGGGTCGGCCCGCGGGCATTGCGCCATCAGAAGGTGGTCGAAGCGGTCATGCAACACGCACCCGTGCTGCCGGCCCGCTTTGGAACCATTTTTTCCTCATCACGGCCAATGCTGGCATTGTGTGTCCGTCACTATGGGGTCATTTCGGAATTTTTAAGGAAGGTGGCAACCAAAACGGAATGGGCGGTTAAGGGGTATCTGGACCGGCAGCGGGCACGGCACGCGCTCAAACCGGATCTTGCGGCCGGCAATGATGAGCGTCTTGCCGATGTGTCGCCGGGAAAACAGTATTTTATGCAAAAGCAGATGGCCTCTGAATTTGAACAACAAATAAACCAACAATTGAAGACGATCTTGTCGACCGTTTTCAATGAATTAACGCCGTACACAGCGGATTTCCGTGAACTCAAAGTGCTATCCAGAAAGTCTACGGGCCTCGATATGGATATGGTTTTGAACTGGTCGTTTTTGGTTTCACGGGATTTACAGGAAAACTTCGCTGCGCACCTAAAAAAAATACAACATACGCAGGAGAAAAACGGATTGCGCTTTGATCTCTCAGGGCCATGGCCGCCGTACAGCTTTTGCCCGTCTCTAAATGTGGCGTGATCCGGTCAAGAGGGGCGAAAATGAGCTATCTTATGTATTGCATATTCGCAGATATGAAAAATCAGCCCGCCACAGCCTTGTCGGGAATCGACGGGCGGCCGGTGGAGGTTGTGTCGTACAACGGACTCAACACGGCTGTCTCGGCCATGAACACTTCCGAATCGCCGGTGAGCATCGGTGTGCTGCAGCGTTTTGAAAACGTGATCGCCGCGTTTTTCGCCCGGCAAGCCGTCATCCCCCTGCGTTACGGGAATGTGATTGCCGACAAATCCCGGATCGGTTACCATTTGAAGGAAAATGCCCCGCGCTATCACCGCCTGCTGTCGGAGTTGGACGGTTGTGTGGAAATGGGCATCCGGTTATTGATTGAAGATTGTCGATTGAAGATTGCCGGAGCGAAGCGTAGATCCCGATTTATCGGGGATGATGTAAGGAATTCGGAATCTAAAATCCAAAATCCAAGATCCAAAATCACCGGCCGGGCGTACCTGAATCAACGAAAGGCGCTGTACGATGGGCAAGACCGAAACAACCCATTCATTAAAACGATTATTGAACAATACCGATCGGCGTTTTCCGGCATCTTTGTTAAATTCAAATCGGAAAACGAGCTGAAAGCAACCCAGCCATCATCCCTTTGCAATGCAAAGCCCGGGTGTTGCAATCCGCAATGGTTGCTTTCCTTGTTCTTTCTGGTCCCCAATGGGGATTTGACGCGCTTCAAGGAAATTTTTTACCAACTCGATAACCGGAAAGACGAACGGATGATGCTCAGCGGCCCGTGGCCGCCGTATAACTTCGTTGTGGACGATCACCACATGCGGCATCTTGGGTAACAAGTATCGCGCCGGGTGGCCGGCCAGGGTTGAAGCGGCCGGGAGGCCTGACTGGATGGGATCAAGTCAAAAAAAGGATACTGGCAGCAATGGTAGCGGCTGGCATGAAAAAATGAATGCCATGCTGCTGGATACAATGCCCTCGTCGGTATTGATCATCGACAAGAATCTGTGCATTGTCCTGGCCAATCGTAATTTTCTGGAAAAAATGCGCCGATCAATATCCGACACCGTCGGTTACCCCCTGCAGAAAATTTTCCCTGACATCATTGTCGAAAAGACTGATATCATCAACCAGGTTCGCCGGGCGTTCCGGTCAAATTGTCCCTTCAAAGGGCAACGGATAATCTTTCGATCGCCCGGTATTTCCACACGGACTTACTATTATCGCATTACCCCGGTCCATTGGCAGGAGTCTGTTAAAAACGTCATGCTGTTGATGGACGATGTGACCAAACAAGTGAATTTGAGCGAAGAGATTCAGAGGGTTCAACGCCATCTTGCGAGCATATTCGAGAGCGCCAGCGATATCATACTGTCCACCGATACAGACGGAAAAATTCTGTCATGGAACCCGGCGGCCGAACGGATCTCCGGTTACTCTTTTGCTGAAGTCGAAGGGCGGAATTTTTACCGCTTCTGCAAGGCCGACAACCGGGAAATGGTCAAAGGGATTTTGGGAGAAATGAGCGGCCGCAGGGAAACGGTGATTGGGAAATGGAACCTGGTGACCAAAAACGGGGCGAATCTTCACGTTTCCTGGGTTTGCTCACCCATGAAACATTCGCATTCGGAGATCGACGGGATCGTCCTGGTGGGCCGCGATTATACCGAGCACCGAAAAATGGAAGCCCAGCTACTCCAATCGCAAAAATTTGCCGCTTTGGGCGTGATGGCCGGCGGTATCGCCCATGAGATTCGAAATCCGCTGGCGGTCTGTTCTTCAGCGGCTCAGTTTCTTCAAGATAAAGAGATCTCGGCGGATTTTCGTATCGAATGTGCCCGTAAAATTCACAAGGGGATCAAGCGGGCTGGCAAGGTGATCGAAAATTTGCTGGAATTTTCCCGACCTGCTGAGAAATCTGTCAAAGAATTGATCAATTTGTTGGATGTGATCAAAGAATCCATTGCGCTGATTTCCAACGAGATCAAGCTCCAGAAGATTTCATTCAACCCAGAGTTGCCGGCAAAGCCCGTGATGATCCAAGGCAGTGCCGGTCAACTGCAGCAGTTGTTTGTCAACTTGTTGTTAAACGCCATTAAAGCAATGGCTGATGGCGGCACCCTAACCGTATCGGTTTGGACAAAAGGCCGCGAAGTGTTGATTCGGGTGGCCGATACGGGCCAAGGCATTTCAAAGGAAAACATCGATAAAATCTTCGACCCGTTTTTCACGACATCACTGGTGGGAACCGGTATTGGTCTGGGCCTTTCCATCTGTTTTTCGATTATCGAACAGCATTCCGGCACCATCGAAGTGGCCAGCCATCAAGGCCGGGACACCATATTTACGATCACCCTGCCGCTGCCGCAGTAATGGGAACGGCGCTACCGGTTTTCCATGGCGGCGATCAGGGGCCAAACGAGAACAAGGGGCATATGACAACCCGGAAAGCGAAAATCCTCGTGGTGGATGATGAACCGGATATGTGCTGGGCATTGGTGCACATCGTCGAGAACAGCGGAATGGTTGCCCGTAGGGCATTAAGCGGTGCGGATGCGTTGGAATTGCTGTCCAAGGATGACTTTCAAATGATTTTTCTGGATGCAAAACTCCCGGATATCGATGGGTTGCAATTGGCCTTGAAAATACGCCGGCTCCAACCCTCAATCCGAATCGTGCTCGTTTCCGGCTATTATTATCAAGGGGATAGGATGGTGAAGACCGCACTGAAGAAAAAACACATCAACGGTTTCGTGTCCAAGCCGTTTGAAAATGAGACAATTTTGAAGGTCATTGAAAGCATCCCGTCTTTTCCCACTCTGTAACCGGATATGGGGAACACACTCCCGTAAAATATGGCGTTTCCGCCATGGTGTCGACTCCCTCGTTTCGAAGATTCATTGTTGCTGTTTATGGCGACCGGCCGAGAAGTTTACAAATTCCGCCCCCCGGCTTTTTTCCACGCCACCCCGCAAGGCCGCGGCAGGCCAAGCGCCATCGCCGTCTGTGGGCCGGACCCCCACGACGCTTTTGCCCATTTGTACCCAGCCCGGCACACTCATTGCAGAAATATAAAAGACAGGCATGCCTGAAGTCGAAAATCAGAAATTTTTTCACCCAATCTTTTTAAACCAAAAGGAGGAACATCATGGCAAAAATTAACAAGTCTACCGATTCCTCGAGCCTTGCCGAAGTCGTCGATCGGATTCTGGACAAAGGAATCGTAATTGATGCCTGGGCCAAGGTCTCCCTGGTCGGCATTGAGCTGTTGTCCATTGAAGCAAGAGTTGTCGTGGCTTCTGTCGAGACCTATCTGAAGTATGCCGAGGCCATTGGTCTCACCGCGGCAGCCGCTGCTCCGGCGTAAATTGCATTTTGGTGAGAGACCGTGACATCGGTCTCTCACCAAAATATTGCCGGAGACAAGCGACGGTCAGGATGATTGAAATCCACATTACGGGAGGGCGAATCCCCGGAATATTTTCAATGATCTACAAATACAAAGGAGAAATACCATGGGGAGCCTGGCGAATGATATGACCCGCCTGCATGATGAGATCGGTGCCCTGCGGCAAACTCGATCCACTTTTTTAGAGCTGTTGCGTTACAGTACGGATGCGCTGCGGGCCGATGCCAAAGACATGCAATCGCGCTTCCGCGATCAGCGGCGTGCGATGGCCCTTGAGTTGAGAGACAAGCTGGCCACGCATTCAAGCGTGTTGAGCAAAGATGTGAATACGATGCTGGCGCATTTTGCAAGCAATCGGATTGAAACGGCGGCAAGGACAAGATCAGATCTTGGTGCGTTTGTGGACGGAGTGAAACAGGATGTTGTCGAATTGGCGGATGCGGTAAAAACGATGCAAGATACCATGCGGGGCGATCATACCGAAATGGCACGACGGTTGAGAAACAGCCTGGACCGTTTTGTGTCCGACTTACAGGAAACCGTTTCCCAAATGACATCGGATTTTCGGCGGGACCGGGTGGACATGGCGCGGGAAGGCCGTATTGAACGGGAGCTTTTTGTGCAGAAAATCCAAGAGCACGCAGGCAATCTGAAACAAGCCGTCGGAGATCTGCTGGCTGAATTCAGGACAGACATCAACGGGGCACATCTTGCCTGGACCGGCGTTTCATCACCGCGGAGCCCTCAAGATGACGTTGCGGTTAACACGCCTGAAAAATCCATGCCGCCCCCCCCTGTCCAGAGCGCCGAACCCGAAATGGATGATGCACCGGTTGAAACACCGGAGGAAACCGATACCGCTGATCTGACCCGGATCGACGGCATCGGACTCGCCCGGGAAAAGCTTCTGAATGCGGTAGGCATCTTTTCACTGAAAAAGCTGGCAGCCTGCACACCAGGGAAACTCCACGCCGCCGTGGTCGAAAAAAACAAGTTCATCGCGATGGAGGGTGTGGAAAAATGGATCGAGCAGGCCAAGACCCTGATTTAAGCGATACAGATAGAGGAGTCGACAAAATGAATGACGCACCGTTGAAGGTGGTGGCATCCGGAGCAGATGACAACGTCACACCGGAGGCCGGAGAAGGGTTTGTTGCGACCCCTTATGTACAGGATTTGACAGAACGCGTTCTGTCCTATCTTGCCGCCGGGTATCCGGTACACTTTGCAGGGCCTGCCGGGACAGGAAAAACAACCCTTGCCTTTCACGTGGCGGCGCAGTTGGACCGGCCGGTCACCCTCATCCACGGGGATGACGAGTTTTCAAGTTCCGATTTGATCGGCAGGGATTCCGGATATCGCAGGTCGAAAGTTGTCGATAATTATATTCATTCGGTATTGAAGACCGAGGAGAACTACAATACCACCTGGGAAGACAACCGCCTGACCACTGCGTGTGAAAAGGGATACACGTTGATCTATGACGAGTTTACCCGTTCGCGGCCGGAAGCCAACAATGCCCTGCTGAGTGTTCTGGAGGAAAAAATCCTCAATCTGCCGAAGCTGCGGCGATCGGGCAACGGATATATTGCGGTGCATCCCAGCTTTCGGGCGATTTTTACCTCCAATCCGGAAGAGTATGCCGGGGTTCACAAAACCCAGGATGCCCTGTTGGACCGGCTCATCACCATCAATATAAGCCATTTCGACCGCAGCAGTGAAGTTAAAATTGCCGAGGCCAAGTCCGGACTGCCCCGCTCGGATTGTGAAATCATCATCGACATCATCCGGGAACTGCGTCAAGTCGGTGTAAACAACAACCGACCAACCATCCGTGCCTGCATTGCGATCGCCAGAATCCTCGCCGGGGTGGGGGGACGCGCGCATACAAGCAACCAGGCGTTTATGCGCATCTGCCACGATATTTTGGCCATTGACACAGCCAAGGTGACCCGTGGCGGACAATCGGTCATGGGTGACAGGGTCAACGAGATTGTACAGTCGGTATGTGAAAAAACATAGGCCTCAAAGGGGGACGCGTAAACAACCCCACTGATTGTTTGCGCACCCTTTCAGCCGTTTTGAAAAGAAGGGGACAACGATGACACTATCCAAACGATCGATCCGGGGGGTTCAGAACATTCGAACCCATGCCGGCAAGGTGGATATTTTTTCGGAGCCTTACCGGGTGTATATGAAAATCACGGCCTTGGAGATGGAAAAAGCCCGCCGCGGAAAGGAAAGGGAAAGCGCCATGCGGCGCGTGCGGGAAATCGATGCCCGCTTTCAGGAGATCGAAGCCGAAAAAAACAATTTACTGCAAGGCCTTGGCAATGTTGGTGCGGCCAGGAACCTGCCTTCTGAAGGGGGACATATTCCAAAGAGATCGGACCCTCATTCGGCAAGAAGTTTTACAATCAAATATTGATTGTTTCGTAAAAAGTCCGAATTTTCCTTTTTTCGTCATTCCCGCGAAAGCGGGAATCCAGTAATTTCTAGAACTTCTGGATGCCGGATCAAGTCCGGCATGACGCTTCGGGTACTTTTTACGATTTCATCAATATTAGCAGGTGAAATCATGTCTGCAGTAAATTCACCCGATCAGGGGCTATACCTATATGCCGTAATTGAAGGCGACGGGAGCCACGCAACCGGTATTGCCGGCATTTCGGGCGGCGATGTCTACACGATTTCACATGGTGACCTGACAGCGGTTGTCAGTGATGTGCCCAACAAAAAAATGCGTCCCGAACGCCGGCACCTGGCCGCGCATCAAAACGTTCTCAAGGCGTTGATGGCAGACAGTACACCCCTGCCCATGGCGTTTGGCATTATTGCCAACGACCCCGGGGCCGTCCAGGCGATCCTTTCAGAAAACCAGGACATGTTTGAAGATCAATTCATGCGCGTGCGGGGAAAGGTGGAGATGGGGTTGCGCGTTGCCTGGGAGGTGCCGAACATTTTCGATTATTTTATTGACAAGCATCCCGACCTGCGTACGGCGCGGGACAATTATTTCGGCACGCACCGCCAACCGACCCATGAGGATAAGATAGCGCTTGGGCGGCTTTTTGACCGTATTTTGAGTGAAGACCGGGAAGATCATACCCAGGCGGTGGAAGATATTTTGTCCCTTTATTGCGACGATATCAAACGCAACCGATGCCGGGCTGAAAAGGATGTCATGAATCTTGCGTGCCTGGTGGCGCGAAAAAACGAAGCCCGGTTCGAGGCCGGTGTGATCAAAGCCGCCAACCTGTTCGACAACAATTTTGCTTTCGATTATAACGGCCCCTGGGCGCCGCACAACTTTGTCGATTTAAGTATCCAATTTTGATGGATCCGAAATCGGGCTAGCCGTGCAGAAGGGCGGCCATAATGACATGACATTCCTTCAACCTTGTAACCTTTGAACCCTGAATCCGTGAACGGAAACCAATGTTTATTGCCGATGATATTCTGCTTTTTCCGGCTCGCAGCATCTTGTGGATTTTCCGTGAACTCTACAACGCAGCCCAGGAAGAGATCGTCAATGAGTCTGGAACGCTTACAAACCAGCTAAGTGAACTCTACATGGCCCTGGAGACCGGAAGGATTACCGAAGACGAGTTCGACCGGCAGGAAAAAAAGATCCTGGATCGCCTGGATGCCATAGAGGCAAATGGCGCACCGGACGATGAACCCTGAACCTGGCGGAAAATGGTAAAACGATGCCGAAAACGGTGGCCTTATCTTTTTTACATGATCACGATTTGCGCCTTTTGCTGTTCGGCGGCAAAGGCGGTGTGGGAAAAACCACATGCGCGGCCGCAACAGCCCTCTATTATGCCCGGCATCAGCCCCAACAACGCTTCCTTCTCGTATCAACCGATCCGGCCCACTCCCTGAACGACAGCCTGGGCGATTTTTCCCCTCCTGAAAATCTAACGACCCTTGAATTCGATGCCCGGGCCTGTCTCACGGATTTTAAAAACGAACACCTGTCGAAATTGAGGGAAATTGCCTCGCGGGGCACCTTTTTGGATGATGAAGATATCAACCAGCTCATGGACCTTTCCCTTCCGGGACTGGATGAACTCATGGCTTTTCTGGAAATTTCACAGTGGGCCGAAGAGGGTCAATATCAGTGCATTGTAGTGGATTCCGCACCCACGGGTCACACACTGCGGCTGCTGGCAATGCCGGAATTTATGGGAAACTGGCTGGATGCGCTGGACGCGCTTCTGGCCAAGCACCGGTATATGAAAAAGCAGTTTACCGGAACCTACAAACAGGATGAATTGGATGATTTTCTCCTGGGCCTGAAAAACTCGGTAAACCGGATGAAAGTGCTTTTAGCGGACCCGGTCCGTTGCCGCTTTGTGTCGGTGATGCTGGCCGAGGCGCTGAGTATTCACGAAACGCGAATGCTGCTCGATGAACTGAACCGATTGCAAATTGCCTCAGATGATATCATCGTCAACCGCATCTACCCTGAAAGCGACTGCCCGCTTTGCTCAAACCGCCATCGGCGGCAAGTCGCCGAAATCGTAAATTTTGCTGCCGGGATGGCACAACACGCCTTGGCGGCAATCCCCATGTATCCTCAGGAGATGCGCGGCGAAGCGGCACTGCAACAGTTTTGGGACCATACATTCGCGTTGCCGGAATCTGTTGCTGCGGCTGCCAACGCTCAATCCGGCACCCGGCCCGAGGTCATGCACCCGGCACCGTTGCCCGGGGCCGATGTCAAATTATTGATGTTCGCCGGAAAAGGCGGGGTGGGCAAGACCACGCTCGCCTGTGCCAGCGCGGTGCGCATGGCGCAGGCCCTGGACGGCAAGGAGATTCTTTTGTTTTCAACCGATCCGGCGCATTCCCTTTCCGCCTGCCTGGAAAAATCCGTCAATGCATCGCCAACACCCTTGATGCCCGGGCTTAGTGCCATGGAAATTGATGCCGGGGCGGAATTCGAGGCGTTAAAACAACAGTATGCGGAGGAATTGGCGCACTTTCTGAGCAACCTTTCTTCAAGTCTTGATCTGACTTTTGACCGCGAGGTCATGGAGCGGGTCATGGACCTTTCGCCTCCAGGCGTTGACGAGGTGATGGCCCTCACCATGGTCATGGAATTTCTTGATCAGGACCGGTTCGACCTGCTCATTCTCGACTCGGCGCCCACCGGGCATCTGGTGCGCCTGTTGGAAACACCGGAAATCATCGATCAGTGGCTGAAAGTGTTTTTTAATCTTTTTTTGAAGTACAAGCGGATTTTCAGGCTTCCTGAAATTTCACAACGCATGGTAAAAATTTCCAAAACATTAAAATTATTAAATAAAATATTAATCGATACGGACGCCTCCGCCTTGTTTGGCGTGACCATTCTCACGGAAATGGCCCTGTTGGAAACCCGTGATCTGCTCGCCGCCTGTGAGCGGATGCATATCCAAGTGCCATCGCTGTTCCTCAACATGGCCACACCGCCCGGCGATTGTCGCCTGTGCTCATCGCTCCAACGGATGGAGAAAAAGCTGATCCATAAATACCGGGATGTTTTTCCGGATCAGTCTCAACCGCTGGTCTATCAGGCAGGGGATCTAGGAGGGATCGAGAGGCTCGGCCAACTGGGAAAGGCGCTTTATCAGTAATTGAAAGGGGTTTTATGCCGGAATTTTCCTTGGATGAAACCGAACATGTTTCTTTGTGCGAGGCGCTCGATCGTTTGCTCAACAAGGGCGCCGTGGTGATGGGCGAGGTGACCATTTCCGTGGCCAATATCGACCTGATTTACCTGAGTCTCCGCGCCATGCTGGCTTCGGTTGAAACGGCCCGGCAGGCAATGAATACCGATTTTACTTCCGCACCGCCCCTAAGGCTGGCGGCGGGAACCGAGGAGCGGGTCGGAGTAAGGATGGACAGATGACAATCAACAACCTACAGGCAAAGGTGGAATCAGAGACCCTGGATGATTTTGCCCGGGTGATGCAAAGCGGCCAATGGGTTCAAGCCAAAGGCGCAGATGGGATAAATGGTGTGGAATCCACCTGCATTTCCAAAGGCCGTCTCAAGTTGAACCCGGAGAATGTCAAAAACGGCCTCGGGCAGTTGGTGCTCACTCTGGTCAAATTGCTGCATGAACTACTGGAGCGTCAGGCCCTTCAGCGCATCGAAGCCGGTTCACTGAATGATGACGACATCGAAAACCTGGGCTTAACACTGATGAAGCAGGCCGAGGAGATTGAACGGCTCCGCAAGGAATTCAACCTGGATGAAGAGGATCTGAATATGGATCTGGGGCCGCTGGGCAAACTGTTGTAGGAAAAACCATCTCGCGTGTGAAAGGAAAACATGGCAATTCAACGGACAGCAGCCCACTCCGTTCAAAGCACCAACATCGCCGACCTCCTTGAGCGGGTTCTCGACAAGGGAATCGTCATAGCCGGTGATATCCGCATCAGCCTGGTGGATGTCGAACTGTTGACCATTCAACTTCGATTGGTCATTTGTTCTGTCGATAAAGCCAAGGAAATGGGGATGGACTGGTGGGTCAACAATCCCTGCTTCAGCCGGGAGGCGCATCGTGGAGAGCTGGCGGATTCCCTGTCCGGAATCGAGGAACGGCTTCAGAGACTGGAGGGGTCTCCGGTAAAAGGACTCGATTCGGGAGGGTAGAAATGGACCAGATTAGTGAAATTTTACTGCGTCGGCTGGAAGAAAAAGGCCTGGGATCAGTTGCGATCCCCGGATTCATCCGGGATGTCTCCCATACCATATCGGGAAATGATTCGATTGGCGGGCTGGAAATAACCAGACGATTGCATCTATTGGGCTGGCACGGCATCGAACTGGACGATCATACCCTGCAGTTGATCATAGCGAGTTTTGAACGTTCAGCATATAAACAGACCGGCCAGTATGAAGATATATATATCGCAATGGTATAAAATGCGAATCATGCCCTATCGTACAACGGACAACCGCATAGATGGCTGCGTCATCACCTTCTCGTCCATTGAAGAACAGGGGTGGTTCCCACAAACAACCGGGCTGAACGGTCGCTCCGCTTTGGAGTATTGTGGCGTAAGCGCAGTCTGGGCAGCCAAAGCGAAAAAGGAAACCGCTGGGTGGAACGTATACTTTCATTGAAGGAGGCTTGCCGGCTAAGAGCAATATCGACTTTCCGAATGCTGGAACAATGCATCGAATCCTACTTTGGCGGCAACCAGCCTGATTTGTCCTGGATATGATCCGGGAAAACTAATCAACTACCCCGTGAACGCTTACTTTGCGATATTAGGAGGATTGACCGGCTTTTATTATTACAAAAACAGGCAAGCGGACGAAGATAAATCGAAACTCATTATCCGACTTCAGGCATCTTTATCTGAGATAAAAAAACTCAGTGGTCTTCTTCCCATTTGTTCTTCGTGCAAGAAAATACGGGACGATAAAGGGTACTGGAATCAAATTGAGTCTTATATCAGGGAACATTCTGAAGCTGAATTCAGCCATGGCATCTGCCCTGAATATGCAAAAAAACTTTATCCTGATTTTTTTAAAGAAAATGACAGCACAACAAATGCATGAACACCGCCAAGAGTCTCTGCGGTCCTCTTGCGGGTTATGCATAACGTTAGTCGCGACACGATGTCGCGTGTTTATATGTGCTTGAATATATTCATTATTCATGAACCTGGTGTATTCCCACCAGCTCCCTACGCAAGCGTGCTACCGTTGCGCTGATGACGGGGTGCGAAGCCTTGCGGACAATGTACCGAAACGGGTTCGAATGGCAACAGGAGGACCTTCCCGGAAGCTTCCTCCGGTTAAGGGCTAGGGAAAAGGGCAATATGGCGAGAACATTCGAAGGGCCGTACGCGCCGTCAGCGAGCGACCGACCAACGGAAACCGATAGGTCGAAGGCATGCTTCTTTGGGTTTGCATGCGTGGTCAGGCTGCAGACGGCTAACGTGTCTGCACGGAATCGTGGAACCACCGGCGTTCAGGCTCCGCCTACGTTGTCCGGCAGGTAAACATGTGGAACGTGGAAAGGCCGCCACTTCGCCGGGTGCAATGCCCGGCAAGCCAACCGTAAGGCAGGCCCAGGAAGGGGCGGCAATGAGAGGTCGGAAGAAGCAAAGGCCGTCCTGTAATGGGGCGGATAGGGCCTGAAACAGGGTCCAATGCGAAAGCCGGTGCCTTCGGTGCCGGCGAACCGCATGCCCACGTCCGACTGGCGTTTCGTTGCGAGAGAATCCGGAGAACCCTCGAAGATGGGAAAGCAAAAGACGGCCTCGGCCGGTGCACCTATCGGCGATGCGGCAAGATGGCAGAGGATCGACTGGGTCCAGGCCCGCCGCGAAGTCAGGCGGCTCCAGATGCGTATCGCAAAGGCTGTGCAGGAAGGCCGGTGGAACAAGGCGAAGGCCTTGCAACACCTGCTGGTCAACTCGTTCTACGCCAAGGCACTGGCTGTGAGACGAGTCACCACAAACAAGGGGAAAAACACCCCGGGCGTCGACGGCGTGCTGTGGAAAGGCGCCAGAGCCAAGGGGCGGGCGATTGCAGCCTTAAACCGCCGCGGCTACAAGCCGCGCCCACTGAGACGGATATACATACCGAAAAAGAACGGCAAGAAGCGACCGCTGAGTATCCCCACCATGAGGGATCGCGCCATGCAGGCGCTCTACAAGCTGGCACTGGCTCCCATCGCAGAGACGACCGCCGACCGGAATTCTTACGGATTTCGGGAGGGGCGCAGTTGCGCCGATGCCATTGCCGCAGCCTTCAACGCCTTAAGCAAGCCGAATTCGGCGCCCTGGGTGCTGGAGGCCGATATCTGCGGATGCTTCGATAACATCAGCCATGAATGGATCTGTTCGAACATCCCCATGGACAAGGTCGTTCTTCTCAGGTGGCTTAAATCCGGTTACATGGAGAAAAATCGTCTCTTTCCCTCGCGCAAGGGGACACCGCAGGGCGGGATTATCAGTCCCACGCTGTCAAATATGACACTCGACGGACTGGAGAAGGCTGTCCACGAGGCAGTGCCCAGACGGTCGAGGGTCAACTTCGTCCGCTATGCCGACGACTTTATCATAACCGGCAAATCGAGGCGAGTTCTGCAAATGCAGGTCAAGCCAGTGGTCGAAGAATTTTTGGCCAAGCGGGGATTATCCCTTTCTGAGGAAAAGACCTTGATGACCCATATCAAGGACGGATTTGTCTTCCTCGGCCAGAGCTTCCGAAAGCACGGCAAGGTATTGCACATCACGCCGGCAAAGGAGGGAGTCCTCGCCCTCATCGGAAAGCTTGGGAAGTTGATCCGTTCCCATGTGAGCGCTCCGCTGCCTGCCCTGATCAAGAAGCTGAACCAGACGCTTCGAGGCTGGGGCAACTACCACCGTCACGTGGTATCATCGGAAGCCTTCGGTCGAATCGACACTTATGTTTATGAAGAGTTGTGGCGAATGATCCGCCGCCGCCACCCGAACAAGCCCAAACGATGGCTGGCCCGGAAATACTGGTTTGCCACCGGGCGGCGTTGGGTGTTTGCGGTAGCGGCTGCCACAAAGAAAGTCAAGCGACTCTACGAAGTCGTGCGCCTGAGCGCTATAGGCATAAGACGTCACATTAAGATCAAGGCTGACGCGAATCCTTATCTTCCAGGATACGCCAGGTATTTTTGGCAGCGCCGACACGATAAGGAGGCCCGCCTGCTTCCGGCAATGTCACACCGGGAGTATGGGGCAAGCTGGCAGCGCAGGTTTGAGGTTGAAACAGCCGGGGCACTCCACAAGGGTGCCTTTCGTTAACGCTCGAGCCGTATGAAGGGAAACTTTCACGTACGGTTCCAAGGGGGGAAAGGGGCTGAGAAGCCCCTGACCTACCCGGTCTTGAGCTCTCAAGAAAAGAGGTAAGCATATGTTACAAGCCCCGATTCAGAATGAACTGAAGGCCCATGTGCTTGATTTAGCGCCAGCGATTATAGCAATTCACGACACGGATCACAATATTGTCTGGGCGAATAAGGCATACCTTAAAGCGACGGGATTCTCTATTCAGGAGATCGAAGGGAAAAAGTGTTACTCGGCTTGGCGGCTTGATAACCCATGCCGCGGCTGCCCGGTGACGCTTGCTATTGAGGACGGAGAACCACACGAAGCAGAGTTGACGCCGCAGAATCAGGATCACTGGCCCATCTCGCAACTTTCGTGGCTGTCAAAGGCCGTGCCACTTAAAGACGCGGAAGGCCGCATCATCGGTGCCGTGGAAACGGCTCATGAAATCAGCGACCGCAAACAGGCCGAGGTTGCGATGGAACAGCTAAATACCGAGCTGGAAACGCGTATCCGGCAGCGCACCGCGGAATTGGCCGAATCAGAGGAAATTCTGAGAAATGCATTCGATTGTTCGCCTATCGGGATGACACTGGTCGCCCCCGACGGGCGCTTTCTGAAGGCGAACCCAGCGCTTTGCCGGATACTTGGCTATTCCGAGGAAGAACTGCTCGCCAAAACATTTGATGACCTTACCTACACCGATGATCTCGACGCCAGCTCATCAAACTATCGCAAGTTATTGGCGGGCGGGATTGACTCCTTCGAGATAGAGAAGCGATATCTGCACAAAGAAGGACATCTTGTCTTGGCCCAGTTGAATGTATCATTGGTCCGCGACAATGCCGGGCAACCACTGTTCTTCATCGGACAAGTCCAGGACATCACCCAGCGCAAGCAAGACCAGCGTGGTCTGCGCGAAAGCAAGGAGCGATATGATAAGCTGAGCAGCCAGTTAAATGACGTGGTTTGGCTTGCTTCGGCGGACGGATCACGTATTCTGGAGCTAAACCATGCTTTTGAGAAAGTGTTCATGATATCCGAGGATGATTTCCGATCCAATCCGGGCCTGTGGTTTGAAATGGTTCATCCTGAAGATAAACAAATTGCCCAAGCCAGCGCTGAAGAGCTGCTAACAAGCGGCCAAGCGCAAGCCGAGTATCGCATCGTTAGACCGGATGGCGAAATTCGCTGGATTCGTGACCGCAAGGCCCTGATTACCGATCAGGAGGGGGTGCCGGTGCAAATGGGCGGCATCGGCACCGATATCACGGAAATCAAGAACAAGGAAATAGAGAAAGAAGAGCTTCAGGAGCAGTTACTGCAGGCCCAGAAGATTGAGGCTGTAGGCCGGTTGGCCAGCGGCGTTGCCCACGATTTCAACAACTTGCTCAGCGTGATTGCCGGTTATGCGGAACTGACCTTGGACGAGGTGAATGAAAGTGATCCGATCCATGGGAATCTCAAGGAAATCCTCGCGGCTGCAAGCCGTTCAGCGGACCTTACCCGGCAATTGCTGGCCTTTGCCCGCCAACAAATCATATCCCCGGAGGTGCTCGATTTGAATGCGGTCGTGGAAGGCATACTCAAGATGCTTGGGCGGCTCATCGGCGAGGGCATTGATCTGGCCTGGGATCCGGGATCAGTGCTTTGGCCGGTAAAAATCGACCCCGCCCAGGTGGATCAGCTCCTGGCCAACCTCTGCGTCAACGCCCAGGACGCCATTCCCGACGTCGGCAAAATCACCATTGAAACGGCAAACGTCGTATTCGACGAAGCCTACTGTGCTATTCATGCGGGGTTTTTCCCGGGAGAATACGTGATGCTGGCAGTCAGCGATGACGGTTGCGGTATGGACAAGGAGACCCGCAATCAGATTTTCGAACCGTTATTTACCACAAAGCAGCTCGGCCAGGGGACCGGCCTGGGCCTTGCCACGGTGTATGGCATCGTTAAACAAAATGGCGGGTTCATCAATGTTTACAGTGAGCCGGGGGAAGGAACGACTTTTCATCTCTACCTGTCCCGGCACATGGGAAAGGCGGACAGGGTTCAAAAGCAAAGCACAACGGAAATCCCGCATGGCAATGGTGAGACTGTTTTGGTGGTAGAGGATGAGGGGTCGATTTTGATCCTCACCCGGAAAATGTTAGAGGGGCTAGGCTACACCGTTCTGACAGCGGGCATCCCAGGTGACGCCCTTCGCTTGGCCGAGGGGCACGTCGGCAAGATTCACCTGCTCATAACGGACGTGGTGATGCCCGAGATGAACGGCAGGGATCTGGCCGGACAGCTGCAGACCTATTACCCGGATCTCAAATGCCTGTTCATGTCCGGCTACACAGCCAACGTGATCGCCCATCATGGTGTTCTGGAAGAAGGCGTGCATTTCATCCACAAGCCGGTTTCTAAAAGGAACCTGGCCGTCAAGGTCAGGGAGGTGCTGGAGAATTCCGGCTGAAATTGCGCAGAGGAAATTGAAGGCTAACCAACAGCATGAACTCGGACTGGGAAAAGCTGCGCCGCTTCGCTATGCAGCTTTTCCCAGCCGGTTATGCTGAACGTTGTACAATACCTTAATAGTGCATCGAAGCCCTCCGCGCGGACTACACTCCCCTATCTGAACCTAAGGGCATTGCAGATCGACCACAATATCTTGAGCCTGTTGATTTTTGATCGAAGTGAGCACGCCGGGTAACCTGGACAGCCTTGAGAACTTTAGAGTGGCAGGAATATCGAAGTATTTCGTCGCTTGAAATTGATCTTCCGGACCGTCAAATCGCCCAGATTCAGTTTACCCTCCGTTCACCATCTTCTTCAGCTTTCCAGAATATTTGAACGTAACGACCATTCTCGGTCGCAGCATCAAATCGCTGCCGGTGGCCGGGTTGCGTCCCCTTCGGGCCGGCTTTTCCCTGATCTGGAATTTACCGAATTTGGAAATCATGACATCCTCACCGGCAGATAGGCGGTCTTTGACTATGGACAGGATGGAATCGACTATATCGACACATTGAGCTTTGATAAGGCCGGATGTCTGCATAACCGCCTCGACCAGATCGGCTTTAGTAAGGGCCATAGAGGATCTCCAATTCGGGGATAGTTGGGAAAAAGAAACAAGCCTTCGATATGTAACAGAAAAAGCGTGGAGATGCAATTGCTATATGATAGATTATTTTACCAGATCTTTATCAAATCAAATCCGTTCAACCCTTATAAAATTTTCGGCCGGCCGCTATATAATTTTCAAATTCACATTCTTAATGGAGGATACCCGATGCCTAAGCGTAAAAAGATTGACAACAAGAAGCTGATCCAGATGGTCAAAGACGGAAAGGTCCAGAAAGAAATCCTTGAAAAGTTCGGGTTCAACACCTCGACGCAGCTCAAGATCGCTTATGCCAACGCCTTGATGGACGAAGGCCAGGCTCCGGAGATCAAAACCGGAACGAAAGGGATGGTTTCAGAAAAAGCCAAAAATGCCCCGGCGCCAATCAAAACGGCCCCATAAATGCTAAGTCAAAGGGCTCCGTCGAGTGCGCAGCAGGTAGTATGGTTTTGGTGGGCGGTGGTTATTATTGTGGACGTGGTGGTAGACAGGTAGTCGGTGAGAGTGATGATTTTACTTTTGGCCAACTGGTGATCGCAGGGAGGTGCCATTGATTTTGATGGTCACGCAGTGGTGATTGAGGCGGTCGAGCAGGGCGTCGACCAGGGGTTTTGATGCAAACAGCTCATACCAGTTTTCGTAGTCGAGGTTGGTAGTGATGATGGTGGCCTTTTTCAGGTAGCGTTCTGCCATGAGTTTAAAGAAGGCATTGATCTGTTCGGATTTGAGGGTGAGGTAGCCCAGCTCATCGATGAGCAGTAGATCGTAACGGCAAAGGGAGTTGATCAGGCGGTTGGTGGAGCGGTCGGCAAGCGAGCTGTAGAGCTCGTCGATGAGGCTCTGAGCGTTGTAGAAGCGACCGCGGTAGCCGGCGATGAGTGCTTTTCTGAGCAGTCCGATGGCAAGCCCGGTTTTACCGGTTCCGGGTTCTCCGATGAACACGACATTTCGGGCGTTTTCGACAAAGTCGAGCTGGGCCAGGTCCATGATTTGCTTTTTATTGACGGCGGGCTGTTTTTTGAAGGGGAAGCTTTCAAGAGACCAGTCGAAGGGCAGTCTGGCCTGGCTCAGGCGATAGAGCATGCTGCGCTGCTGGCGATGGGCCTGTTCGGCGGCCAATAGACGCAAAATACTTTCGCTCAGTGCGCAACCGGTTTTTTGTGCGAGTGCGAGCTCTTCGGTCAGCGCCATTTTAAAGCCGGGCAGGCGCAGTCGCTCAAGCAGGGCTTCGATTTTATCGGTTGTCGGTGTCATGGGTTTTAAGCTCGAAGAAGTCGCCGGCGATAGCGGTGAGAGTGATTTTTTCGATTCGATTGAGATCGTAGACGCCAGCGTCCGTTTCAGGATCTCCCGGAGCGCCTCCGGCTCCTCGTATTGCCGTTCCTGCTCTTTGGTCATGGCTTCCTCCTAAACGCAAAGAGTCCCGCTGGAAACCAATTCAACGGGGCTCTCGCAAGTTGATTGTTCGATTTCAGCAGGGTTACCTAACATTATGATTTTTTGAAAAATGCAATTTGAGAACCACGATGCCGGTATCCAGGCTCATATATATCGGGAGATATCGTAGGAGAGACGACCACGGTGGAATTTAAAAAACAGCGTTATTTATGTATAAGGATGTTGAAATAGCAAATAAATAGATTCCATAATATATCAAATTTATGCTTCTTTCAGTCCTTTTAGTACAATAAATGCTTGTATTTTTAGAGTCTAGCCTATATATGCATAGTAGGATTAAGCTAAAGGCTGAATAATCCTTTTTTTTTTGGACTCGGATTCGAGGGAAAATAAAACCCACCCTACTTCTATGGTAATCCCACCACTTGGCAAATTAGCGTCGGCGAATGCTTTCATGAAAAAATGGATGACACTCTTAATTTTTTTTGTTTGCTTTCAAATTGTTGCTCCGCTGTTTGCGCAAGGGGCAGCCACCTTTAAGATCGGAATATACCAAAACGAGCCCAAGATCTATTTAAACGAGGAGGGTAACCCAGCAGGCCTTTGGGTCTACTTGCTGGAGTATATTGCTGAAAAAGAGAGCTGGCAGTTAAAATATGTCAGTGGTACTTGGCAGGAGTGCCTTCAACGGCTCAGAGCGGCAGAAATCGATATGCTTCCAGATATGGCCTACTCGGAAAAACGGGCCAGGGTTTTCCAGTTCAATCAAGAGACAGTTCTGTCAAACTGGGCTCGTATCTATACCCATCCGTCGATAAACATCGAAACAATTGAAGAGCTACAGGGAAAAAGAATCGCGGCTCTTGAAGGGGACATCTCCCTTGAAAGATTCAAGCAATTCAATATACCCTGCGAATTTGTTCTCTGCGATAATTATGAGAGTGTATTTCAGGCTATCGCAAACGAAAAAGCCGATGCCGGCATTATCAGTCGCTTTTATGGTCTCTTAAAAGAGAGCCAATACCCTGCCAAGAGGACGTCGATTGTTCTGGCGCCTATGGAGCTACGCTTTGCGTTTGCACCGAATTTTCCGATTGAATATGCCGACGCTATAGATCACCGCCTGAAAATACTCAAAAAGGACCCACATTCCTTTTATTACCATACATTTGAAAAATGGCTAAATAATAAACAAGTTAAGTTTTTCATCCCCAGAGAAATGAAAATCATATTGACAGTGGCGATTAGCCTAACGTTGCTATTTGTTCTATTCAGCCTGTTGCTAAGACAGAAGTTGGCTGCCAAACGCAAGGAACTAAAAAGACGGAACGAGGAACTTGCGCGAAGCGAACGCAACTACCGGATGCATTTTGAAAACGCAATGGACGTCATTTATTCCATTGATTCCGAGTTTAGAATCCTGGATATTTCTCCATCCGTGGAACGTATTTTGGGTTACCAGCCAGTTGAGTTGTTGGGAAAACCGTTTCTGGACCTGAACCTTGTGGCACCTGAAGACTTGGAGCGGGCGGTTTCAGACACTATGCGTGTATTGGAAGGTGAAGAGATTGGTCCCCATGTATATGCCATGATCGGCAAAAACGGCAAGCGGGTATTTACTGAAATTAATAGTCGGTTAGTGGCTAAGGAAAATGGCAACATTATACTCGTTTCCACTGCGAGAGATGTGACAGACAGAAAACATGCAGAGAACAAACTGCGACAAAGTGAACAATATATAAGGACAATTTTAGACTATCTACCAATAGGTATTGCCGTAAACTCTGTGGATCCTTCTGTTGAATTTGAGTATATGAACGATCTCTTTCCTAAATTCTACCGGACAAAGAAAGAGGCGATTATGCAGAAGGACTCTTTCTGGGAGGCTGTCTACGAAAATCCAGAGTACCGTGAAAAAATTAAGCAACGGGTACTCGATGACACCGGTAGTGGCGATCCGGCGCGGATGCACTGGGAAGATATACCGATTGAGCGAGCGGGGTATGAAACTACGTATATCAGTGCACAGAATATCCCAATGCCGGAAACACAGTTGGTGATTTCAACCGTTCTGGATGTAACCCACCGAAAAAATATTGAGACGGATTTGGCTCGCCAAAAGGAAATTCTTTCCGCCATCAACGCTGTTCTTGTGCAAAGTCTGGCTGCGGAAAATCAGCAAGAGGTTGGGGAAATTTGCCTTTCAGCAGCCGAGGAGATTACCGGGAGCGCATTTGGTTTTATTGGAAAAGTCAACGACTTCTCACGGTTCGATAAAATAGCCCAAAGTGAAATCAGCTTTGCTTCCTGTGGCATGCCGAATAGTGACAAAGACGGAAAACGAAAGGGTATGGAAATCAGCAGTTTCTGGGGAAGAACCATTAAAAAGGGACGATCCCAGATAATCAACGAGCCGGAACAAGACCCTGATAGAAGAGGAGTACCTGAGGGCCACCCTCCGATTCACACATTTATGGGTGTTCCCTTATTACGCGGAGATGAAGCTTTTGGAATGATCGCCTTGGCCAACAAGCCTGAAGGTTATGACCTTTTTGATCAAAAGGCTGTTGAAAAGCTCTCTATGGCATTTATCCCGGCTCTTGATCGCATTCGTGCGTTAGAGGCGCTGAAAGATTATTCTAACAATCTTGAAAAAAAGGTCGAAGAGCGAACCCAGGAATTAGCCGTGGCTAATCTTTCGGCCCAAGCGACTTTAAACCGCCTCAACGCCATTCTGCTCTCGGTAGCAGACGGGCTGGTCGTGACCAACCATAAAGCCAAGATCGTCTTAATGAATCCTGCCGCGGAGGCTCTTCTTGGATTCAGATTTGCCGAAAAAAAGGGGCAAGCGATTTATTGGGCAATCGAGGACCATACTCTAAAAGACCGGCTGTTTATCGCACTGGAAGAGAGAGAGCCTGGCTACCAATTTGATTTTGAAAATCCCGGTGAACTGACGGATAGAAAGCGTATCCTGCGTGCTAAGACTGCACGGATCACAACAGAGGCAAAAAATAGCGATTACCCTGAAGCACAAAATAATGATAGTATGGTAATTATTATCAGCGACGTGACATCGGAACGAGAGTTAGACCGGATGAAGACTGAATTTCTTTCCACTGCGGCCCATGAGTTGAGAACTCCGTTAACTTCAATCCAGGGTTTTTCCGAGATCCTTATGACCCGAAACAATCTTGAACCGGAAAGGCAAAAAAAATACCTTTCTTATATATCTGCCCAAGCTTCATCCCTTGGTAAAATTATAAATGACCTTTTGGATATTTCTCGCATTGAGTCAGGCAAGGGGTTTAGCCTGTACAAAAAATCCTTTGATCTGACTGAAATGATAAAAAGCTCGGTAGAGCTATTTCAATCGTATAGCTCGAAACACAGATTTGAAATGCAATTTGAAGATTGTTCTTTGGTAGTGTATGCCGATCCGGAAAAGCTGAAGCAGGCAGTGGAAAACCTGATCAGTAATGCTGTTAAGTACTCACCAAATGGCGGGAAGATTCAAGTTGCCGTTCAAAGAAATAAAGAAAATGACGGCGTTGATGCCAAAAAGAAGGATATGCCCTTTCCGACTGTTACCATCGTTGTAAAAGATATGGGCCTCGGTATGACTCCTGAACAGGTTAAAAAAATATATGAAAAATTCTGGAGGGCTGATGCTTCCAACAAAGCAATCGAGGGAACTGGGCTGGGGATGAGTATCGTCAAATATATTGTGGAGAGCCACGAAGGGGAGGTGCAAGTGGAAAGTGACTATGGCAAAGGGACTATAGTGAAAATTAGATTGCCGCAAAAGGAAGGTTGCTCATGAAAAAAATCCTCGTGGTGGATGATCGCAGAGAGGTTCGGGAGCTGGTGGAGGTGACCTTCGAAATTGAGGACTACCAAATTTTGCAGGCAGAAAGCGCTGAAAAAGCGATAGAGCTTGCACTCAATGAAAAGCCCGACCTTATTTTAATGGATATCATGATGCCGGAAGGTATGGATGGGCTGGAAGCGACCCGGATTCTGAAAGAAAATTTGGAGACACAAAATTGTCCAATTATCCTGCTCACTGCCAAGGGGCAGGAGTATGACAAAATGGAAGGGGGAAAAGCCGGCGCTGATGATTATTTCATAAAGCCCTTCAGCCCGTTGGACCTTTTGCGTAAGGTAGAAGAATTTTTGGGTGAGTGAAAGGGGTTTTACTATGGAAAGTCATGATTATGCTGATGGATCTGGTCATCGCGATCAGTTAAAAAAATATGCTGAAGATATCGCGCGACTTTATCAATCAGAGAAAGAGAGGCGAAAGGAACTGGAAGCAGCAAGAGACAGCCTTCAAGAGGCTTATCGCGAAACCATCAACCGCCTTGTCATTGCATCAGAATATCGAGATGAGAATACCGGGGACCACATTATTCGAATGGCAAGATATAGCGCCTTGATCGCAGAAAAGTATGGTTTGCCCGAACCGGAGGTGGAACAGATTCACATGGCATCTCCCATGCATGATGTTGGTAAGATCGGAATTCCCGACACAATTTTGCTGAAACCGGGAAAGCTGACGGAAGAAGAGTTTGAGACGATCAAAAGCCACACGTTGATTGGAGCGAAAATCTTGAGCGGCGCTGGTTCCAAATTACTATATCTTGGCAAGGAAATCGCACTAAGTCATCACGAAAAATGGAACGGTACTGGATATCCCAAAGGGCTTTCCGGTTCAAGGATTCCGATTTCAGGAAGAATCGTTGCCGTAGCTGATGTATTTGATGCCCTGACTTCCAAACGCCCTTATAAGGGCCCAATGCCGGTCGAAAAGGCTGCAAATATCATTGCCGAAGAGCGCGGTAAACACTTTGACCCGAAGCTGGCAGATGTTTTTTTAAATAACATGGATGCTGTATTGAAAATAAAAGCGGAAACGACTCCAACCTTTTGAATGATTGATGCTCAAGAACCGTCTATTTTGTGGGCGAAAAATTCATTAACAAGTTTCAGACGAAGAGGATATGGAAGAAAAAAATGGGACAGAAAAAAGAAAATGCCGCAGATTCGAGATTCCAGGGGCAACCGTCAGAATTAGAAAAGCCGGGCTTTTAGGAATGCTGCTCGGCTTTTCCGAACCCCTAAAGCTGGTGAATTTGAGCAAGGGCGGCGCTGGCTTTGAATCCGACATCCTCTGGAAAATAAATCAAAAAATTCTGCTGCAATTTCATCTTCCAGAGGAGCCGCTGCTTTATCTGTGGGGAAACATCCGTTGGCAGGCAACGACGCTCGGACCGAATAAGCCGGCCATGACAGGAGTCCAATTCTTGCCGTTCGGCGCAAGCAGACAGACAAACCCTCGAAAGGCTCTGGATGTACTGAGCCGTCTGGAAGAGACATATGCGGAAGAGGAAATAAATCGGTTTTCCTCCAATGCTCCGGGCAAAGAAATAAGAGAGATCAAAATTGATGAACTGTTCTAAGAAAAGCAAGACTTCAAGGGGCACGGTTTTGGAAATTGAGCGGGAAAAAATTCTACTTGTGGACAATCACCCTGTTTTTTTGAAATATATCGCCGACTTTTTGAAAGATAACGGATACATGGTAAAAACGGCAAATAATGGTTTGCTGGCAATCAACATTCTTAAGACCTATTTCCCGGACTATATTTTAGTTGACTTGGTAATGCCGAACATTGATGGTACCACTTTGTGCCGGATTATCCGCAATGATTCCCGATTTGAAAAAACACCCCTTTTTGTTATTTCCGCTACTGCAGTTGAGGACATCGACCATCTCAAAACAATTGGGGCCAATCTATGCATTGCAAAAGGGCCTTTCCCCGAAACGGGGGAAAATATATTAAACGCCATTACAAATACAGGTAGAGTGGTAAACTTTACAAAAAAGAATGCTATCTTTGGGCCAAACAACCTTCACCCACGACAAATAACCAAAGAGCTGCTTTCTGCTACCAAACACCTTGAGACCATTCTGGAGCATATTTCAGATGGCATTTTTGAAATCAGTCAAGATGGAAAAATCGTTTTCACAAATTTCGCTGCAGCCCAATGCTTTTCATCTACAAAGGAAGCTTTACTCGGGGTCGATTTTCTCTCGCTGTTCGAACCGGAAAATATGAAAGAGGTATCAGCCTTATTCGAGGCTAAAGAGACTCAACCAAAATCAGCGATTCTAAAGCAAGAAGGACATTCTTTTTCTATTAGGTCGATTTCTATAGAGCCTGAAGGCGGCTCGATAATCCTTTTTAACGATGTCACAGAATTTGAAAAAACCCGAGATGCACTGGAGTCTGCAAACAAGGAGCTTGAGGTTTTGGCACGGACGGATTCGCTCACCAATATAGCAAATCGAAGATGGTTCGATGAGCGTCTGAAAGAAGAGTGGAGGCGAATGAGCAGGGAAAAAAGCGATCTTTCTCTTCTTCTATTCGATGTCGATAATTTCAAAGAGTTCAATGATAAACACGGACATATTGCCGGAGATGAATGTCTAAAAGAAATAGCCCGCTTAATAGCAGCTAAGAGCAAACGGCCTGCAGACTTTGCAGCCCGATATGGCGGAGACGAGTTTGCCCTTATCTTGCCGAATACCTCAAGCCATGGAGCCAAACATATTGCTGAACAATTGCGTATGGAAGTTCAGGAGTTGGAGTTGAGCTGTGTTACCAGCCAAGATAGTATTCAGATCTCCCTGAGTATCGGGATTGGAACTTTGAAGCCTAATGAAGCGGTTAGCATTGAGCAGCTATTGACTGCTGCTGACAATGCGCTGTATGAAGCAAAAAGCTGTGGACGAAACTGCATTTCCCTTTATAAATCTGACAGTAAGCCAATTCGGTAAAATAGAACTCTTCAGAGGATAATGATGAAGCGAAATGCCCTTAAGCGACTTCGGGAATCACAGTTGTTGAGCAAGTCGGAACTTGCCCGGAAAGCAGAAATATCGCCGATTACCATTTCCCGCATAGAACAGGGGCTTCCCTGCAGGCTGGAGACACAACGGAAAATCCTCGAGGCCTTGGAGCTTGACCTTTCTGAAAGGGAACGCTTGTTCGGAAAGCATACATAGAGCCACTTATATCCGCCTGAAGCCAGCTCACCCTCCGTTCACCATCTTCTTCAGCTTTCCAGAATATTTGAACGTAACGACCTTTCTCGGTCGCAGCATCAAATCGCTGCCGGTGGCCGGGTTGCGTCCCCTTCGAGCATCCTTATCCTGAATCTGGAATTTCCCGAACCCGGAAATCAGAACATCCTCGCCGGCAGCCAGGCGGTCTTTGACGATGGACAGGATGGAATCGACGATATCGACACATTGAGCTTTGGTAAGGCCGGATGTCTGCATAACCGCTTCGACCAGATCGGCTTTGGTAAGGGCCATAGAGGATCTCCAATTCACCAATAGTGAGGAAAAAGAAACAAGCCGTTGATATGTAACAAAAAATCATGGTAAAAACAAGCACGTTGGAAAGAACAGAATATAGCCATTTCCCACGATCACCGCTCCGGATATTGGGAGGTATCACCATGGGCGACGAAATCATGGGTAAGGATGCCGTCATCAGCATGCTAAGGTTCGTCAAACCGAAATTCGAAAAGGATTACGGGCTGCGGCGTCTCGGCCTTTTCGGATCGGTGGCCAGGGGCGAAAAGGAAGCAAGGCGGGATGTCGATGTCGTCGTCGACCTGGATCGGCAGGACCTGTTTGTCCTGATCGGTATCAAGCAAGAGTTGGAAGAATCGCTTCACACTAGTGTCGATGTGGTCAGCTACAGAAAGAACATGAACCCTTTTTTGAAGCGCAGTATAGATGCCGAGGCCATCTATGTATGAATACTTCGAAACCTGGAGGCACCATGGAGTCTGGAGCAATTCTCTCTGAAACCCCAACTGAGGGATCGAATTCTGAGGGAAGCCGTTTATGCCGACTAGGGAATGGAAGCTGCGAATCGAGGACATCCTGGAAGCGATTGACGATATCGCTCATTTCACCCGGGAAATGTCCTTCGATGCTTTCAGTGCCGAACGGTAGAACTTCCGCCTTTGGTCACTTCGCTGAGAAGAATGCTAAAATAGCTTTTATCTATGCATACTTGTCAAATTTTTCAAATTATTGCCAAAGGAAATCAAAAACGGTCTCTTTTTCCTGTTTGATTCTAACTGATTAGAAATGCAGCAAATTTTTTGATAAAATTTTAAGCATTCCTAATCCATGTGCCGCAAGTTCGATTCTTGCCGGTAAGAATCCTTCCAGTACAATCTCCACCCCATTGAATTCTCCTTTCTGGCTTCTTAGTGTGTTGCTACACGAATTTTCAAGAGAAACAGTTGAGAACCAGCGACGTCGTCCGCCCAGCATGGAATCAAGGGAGTATGAAATGGTCGCAAAACACAAATATCTCTTTTTCTTTACCCGGAATGATTCGCTGGTCGACATCATGCAGGTCGACAAAGAGACCGGCTTGATGAGATCCGCCTACTGAAGAGGGATCGCTGGCTTTCTGTCTGAAGGACTTGCTGCGACGACATAGGGCGCTTGTCAAAATAGGGATTGTCAAACAGCCGATCTATGACCTTGAGTTCGCGGGACGCCAGTGCATATCAAGCTCTCTCAAACAGAACAAAAATATGACAATCCCTATAACCCGATTCGAGAGGTATCAGTTATTAAGCTTATGAAACTTATAGGAAACATGCTGCTCTTGGCAGGGCCGTTTGCCCTGCTTGCCGCCGGATGCGCCCAGCGCCCCTACGGTATGGGGGGAGGAAACTGGGGGCATATGATGAATTATGGACCTGGAGGGATATTCATGTGGCTGTTGATTATTCTGGTGGTGGCCGTTGTAGTTTATTTTATCTTTGCCCGGTCCCGTTCTGATTCGTTGCCTCCTTCGAGACAAGATACGCCCTTGGACATCTTAAAGAAGCGGCACGCCAAGGGAGAGATCACCCGAGAGGAATTCGAACAGTTGAAAAAGGATCTTGAAGACTGAGGAACTGAGAGCCTTTCGGAAAGAAAATCTTTCGAATCGAAGGCAGCAAGGTCGGCTACATAAGAGCTATAGTTTCGATCAGCCGACCTGATTGCCAAGCCGGAAAGGATTCCCGGAAAGAGAGGACCGTTTAGACAGTTTCTTCCGGTATGATCTCGAAGCTACTATCCTGAAGGAGGATCGCTATAGAGTCCAAGCCACCTCCAGGCCTCATCCAGATCCCGAAAGGCCTCAATGTCGTATGCCGTTGTATCCTCTGTCAGTATCGAAATCATTCTGGAGAACCCATAGTCGATATCCTCAGAAACAACCACAGCTGTTTTGTTCCCAGGCCGTCTCAAATCTGGATGTCTTGATAGAAAATCTGCTAAGGAATTGATTTCACCAGAAGTCAGACGCTTTCCTGAAATTGATCGCAGGTCATAAAGCTCAAAAAGCGTCGGTCCTTCTCTGCCGTAATCGTTGATGAATGATTTCCGTCGAACACGGCCAACTCGTTACTCCCGCCATAGGACATGATGCAATTCACCGTGGGGTGTTCATCATGCAACTGGACATAATATCTTGTCAGGGTCTCTTGGTTGTGGCATCTTTTTCCCGAATATCGCTTGAAAGCAAAATCTGGGTAAGATTTTTTCATGAATCCTCCCGGCTGTAGATCGAGCTGACATCCTTTTCAAAAACCGTTTCCGCAGACCAAACAATATTTGTGCCAGGAGCCTCCATAAGACCCAACGTTCTGAAACAATGACAATTTCACAAGCGCCAGCTTGACGGTTAATACCGGCTGCCGCAATATTTCTTGTGCAGCGGTACAACAGTGGCATGTGCAGCCGCAAGCAGCAGGGAATCATTCAGTTGGGTCTTAAACCTTGAATTTGGAATTGGGAACCTTTCCACAGGAGTAGCATCCATGGTCCGGGACGAACTGCAGAAGGCCTTTTTTACCGGGGTCGGCATGGTGGTCATGAGCCGCGACAAAGTCCGACGGATTGTCGACCGTATGGTCGAAGAAACCAAAATCAGTGCTGAAGACGCAGAGCGTCTGTTTTCCGAACTGTCGAGCAGCGGCGGAGACGGATGGTCTTCGCTGAAAGACAATGCGAAGGACGCGGTCCGGGGGATACTGGACGGCCTGGATGTCGCCCGCGGCCGAGAATTCGAGAAATTGGCCCGCCGCCTGGAAAATCTTGAAAAACGGATCGATCTCCTCGAAGCAATGCAGAAAAGGGGCGAAACGCCGTCGTGAATCTAAAGACCGTTCAGAACCTGGGGCGCTTCAAGGAAATCGTTTCCGTATTTGCCAAGTATGGATTCGGCGACGTGCTGAGCCACCTCGGACTGCCCGGCCGGCAGGTGGCAGACAGGATCTCCCGGGTCGATTCGGGATTGAACACCTTCGAGCGCCTGCGCATGGCCTTCGACGAACTCGGACCAAGCTTTGTCAAATTCGGCCAAATCCTGAGCCTCCGCTCGGACATGCTGCCCAAGGCGCTGACCCAGGAGCTGGCAAAGCTCCAGGACAAAGCCGCCCCGGTGCCGGTGGATCAGGTCATCGAGGCCGTCGAGGAAAGTTTGGGCCGGCCCCTCAACGATGTTTTTTCCGTGTTCGACCACACCCCCCTGGCTTCGGCGTCCCTCTCCCAGGTCCACCGCGCCGTAATCCGAGAGGACCGAACCGTGGTGGCCCTGAAGGTCAGGCGCCCGGAGATCCGGGCCAAGGTGGATCTCGACCTGGGGATATTCGAATCGATCGCCAAAATCCTCCACGAACGGATGGCCGAGGTCCAGATCTACGACCTACCCGGACTGGTCGAACTCATCCGCCGGACACTGGAACGGGAGCTCGATTTTGAACGGGAAGCCCGCTACATGAAGATTGCCGAAAGCCGCATGCGGCATCTGCCCGGCATTCATATCCCGAAGGCAAACCGCCGTCTGAGCTCTCGACGCCTTTTGGTGATGGAATACATCCGCGGCGACCGTCTCATGGACCTGAAGCCCGAAACCCTTGAAGATCCTGCCGAAATGGCCAGGCAGGGGCTCCATGCCACCGTCCAGCAGATTCTCGAAGACGGATTTTTCCATGCCGATCCCCATCCAGGCAACCTGCTGGTCATGGAAGGAAAAACCCTTTGCCTGTTGGACTGGGGAATGGTCGGCAGGCTCACCTCCGAAGACCGGATTCAACTGGCCGATCTTCTGGCCGCAACCGTAGATAAAGACAGCGAGCGCCTGGTGGAGACCCTGCTGACGGTCAGCCGGACCTCCGAGGGCATCGATCCCCGTGCGCTGGAAAGAGAAGTGCTGGAGCTGCTCGACGTTCATATGGCAGCATCGGTGGCCGACATCCGGATTGGGGAGCTGATGCTCGACATCACCGACCTGATCCGAAATTACCGTCTCCGGGTTCCTCCGGATCTGTTCATGATGATCAAGGCCCTTGTCACGGCCGAGGCCTCCGTCCGGCTCATCTATCCGCAACTGGACGTGGTTTCCGAAATGCGGCCCCATGTCCGGCGCCTCGCAGCCCAACGCTTCCAGCCCCGGAGGATTTTAGACCGCCTCAAAGTTCTGCTGCTGAAGCTGGCGACCTCCCCCGGGCAGTTTCCAAAACGAATCAGCGACATCGTCGCAAAAATGGAGCGGGGGGACCTTCGGCTTCGCTTCGAGCACCACCACCTGGACGATCTGACCTCGACGCTGGACAAGATCTTCAGCAGGCTGACCCTGGGAGTCATCCTCGGGGCGATGATCATCGGTTCGTCTCTGATCATCACCACCGGCCTGCCGCCGCTTCTGGGCGGATATTCCCTGCTCGGCCTGGCGGGATACTGCATTTCCGCCGTTATTGGACTCTGGCTGGTCTACGACATTCTCCGCAACCGCTGAGCCCGGGAAAAAGCCTGCAACAACCGCTTGACGGCGATTCGGGGTTGCGGCAGGATGGGGCAGAATTCAGGGCTTCGGAGGATACTCATGGCAGATGCGAAGAACACCGACAAACCCCCGCGGATGAAAATTCGATTCGAGCTCGGATCCATTCTCTTTATCGAACAGGGCGAAAATGGGGAGCGGCTGCAGACCACGCTGGTCGGTGTGATGCCCCAAGCCTGTCTGATCTTGAAGCTGCCCACCATCGTCGGCATCGACAATCCTCTCGAAAAGGACCGGCCGGTCGCGGCCCGCTATGTGGACCACGGAGAGATTTTCGGATTCGAGGCCACCGTACTGGGAAGCATCTCCACGCCCTTTCCCCTCACCTTCCTGTCTTTTCCCCGTGGCCTGAAAAAGACCAACGTGCGGCGACATACCCGGATCGACTGCTATATCCCGGCCACCTTGAAATTCGACTTCGTCAGCAAGTCGGGGATCATCTCCGACATCAGCAGAGGCGGATGCCGCCTGAAACTTCGTGACACCCGGGACGTAGATGCTGCAGACCTGGACATCGGCAGGGAGGTGATTCTGTATTTTCCCCTGCTCGGACTTCAGGGGGTGAAGGAGTGCTCCGGCATCGTTCGAAACATTACCCTGGACGGCGAAGGAATCAGCATCGGAATCGAATTCGACACCGTGGATCCCGAGCTGGGAGACATGATCGAATCTTACACCAAAGCGGTCGCCGAACACCACCGATGATCAAATTGCTCACGCAATTTGATCATGTGCTTATTCAGAAAACTCCAGCCTGTAGTCGCAGGAGGACGACGGGGCTCCTGCTTGAGCCCCCTGGAGTTTCGATCAAATCCCGTTCGAGAACGGGACGGCGGGCTCGTAGGAAACCAACCCCAAAGGTAGGGCATTGAAAACTCTCAGGGAAAGCCCATCGTCCCGCGCCGCCGTGTGGGGCCGCAGGCTCACCGCGGATCGCGTACGGCGCGGACCGCTCCGCACTCTGAAGCCCGCCGGTACTCGGTTTTAAATTCGGTCTCCCTGTCGGAACTCACCACCCTTACCTTGGTGTGGTATCCGGTGGTGAAGATCTTCGACGTCCAGTACCAGGGGGCGCTGTCGACGGGGAAAAAAGGAGGGTTCTTGTAAAGGCTCGCCAGTTCGCCGGCGGTGGGCAGACGCCAGTCCGTGAAGTTTCCGGTGGACAGTTTGGCGACATAGTTTTTCGCTTCCTGATAGCTCTGGCAGTGATTCAGCGTCTTTTGCGAGTCGAGCAGGCACCAGATCAAACCGCTTTTCTTGTCGACGAAGGTCCCGGCGTTGCCGGCGACGAACCGCTCCCCGGCCGCGGCCAGCTTGACCTCGGCCTCCTTTTCCAACCCTTCGATGCGCATCCGCTCCCGGGCCGCCTGCTGCTTTTGCCGCTCCAACTGCATCCGGCGGTATTGTTCGGCCGCCATCTGCTGCTGTTTTTGGGACTCTTCCCACATTCTTTTTTCGAGTTCGGCGGCAAGTCGAGCTGCGGATTCTCGGTATCGGGTAAACGGCGTCTTGGCTGCGTAAGACCGGACCGCCTCGACCCGATCCCTCAGCGGGCGGGCCTCATCCCGGCCCAGGGATTCAATCCGCTGCCATTGGTGTGCGGCATCGATTCGCCTGTCGGCGTCGGCCAGGCGTTTTTGGGCTTCTCCGGCCGCCGGGGAGTCCGGCCGCTTTTGTAAAAACTGTTCGAGCGCCAGCTTGGCTTTCTGGGGATCCCCCGCCAGTCCGGCGGCAAGGGCGTCGACTTCGACCAGGTCCAGGTTTCCCTGCGCTTCTTTGCGGAAGTCACGAACGGCCGCGGAAAAAGAAGAAATCCCGAAGGCGGAAAGAAATCCGTCGCAGCGATCCACGCAGTCCTGCCACCGCCCTGACCTCTTGCAGTTCAGCATCGCCGTCTCCAGTTCTCGAAACTGGACGGCGGCAAGGGAATCGATCCGCTTTTCTACGTCTTTTCTGTGCCGCCCCTCCGGAAATCGTTCGATGTAGCGTTGGTAGGCGGCTATTTTCGCCGCCGGCTTTTCATTTTTGCTGCCTACCACCTCCTGGTAGAGGCTTTTTTCGGCGAGCTCGCCAAGAGAGCCGATCCGTTCCCGCACGTTCTGGGCGTATCTGCCTTGAGGATACCGCTCCAGGTACCGCTGGTAAATCTGTTCGGCCTTGGTTTCGAATCCGGCCGACGTAAGCAAGGCTTCGACCTCGGCTTCGATCTGATCATAGAACCGCTTCTCCGCTTCGGTCTTGAGGCGGAGAATATCTTCCGAGGCTTTGCGGGCATATTCGTCGTCGGGCCCGGCCTGGATGAAGGCCTCCAGCATGGAGACCGCCTGTTCAGTGTCTTTTTCAGCCGCTGCTGCCGCTGCCATCACCGCATAGGCCTCCTGCCGCTTTTGCTCCTGCCAGTATCGGTAGCCGTAGACGGCGCCTGCCGCCATCACCACAACGGCCAGGATTACCGCATAAACAGGCCGAACCTTCGCCTTTCCGGGCCGCTTTTTTTTCTTTGCCGGGCCTTTTTTTAAGGGGGCTGCCGCCGCTTTAGCCGCCGAAGGGGGTGTGTCGACAACTTCTTGCCCGGATTCCTGATTGCGGCTGTTTCGCTTCTTGAGCGCGCCGGTAAACGTGCGCAGCAGCGGCTGCGCGATCGTGTCCTCGTCTCTTTCAACGGGATTTTCCAAAACGATTTGCGTATCGACCCAGCTGATGATCTCCATGGCGGCCTCTATGCCCGCCGCCTTTCCGCAGGATGCGTCAATTAAAACCCCGTTTTTGATAAACAGGTACCCGCTGTCGTCTTCGGTGGTCACCCGAAGCGAACAAGAGGACTTTTCCGCCTCGGATTCCAGCAGAAATGTCGCCAGGCCCACCCCATCGATCCGGCCGCTTCCCTCGTTGAGCTGTTCTGCAATCCGCTCTTCCAGAGATTGGGCCGGCAGCCCGATATCCCCGATTTCGAGGCCGGCGGCCGGTGCCTTTTTCCCTCTGCTTTTTTTTCTGGCAAAGCCGAGTCGGACGGCCACCTGACCGAAAGGCTCCGTCAAGGGCTCAAGAGCTCCATAAAAAAGGCCGTTTTCGGTTTTGCGGAAAAAAAGACTCTGCCCTTCGATGTCCCCCTCGAGATATCCGAGAATCGGATGGCTGTGCAGCTTGGCCGGCATCGGGTTTTCAGAGCGCTTCTTGGGGGAACCGAAAAAATCTTCCAGCAGGAGTTCAAGCTCGGATACCGGCCGCCCGGAAGAAACCGCACAATACCGGTTCTGGGTCCGGTCATAGACATGCTCCGCCATGTCCGACAGTTTTTCCAGGGTACGGATCAGACCGACAAAACCCCGGGCCGCCTCCAGATCCTCGGTGATGTGTTCCAGATCGCTGCTGATCTCCGAAATTCGGTCTGGGCCGGTTTGCTCCGACATTCAAAAACCTCCTGGAACCTGGATACGTGCCACAGCGCCCCTCTTCGATGCTGTGAAGCCGGGTGTTAAAAATTTTCCGCACCGCAATGGACAGGAACGAGTCTTTCGCCTTTTCGCGAATTCAACTTCACTAAACCAAAAACACCCTGATTTCAATGATAAAAGTAATGCCTCCGGCAAAGGCGGAAGCATCATTTTCGAACATCCCTTACAGCGGCGGCATCATGAATCCCGAAAGTTGAGTGATAATTCATGCCGGAAACAGGTCCACTTGACAGGGTCGGTTCGATGCTTATTTTTGAAATATCAAGATCATATAATATTGTTTTTTTTACATTTTTTTGGATACGGTCATGAAGCCTGCCTTGAAGAGAAATGTAAAAATTCCTTGCCTCGAGCTTTATCTTTTCCGTCGAACAATCCTATTTTTGCAGGACAGCCGAATGGGGGCCTGCGCTCGCCGCACTTTCCGAGGCGATCCGGTACCCGGATAGCTTCCGCATAAAGGCCGGGCGGGATCCTCGACCCGAAAGCCCCCGGCTGCGAATGCCCGAAAATATGACGGCAGCAAAGGCTGCCGGCAGCGGTGCATCCGGTGAAATCCATACCCTATATGTAAGGAGGAGGGAACAGGTCATGTCTGCTAAGATGATTCGCTACGGATCCAGGGCTCGGGAAAAAATGTTTCGCGGCGTCAACACGCTGGCCAACGCCGTTAAGGTCACCCTCGGACCCCGGGGCAACAATGTGGTGCTGGAAAAGAGCTTCGGGTCGCCCACGGTGACAAAAGATGGGGTCACCGTGGCCAAAGAGATCCAACTGGAAGACAAATTTGAAAACATGGGGGCCCAGATGATCAAGGAGGTCGCAAGCAAAACCAGCGACGCAGCCGGTGACGGAACTACCACCGCCACAGTTCTGGCACAGGCCGTCTATTGCGAGGGCCAGAAGCGGGTGGCCGCCGGTGCCGACCCCATGGCCATCAAGCGCGGACTGGACAAGGCCGTAGCCGCAGTGGTGGAAGAACTCAAGAAAATGTCGAAGCCAACCAAAAATCGAAATGAAATCGCACAGGTCGGAACGATTTCCGCCAACGGGGACGAAATGGTCGGAAAGCTCATCTCCGAGGCCATGGAAAAAGTCGGCAAAGAGGGGGTTATCACCGTGGAGGAAGCCAAAACCATGGAGACCTCCCTGGAAATCGTCGAGGGAATGCAGTTCGACCGGGGCTATCTGTCGCCGTATTTCGTCACCAATGCAGAAAAAATGGAGACGCTTTTAGAAGAGCCTTACATCATGATCCATGAGAAAAAACTTTCCAGCATGAAAGATATTCTGCCCATTCTGGAAAGCATCGCCCGAACGGGCAAACCGCTGCTGATCGTCGCAGAAGACGTGGAAGGAGAGGCGCTGGCCACCTTGATTGTCAACAAGCTTCGAGGCACCCTGCAAGTGGCCGCGGTCAAGGCCCCGGGATTCGGGGACCGCCGCAAGGCAATGCTCCAGGACATCGCCGTGCTCACCGGCGGGCAGGTGGTCTCCGAGGAGCTTGGCGTAAAGGTGGAAAACCTTGCGCTGGAGGACCTGGGCCGGTGCAAGACCGTTCGGATCGATAAAGACACCACCACCATCGTGGACGGCGCCGGCAGCCGGGAGGCCCTGGAGGGAAGAATCAAACAGCTCCGGGCGCAGATCGAGGAGACGACCTCCGACTATGACCGGGAAAAGCTCCAGGAGCGGTTGGCGAAACTCGTGGGCGGGGTGGCGGTCATCAACATCGGAGCGGCTACGGAAACGGAGATGAAGGAAAAGAAGGCGCGGGTCGAAGACGCCCTGAACGCCACCCGGGCGGCTGTGGAAGAAGGCATCGTTCCCGGCGGCGGGGTTGCGCTGATTCGCTGCGAAAAGGCGCTCGATGGCGTCAAGGCGCCAGGGGAGGAAGAAGACGGCGTCAACATTCTTCGACGCGCCCTGGAAGAACCGCTGCGCCAGATCGTTCACAATGCCGGCATGGAAAGCTCCGTGGTGCTCAACACCGTCCGCGAGGCAAAAGATGACTACGGCTTCAACGCCGCAGAGATGAAATACGAAAACCTGATGGCGGCCGGCGTCATCGACCCGACCAAGGTGGTTCGTTTCGCTTTGCAAAACGCGGTATCGGTCTCCGGCCTGATGCTGACCACTGAAGTCATGATCACCGACAAGCCGGAAAAGAAAAAGGCGCCACAAGGGGCGGGCGCCTACGACGAAGACATGTACTGATGCCGATGTTCCTCGATCCGAGGGCAGCAATGCGCACCTTGCCGCCTGATCGGCTTGCCAGCAGAAGCCGGCGGGCATGCATTACCGGAAAATCGGCATAATGGAAAAAAAGGGGCAGGCTGGCATTTTGGCAGCCTGCCCTTTTGCCTTCGCCCTTTGCCCTGCCTTGCCAGACTCGAAAACAGAGTCGTTTCCCCGATTTAGTTCTATAAGCCGCACCCCAAGCGCTCTAAGTGGTTCTTATTTTATATATAGAGATTGTCAAACAGCCGATCCATGACCTTGAGTTCGCGGGGCGCCGGCGCATATCAAGCTCTCTCAAACGGAACGGATATGACAATCCCTATAGCAGGTCCCGGATTCCCTTGAAACACCGGAAGCCGAGGCGGCCCATTTTCGCTTTAATTCGCGATGGGCTCTGTGATAGACTGACTGCTTTCAAATTTGGCGCTATCTCATTTCCATCGGTATTGTCAACGCCCGATCATCTGATTTATCCGGCCGGATTTGCTGCGCCGCTAGCATAAAAGAGGACGGTGCCGTCATGTCCGAAAACACCACTTCATGGGTCCCGACGCTGGCCCTGATCACTGCCGCCCTTCTCTGGGGAAGCTCTTTCATTGCGCTGAAATTGGCGTTTACCGCCTATGAGCCGATGCTGGTGATCTTCGGGCGAATGGCCGTGGCGTCGATCCTCTTTTTGGCTGTCTTTTCAAAGCTGGGGGTTTCCAATTTCCGGCGGGCGGACCTGAAATACCTGCTGTTTATGGCATTTTGTGAGCCCTGCCTTTATTTTCTGTTCGAAGCAAAGGCCCTGGAAAATACCACAGCCTCCCAGGCCGGGGTCATCACGGCCATGCTCCCGCTCATGGTGGCCCTTGCGGCCAGGCTGGTACTTTCCGAACCGCTGTCCCGCCGGATGCTGGCCGGCTTTGTCGTGGCCATCGCCGGCGCATGCTGGCTGAGCCTCACCGGCGAATCGAGCCAGAGCGCGCCTCGGCCGGCGCTGGGCAACCTGCTCGAGTTCCTGGCCATGATTTGCGCAACAGGGTATTTCATCACCCTCAAGTTTCTGACGCGCAGCTATTCACCCTGGTTTCTGACCGCCTGGCAGGCCTTCATCGGAAGCCTCTTTTTTTTCCCTCTCATGCTGTTTACGACCAAGGGTCTGCCCTCTCCGGTTCCGGTCATCCCCGCGCTTTCCATCGTCTATCTGGGGGCATTTATCACCATCGGCGCCTACGGTCTGTATAACTACGGGATCAGCCGGCTGCCGGTGAGCCGGGCTTCAGCCTATGTGAACCTGATCCCGGTGTTTGCCGTCGTGCTCGGATGGCTTATCCTGGGCGAGCGCTTCACGGCACCGCAATATTTGGCGGCGATATTGGTATTTGCAGGAATTTATCTCAGCCAGTCAGGCCGGCGGCGCAATCTTCCAACGAAAACCGCCGAGCCCTTGTCTCTTCCCTGCGACGGTTGAGAAATCCGCCAGATTCGGGTAAACTCTTTGAGAATGTCAACGAAAGAGGAGCTTTCTATGTGCGATATCGACGTGTTCGTCTTAAAAGACGGGGTGGAAGAAAAAATCATGGAAAACGTGGACCGGGTGGAGCGAATCGACGACGAACTGACGCTGCAGAACATCTTCGGCGAACAGCAGCGGATCAAAGGCCGGATGTTGTTCTACGACAACGGCGGGAAAAAAATGGTGTTCGAGCTCCAATTGTAAAATCGCTTTCACGATGGAAGTAAATGCGTACATCGACAACGCCTTTGCAGCGGCGCATCGAAGGGAAACAGAGCGGCGCCGGTGTCTTTCCTGCGGCACGGACCTGGGCAGCGCACGGCGGCGGTACTGCTCCGTTGGCTGCCGGCAGGATCTGCGCCGAAAGCTGAACGCCCGGACCGGCCTTCTCAAGGCCCTGAACACCCGCTATGCCACCTTTTACTTCACTGAAACCGCGGTGATTTTGGACATCTTAGCGCACGATTCCCTGCAGATCTTCAGTTTTATATACCCACGAACACCCGGAGCCGCGCCGTCAAAAGACTTTTGCAGACTATCCAACCTGCTGGGCAACACCTGGTGGAATGAAAGGCGCCGCACGAACCGCAAATACCTTGCCAACCAACGAGTCTTTGAAGCGGCCCTTTGCAGCGAGGGCGGCACTGGATCGGTGCGGCCGCTGGAGATTCGGACCCCTGCTGTCAACGGCAGCCACTTGGTTCATCTCCGGCTGCGTCGGCAAGATCTCGACAACAAAAAACTGCTCCAGATCATCAAGACCGCTTTCCGGAACCAGGCCATGAAGCACCACCCGGACAGGGGGGGCGACAACCGGTCTTTTCGAAAGATTTTCAGGGCCTATGAAGAAATGCTTTGTTGGGCGGAAAGCCCGACCTTCATTACCCGCCGGGGCTTTCCTGACAAATGGTTCTATGATGGAAGCCGCAATCGCTGGGTCCAGCCCACTCCGGCCTCCCACCACGCCCTTTAAGATACGGATTTTTTTTGCCATCCCCGCGGCGGTTGACAAAGCACCGATTCCACCCTACAAGGACTCAGTCCTTGCCGCCGATTTCCGGCACCCGTCAAAATTCCAGCAACGTAAACCGTTCAGGAACGCGACATGAAAGGAATCATACTGGCCGGCGGGTCCGGCACGCGCCTGTATCCGATCACCCGGGTCATCAGCAAGCAGCTCCTGCCGCTGTATGACAAGCCGATGATTTACTACCCCCTATCGGTGCTTCTGCTGGCTGGTATCCGGGAAATCCTTGTCATTTCAACGCCCCATGATCTTCCGCTGTTTGAAAAGCTCATGGGAGACGGAAGCCAGTGGGGGATATCTCTGCACTACGCGCAGCAGCCCCGGCCGGAGGGACTGGCCCAGGCCTTTGTCATCGGCAGGGATTTCATCGGCGACGGCCATGTCTGCATGATTTTGGGCGACAATATATTTTACGGGCAGGGACTTTCCCAGCAGCTCCGCCAGGCGCTAAACCGCGAAAAAGGCGCCACGGTGTTCGGCTACTGGGTGAGTGATCCTGGCCGCTACGGCGTTATCGCCTATGACGAGGCGAATCGGGTCGTGGACATCGAGGAAAAGCCCGCAGCGCCGAAATCGAACTACGCCGTCACCGGCCTCTACTTTTACGATAACCAGGTTCTGGACATCGCCGCCGGACTGAAGCCTTCCGCCCGGGGAGAGCTGGAAATCACCGACGTCAACCGTGCCTATCTGGCGCTGAACCAGCTTCACATCGAGCGCCTGGGCCGGGGGATTGCCTGGCTCGACACCGGCACATACAAAACCCTGATGCAGGCGGCAAACTTTATCGAGGTCATCGAAAACCGACAGGGTCTGAAAGTGTCCTGCGTAGAAGAAATCGCCTACCGGATGGGGTTCATCGACGCGGCACAGTTGGAGCGGCTGGCCGCCGAGTACTCGAACAACGCCTACGGCGCGTATCTGCTCGACCTGATCCAAAAGGGACGATAACGGCGGAGAAGACCGGTGCAAATCGAAAAAACGCCGATAGACGGGGTCCGGATCGTCAAACCCGACATCTACCGGGACCGCCGAGGGTATTTTCTAGAAACCTATCAATGCCGCCGCTACGAGCAAATAGGCATCGACGTCGACTTCGTCCAGGACAACCTGTCATGGTCGGTGCGGGGAACCCTTCGGGGCCTTCACTTTCAGCGAACCCGGCCCCAAGCCAAGCTGGTATCGGTCGTCTTCGGCGAGATTTTCGACGTGGCAGTGGACATTCGTCCGGACTCTTCCAGCTTCGGCAGATGGGTGGGCGCCCGGCTCACGGCAGAAGAGGGGCGGCAGGTGTTCATCGCCGAAGGCTTTGCCCACGGATTCTGCGTGCTGAGCCTCCGGGCCCTGGTTCACTATAAATGCTCCGACATCTATGTGCCCGAAGACGAAGGCGGGATTTTGTGGTCCGATGAGGACATCGGCATTCAATGGCCGGTGAGAAATCCGCTGGTATCCGCCAAAGACCGGTCCTACCCTCTTTTAGGCCAGCTTGGCGCAAAAGATCTGCCCTCCGTGGAGACCCTTCGTTGAAGCTGCTCATTGTCGGCGCAAGAGGACAGCTCGGCTCGGCGCTCGAACGGGCCAGCCGGAAGAAAGGATGGGAGCCGGCAGCCGTCGATCTGCCCCAGGTCGACATCGCCGATCCGGAAAATATCCGTGCGGCGCTGAAAGCATCTTCGCCGGACCTGGTGGTCAACGCCGCCGCCTATACGGCCGTAGACCGCGCCGAGGATGAACCCGAGGCCGCGTTTTCTGCAAACCGCGACGGGCCCCGGCACCTGGCCCGGGCCTGTGCACGGTCGGGAATCGTCCTCATTCACGTTTCCACCGACTACGTATTTGACGGCACCTCCGGACGGCCCTACACAGAGGACGATCCGGTGTCGCCCTTGGGCGTTTACGGAAAAAGCAAAGCCGCCGGAGAAGACGCCGTTCGAAGCGAACTGCCGGCCCATTTGATCGTCCGGACCTCTTGGCTCTATGCTGCCCGCGGCCATAATTTTGTCCGTACCATGATCCGGATCGGAAAGACGGAGAAGGCGGTTCGGGTGGTCGCCGATCAGTTCGGATGCCCCACCAGCGCAGCGGACCTGGCCGCCGCCGTTCTCGTTCTGGCAGAGCAGGCGGTCGCGGCGCAGTCGCAGACCCTATGGGGCACCTACCACTTCTGCAACCGGGGCGTTACCAGCTGGCACGGCTTTGCCGAAACGATTTTTGAAAAGACCCGCGGCCGAATCCCGCTCCGGGTCGAACACGTGGCGCCCATCACCACGGTCCAGTTCAACGCCGCCGCCCCGCGCCCCGCCTATTCGGTGCTTTCCTGCGGCCGAATCCGCCGTCGCTTCGGCATCGTTCCCCGCCCGTGGGAGGAGGCCCTCTTCGATGTCCTGGAAGAAATCATCGCTGAAGAAGCCACCGGCCGGGGAAATATCCGATGAAGGGATTCGTCCATGTCTATACCGGCAACGGCAAGGGGAAAACTTCGGCGGCCATGGGCCTTGTGCTGCGGGCAGCAGGCGCCGGTCTGTCGGTATTCGTTTCGCAGTTTGTCAAGGACGGCCGAAGCAGCGAGATCCTGGGCCTGAAGCGGTTTTCCGGACAAGTGCAGGTCGCCGCCTTCGGCACGGGCCGGTTTCTGACGTCGCCGCCGGCCCCTGCCGAGATATCGGCGGCCCGCCGGGGTCTTGCCCGGGTGAGAAGCGTGCTGGAAGCCGGGGCCCACGATCTCGTGGTCATGGACGAGGCCTGCGTCGCCGTCTCCTGGGGCTTGTTTTCAATCGAAGACCTGCTGTCGGTGGTCGAGGCCAAGGCCGTTTCCACGGAGCTGGTGATCACCGGCAGGGACGCGCCGGTGCAGCTCATCGCCCGCGCCGACCTGGTGACCGAGATGCGGGAAATCAAACACTACTTTCACAGCGGCGTGGCGGCAAGGCGGGGAATCGAACAGTGAAGAAAGAGCTCACCCTGGTCATCGGCGGATGCCGCAGCGGCAAAAGCCGCCATGCACTGAAGCTCGCCGAATCGTATCCGGGGGCGCATCGGGTGTTCATCGCCACCTGCGAGCCCAAAGACGAGGAAATGCGCGATCGGGTGGCCAGACACCAGGCCGAGCGCCAAAACCGATGGCAAACCCAAGAAGCGCCGCTTGCTCTGGCCGAGGCCGTAAAAAAGCTGGGCGAGGCGGCAGATGTCCTGCTTGTCGACTGCCTCACCTTGTGGATCAGCAACCGGATCCTCCAGCAGCCCGATGAAACACAGCTCTTGTCGGCGGGAGAGAGGCTTGTCGGCGCCTTTGCCGCGGCGAAATGCCCCATCGTGGTCGTCTCCAACGAGGTCGGCACCGGGATTGTGCCCGAAAACGCGCTGGCCAGAACCTACCGCGACGCTGTGGGAACGGTCAACCGGATCGTGGCGGCGTCGGCGGATACCGTGATATGGATGGTGGCCGGGATTCCCGTTCCCATCAAGGGGGCCCCGGCGCCATGAAACGGCTCATCGCCGCCATCGGATTCATCACCTTTTTGCCCATAGGCCGCAAAACGGTCTACGATCCGGTCGGCATGATCCCTTTTTTCCCGGTGGTGGGGCTGCTTCTCGGGGCGATCCTGGCAGGAATCGACGCCGCCGCCGGCCTCTTCTGGGAGATTCCCGTCGCGTCGCTGATCGACGTCGCTGCCCTGGTCCTGCTCACGGGCGCCCTTCACCTCGACGGTCTGGGAGATACGGCAGACGGGCTGTTCGGCCACCACGACCGGCCGCGGGCCCTTGCCATCATGAAGGACAGCCGGGTCGGGGCCATGGGGCTCGTCGCCGTGGTCCTGGGCCTGACCCTCAAGTGGGCCGGGATCTGGGGGCTGGATTCTCATCGAAGTCTTTGTCTGCTGCTCGTTCCGACCTACGCCCGGGGGGCCATGATTTTTGCCATCCGGTTTCTCGAATACGGCCGTCCGGAAGGCGGAACCGGGCATCCGCTGTTTTCAGCGCCCCTGCCCGCGGCATCGTTTGCCGGGATGCTGCTTCCGGTGGCGGCGTCCTTTTTCGCAGGCGCGCTGGCGATCAGGCTCAACCTGGCTTTTGTGATCTTTACGGCGGCCGTCATCCTTTTTTACCGCCGACGCATCGGCTGCGTCACCGGCGACATGTTAGGTGCCATGGTCGAGGCCACGGAGGTGTTTTTATTCCTCGTGCTCGCCGCAGGAGGGGGACGATGATTCACGGCCATGGAGGCAATATCTACCAGGCGGCCGCCCGGATCGGCTGCCAGACCGAAGAGATCGTGGATATGAGCAGCAACGTGAATCCCCTGGGACCGCCTCCCGGGCTGCACCGCCATCTGCAGGACCGGCTGGCGGATCTGCATGCGCTGCCTGAACCCGACGCCGCAGGATGCTGCCGCGCGTTTGCCCGCCGCAGCGGCATAGATGAGCAGTGGGTCATGGCCGGAAATGGAACCACCCAGTTCATCTACGCCCTGCCGCGGGTGCTCAACGCCCGAAAGGCGCTGATCGCGGCCCCCACCTATGCCGATTATGCCGATGCCTGCACTGCCTGCGGCGTTTCGTTTACCATCGTCTCGTCAAAGCTTGAAAACGGTTTTGCGATAGAACCGGACCGTCTGAAACCAGCCCTGGCAGACGTTGACCTGGCCTTTTTCTGCAATCCGAACAACCCGACGGGTGTCCTGACCCCGGTAGAGCCGCTGGCCCGGATCTGCCGATCGCACCCGCAGGTGCGCTTCGTGGTGGACGAGTCGTATCTTCCCTTCGTCGCCGATGCAGACGACAAGAGCATGATCCGGCAGGCGCTTCCCAACGTGCTGGTGCTCAACTCCCTGTCAAAGGTCTTCCGGATTCCGGGGCTGCGAATCGGCTTTCTGATCGCACCGCCGCAGCTGATAGAAGCGATGCGGCGACTTTACCAGCCGTGGAGCGTCAACAGCCTGGCCCAGGCGGCCGTCGAATTTCTGATGCGGCCGGCGCCGGAGATCGAAGACTTCCTTACAGAAACCCGCCGGTTCACCTCGACCGAAACCGCCCGAATTGCCGCACGCATGGCCAATTTCCCGGAAGTGCGGATGTTTCCCGGCGCGGCCATCTTCTCTTTGCTTCTGCTCCCGGAAACGGTCCCGGCGTCACGGGCCGCGGTTCAGCTGTTAGAAGAGCGGATTCTGATCCGGAACTGTGAAAACTTTGCCGGCCTTTCGGATCGATACATCCGGATCTCTTTGAAAACCCCGGCGGAAAACGATCGGTTGGTCGAGGCCCTGGGGTCGGTGTTACGGGCAGAGAAGTCAACACAGAGCGACGATGCCCTGCCGCCGGGACGGCGGTCATGATCACGGCCCTTTCCGGGGTCTGGGTGCTGCCGGCCGCTTGCGCGATGGACCTGGTGCTGGGGGATCCGCACCGAATGCCGCATCCGGTCCGGTGGATGGGCAGCGCCATTTCCTGGTCCGAGCCACGATTTCGAGCGCTCTCTCTGGGTCTTCGGCTGTCGGGAGCGCTCATGACAGGCGGGCTGGTGGCGGGTTCCTGGGCAGTCGCAGCGGCAGCCCTCGCCGCCGCCCGGGGCGTCGACCCCACGGTTGCTGCTCTATTGGAGGTGCTGATCCTGTATTTTTGCATTTCGACACGGTCTCTGGCATCGGAGGCCGAAGGGATCCATCGTGCCCTGTTTTCCGGACCCTTGAACCGGGCGCGAAAACAGCTTGGGCGGATCGTCGGACGGGATACGGAAAACCTGTCCCGGGAGCAGATCGCCCGCGCTGCCGTGGAGACCGTTGCCGAGAACCTGGTCGACGGCGTGGTGGCGCCGTTGTTCTTCGCGGCCATCGGCGGCGCCCCCTTGGCGGCGGCCTACCGGATGGTGAACACCCTCGATGCCATGATCGGATACCGCAACGAGCGCTATCGGCGCTTCGGCGCTTTTGCGGCGCGGCTAGACGATGTCGCCAACTGGCTTCCGGCCCGCATTTCCGTGGGTTTGATTGCGGCAGCGTCCCAGCTTCTCTCCGGCCGCAGCCGGCAGGCAATGCGGACCGCGATGCGCGAGGGGAACCACCATACCAGCCCCAATGCCGGATTTCCGGAGGCGGCATTTGCCGGAGCCCTGGCAGTGAGGCTGGGAGGGCCGAGCCGTTACGGCGGTGAAATGGTGGACAAGCCCTTTCTGGGAGAGAACTACGGGCCGGTTCTTGCCGGCGATATCCTTCGGGCCCGGGACCTGATGGTCCTGTCTTCCCTGCTAGCCCTCGTCGCCATGGCGCTGTTGTTTCTGTTGCTGCACCACCTGCTTTGATGATCGGAAAAACTTACGTGATGCGGCCACCTGACACATACCCCCGGTTGAGTCGATCCTATCGGGGGCGCTTTGCCTTCCGACTCGCCACGACCTCTTATATTTACCCGGACCGGATCCTGCCCAACGTCCAGGCCCTCGCCCCATTTTTCGACGAGATTGAAATCCTCCTGTTCGAAAAGGATTCGCCGCCGTCTTCGGAGGAAATCCTTCAGGTCAAGTCCTTGTTGAAGGCGGAAAAGACAACGGCCAACGTCCACCTGCCGCTGGACATCGATCTGGCCGCCCGCGATGCCGAACGCCGGAAACGCGATGCGGCACTGACCCGGCTTCGGATCGAAGAGACCCTGCCGTGGCGGCCGACCACCTACTGCCTTCATATCGGTCCTGCTCCGAAACATCCGGACATGACCGCCCTCGAAAAGTGGCGCCGCCGTGCTGCCGGGAGCCTCGGCGAACTGCTTCGGGCGCCGGTGCCCTCCCGGCGGATCACCGTCGAAACCCTCGATTATCCGTTTTCCTGGGTCGAACCCCTCGTCGAGGAATTCAACCTTTCGATCTGCGCCGATCTCGGGCATCTCTTCGTTCACGGCTTCGAGCCGCTGGCCCTTTTCGAGCGACTGGCCCCCCGCATCGAAGTCATCCATCTGCACGGGGTGTCCGGCGGCAGAGATCACCTTCCCCTGGAACGCATGGAGGACCGCTTTCTTTCGGCCACCCGGCAGATCCTTCAGGGATTTGCCGGCGTGGTCAGCCTGGAAGGGTTTTCCTTTGACTTTTTGACGAAATCGCTGCGCTTTCTGGAGGGCTTCCTGCCCGAAACGGGACAAAGATCGTGATGATCGTAGCGGACAATCTGCAGATTCTTCTGCCGTCGATTCAGGAAGCGATGGCCCGGCGGGACCCGGAACCGATTGCACGATTGATCCGGCAGATGGAGGCAGCCGGAGCAGAGGCCGTCGATCTCAATGCCGGGCCCTGCCAACGCAATCCGGAACAGGAGATGACATTTCTGGTCCGAAGCGCCGAAGCCGCCACCCGGCTGCCGCTTTTCATCGATACGGCGAACCCACGGGCCATGGCGGCGGGCGTCAGGGCCGCCGGCCGGCCGCCGATCCTCAACGGCTTTTCCCTCGAACCACGGAAGCTGGGAGAAATCGTGCCTCTGGCCGCCGACTATGGACTCGATATCGTCGGCTATCTGCTTGACGGCGAGGGCCTGGTTCCGCCAGACGCCCAGGGGCGGCTTTCGGCCGGCCTTGCCCTGTTCGACGCGGCGGCGGCAAAGGGCCTTTCACCGGAACGAATCATTGTCGACCCGGTGGTACCGCCCCTCTCCTGGCAGGACGGCGGCAGGCAGGTGCGAGAGGTTCTACAAACGCTGCGCCTCCTGCCGGATCTTCTGGGCCGGCCGGTGCGGACCGTCGCCGGTCTGTCGAATCTCACCTCCGGCGCCCCTTCCGGGGCACCCCGTCAAGTCGTCGAATCGGCCTATTTGGCGATGATGACCGCCGCCGGCCTGTCCATGGCCCTGCTCAATGTCTTTCATACCGACACGATGAATGCCGCTCGAGCCTGCCGGGAGTTGATTTCTGAAAAGCCCTTTTCCTGGGCGGAATTCGGAAGCACACCGGCGTGAAGTAAAGATCCGGGCCCAGAGAACCCGACTTTGAGCTAAGCCCAGAGGGCATATAAACTTAAATCCGAAATTCGAATATTTCGTGCTTCGAAATTTTCCTTCTTCATCAGCTATGGCAAAGCCAGATGCCTTTGACCTGGCCCAGAGGACCAGGATTTCCAGACTGCATTAAAAGAATCACGCCTTGGGAACCGAGGCCCGGGCCTCGCGAAACGCATCGGTGACCGCGGCGGTGGTCTCCGCCGCCTTGTCGAGGGCGGCCGCAGTTTCGGCAAAACCGTGGCTCCGGGCCTTTTCGGCCCATTCCCGGTAGGAGCGGACATGATCGTCGTTGTGCTGCACCCAGTGGTCCAGGAGCCGCGCGATCTTCTCGTTGAAGGGCATTTCGCCGGCTTCCCCGTGGGAATGGCCGTGATCATGGCTGTGGGAGTGGTCGTGGGGATCGTGGTGATGGCTCATGGGCGTCTCTCCTCTTTCATGGATCGGGTTGCGGTCTACCGTGCCTCTATCGGCAACCGGCCGGGAAGTCAACTCCGCCAAAGTCCCCGTAGGGAGGGACGCGCTCTGTCGCGTCCGAAAACAGGCGGCCACGACGGAGCGTGGCCCTCCATTTTTGGACCTTGACGGGACCCTGGGCGGGCCGGTTGTTCTGCCACTGCGAATATGGTAGCGTTGGCAAAGTGCGATGAACTTGGACCCGGAGCGGCATAGCGATGCAGACAATCCGAAAACTTGTCTTCCTGGTGCTGGCGGCCTTGACCGCGCTTCCCGCCGCCGGCCTCTGTTTAGAATCCCCGGCCTTTTCCCCGTATGTCGAGTCCTACGGCAGCGGCTGGATCGACTGGGATGAAATGGCGATTTACGGGATCGGCCGCGGGATGTTGGACCGCCACTCCGGATCCCGTCCCATGGCCCGGCGGGCAGGCAAAATCATCGCCCTCCAGTCGATTCTCAAGATCGCCGCAGGCGTCCATCTCGACGATCGAAGATCCCTGGCAGACATGGGCGCCGGCCCTCTGGTCATCGAACTCAACGCCCTGATCCACTTCACCGAGCACCGCGAGGTATTCGTCGAGGGCGCCTCTGCCCCTTACTACGAAGTGGTGCTGCGATCGCCCATGACCGGAATCCAGGGGTTGACCGGCCGGCTTGTCGAGGCCCTCAAAGACCGGCCGCTTAAGTGGGACAAGCTTCCGAAAAGAGGCGGCGAGGGTCCCGAGGCAGACGATGCGCCGTGGCTCGTTTTAGATGCCCGCCGGCCTGCCGCCGTCGAGCCGCTCACGCCGGCATTGTTTCCCAAAGTCCTGACCGATAGCGGCCGCATCGTCTACGATCTGGACCGGGTCGACGAAGAGGCCCTCAAACAGCGGGGAATGGTCCGATACGTCACCATGACCGGTCCTTCGGAGCGGCTTCAACTCTCGCGCCCTGATGCCGCCCAATGGCTTTCGCGCCTGCTCTTTCCTTCGCCGGCTGAGGCCGGAGAAGATCCTCCCCGGAAAAAACGCGGACGATTCATCGTCAAAGACGTCGAACAGGTCCGGGGTCTGTCCAAGACCAACCTGGTGATCAGTGAACAGGACGCCCGCAGCCTCCAGGCCGAAGACGCTTCTTCCCGAATTTTGGAGCGTTGCCGGGTGATCGTCATCGTCTCCAGCCCGGTCGGGGGCGTCGAAGGCAGACGCCCGGTAAGGCCCTCTGCCCCGATGGCCGCTGTTTTGATCCCGCTGCCGGCACCGTCTGCCGGACAGGTTCTGGACCGGATTCCGGATGGTCCGATCCGGCGGTCGAACCGCTCCGGGAAAACGGCCCCAGCGCTTTTGCTGTCAATGAACCCCTTGGCGGCACCATAGATTCGAAAACTGAAGCACGAAATCCGAACCGGTTCGACCCGTTTTCCGTCTTCATTGTTCCGCCGACGACACCGGGATTTTCCCATGCGCCCTTCCCGCCGTTTGATCCGCAAACATTTCCTGCTGTCGGCCCTGTCAACCCTGGCGGTGCTGGGCATCGTCGGATTTTTGGCCTTTTCCGGCCGGCTGAAAGGACCGGAGCACCTCTTTTACGACCTGCACTTTCACTGGCGGGGGCCGATTTCCACCAGCGGGCAAATCGTTCTGGTGATGATGGACGAACCGAGCGCAGATGCGCTGAAAAAGGGTCGAAACCGATGGTCCCGTCGCCATCTGGCAGAGGCCCTGGATCAGCTCTGCCTCGCCGGTGCAGCGGTGGTGGGCATCGATCTGGTGCTGGCCCTTCCGGATTCCGACCCGTCTACCGACCGGCTGCTGGCCGCCGCCGTATCGGCCTGCGGCAATGTAGTGCTGCCCAGGGTGTCTGCCTCGCCATCCGGCGAAATTCTACCCCTTCCCGAATTTTCCGATGCGATGGTCGGAGACGGCTTTATCGATCTGCCCCTGGATCGGGACGACGTTCTTCGGCGAATTCGCTTTTTGACGGCCAAGCCGATCGGCGACCAGGGCCTGGCCCTGATTCCCTCCTTTTCTCTCGAGCTGGTCCGGGTTTGGAAAAACCTCGAATTTTCATTCGACTTTTCCCATCCGAACCACCTGCTGATGGGCGCAGACGGCGAAGACCGGCTCGCCCTTCCCTACCCGGAGCTCCTGATCGATTTTTCCGGGGATTACAGCGCGTTTCCACAAATCTCCTTTTCAGACGCCGTGGCCGGCCGCTTCGATGACAAGGCCGTGGCCGGCCGCATGGTTCTGATCGGCAGCGCCCGGGCGCTTGAAAAGGATTTTTTGACGACTCCCTTTACTCGTTTCCGCAACGTTCCCCATGGCTATGAC